>JAQVHZ010000019.1 GCA_028695965.1 Thermoguttaceae bacterium | reverse complement strand
AGCCTGATTCAGCAAACAATACAGCAAGGACATTAAAACGACGGAAACGGCGCCCTAGGCGGCGCACAAAATCTGCTTTGCGTACTGCAGAGAGGACATTGTACCCCAAGAAGGTTGCAATATGAGTAAGTAAAAGTCCGCCCCACAACTTCGCCTTCGAGTTGTGGAGCATGAGAATGGGACTGCCTGTTATTGTATCAGGGCGCTAGTATTGGACAAGGGAGTCCATAGATCGGTTCCTAAAAAAGCTTCAATAAATTTGCCTGCAAGAAGCGCCTTGCTCCGCGACGCCATTTTTCATTTTTCGCCATTACACAAAGAGACCGCAAAGAGCCGTTTCGTCCCTTTGCGGTCCCTTGTTTGTCAGCCGAGGTTAGCGGGCGAAGCTATGGAATCACCTATTCCACGAGAGCCCGGCGAACCAGCCGTGCGCGATGAAATCGGTCGTTTTATCGCCGAGTCTCGCCGCGTTGAACCAGTCGTTAAACTCGTATCCGCCGCGCGCTTGGAAATTTCCCATATTCCATGCGAGCCCTAGCGCCGCTTCTACCGAAGGAGACGCGTGCGTTTTGGAGTAGTTTTGCGCGACATACCACGCGCCGTTTTCGAATCGCTCTGTAACCGCGTCGAGTTCGCCGACGGCGATCGAGCCCGCGGCTTTAGCGTACGCTTGGAAGTTTCCGAAGAGCGGACGCTTCCATTCGACGCCGATTCTGAGTCCATACGCGTCAAGATTCGACTGCGCCCAACTTCCCGCGTTGGCGTTGCTCGCGCTTACGGGCGACGTTGCCGTTTCTTTCAGTTGAGTCCATTGGAACCCGACGAAGGGTCTCAGCGAACCCATTCCGCTCCAGTTCCATCTTCCTAATTCAAGGGCGTGCAGATTCAGCTGGACGTCGGCGTTCGCGTCGATCGGGCCGCGAGCATACGGAAAGGGATCCGTCGGTCCTTCGACAGGAAACGCGGTTTCCGTTCCGTCTGCTTCAAAGTAAGTATAGTTCCATATAACGTCCCATCCGGACAAAGCGCGGTATCCTAATCTGGCGCGCATACCCGAGCCGACCGGGGAGATCGTCGGCGCGTCGTAGGGGTTTCCGTTTGGCGCGAACACTGCGGAGGAAGCGTCGATGCGTTCAGCCTGCCATCCTAAATAGTCGACCTCGCCGATCAGTCCGGACATAGCGCAAGACGCCGCCGCGCAGGGATCGTCAAGGACGCAGGACTCGGACTCGCACACGACATATTCTTCTGCGCCTTGGTCGGCTCCCCACGCCGCCATATTGTGCCGCAGCGGCATCGTCGGCGGATCCATGACGCCCATCGTCGGGCCGCAGGAAACGCTCGAACACGCGCTCGGCTGCGCCGCAGAGGTAAAACAGTTGACTTGCGGCACGATAGGCGCGCATTCTCTCGGAGGCAATTGGGGCGGAATCGACGCCGGATCGCGCGCCGGGACGGCGGGGTAGGCGCAATTGGGAAGAGCGGGCGGCGGAGCGGGAGCGGCAACGTTGTTGAAGGGCGCGTACGTCGGCGCGGGCGCAACTGGAGCGACGTACGTCGGCGCGGAACCAACAGGATAGTTGGAAGGCGCGCAGGTCGGGGCGGGCGCGACGACGGCGTAATTGAAGGGCGCGTAGGTCGGGACGCCGCCCATGTCTTCGGGCATGACAGGACCATGCACTGCGGAGCCGACGAAACAACGGGACCGTATCGCCATCGCTCTGTTGTGGTTCTCCAGCGCGGCGGGATTAAGGACGCCGCCGTCGTTCGGCGCTTTCTCGTCTTTTGGAATCGTCATCGGCGTATTGATGGGCGTCGGCGCCGTAATGGCCTTCCCCTGCGGTCTGGTGGGATAACCGACGTTTTTCAGAAGTCCCGGCTCGAGCCCTTGCGGCTGCGGCGAGGACTCGACCCCTTCAGATTCAGCCGCCGCGAAATCGCTCAGCCCGACCGACTCGTTCTCGGTCGCCGGGAAAGCGCCTTCTCCTTCGCTAAGGTCAAGGGCGTCCAGAGCGCCTCCAGAGACGTCGGCGTCTTGCGGGACGGCGCTAAGTTCCGCAGGCTGCTCTTGGCCTGCGTCGTCGAGCGTGTCGGTCAAGGCGTCCTGCGCCAAGGACGCCAATTCTGCGGGCTGTTCGAACCGCGTCATCTGCACGGTTTTAACGCTCGGAACGCTTGTCGAAACGTTCGCATATCTCGGCGCGACAAATCGCGGCTGCGGCGTCGACGCGGCGCTTGCGGCAGGAACCCTTGTCGCAGGAACGTCGACGTTGGAAACGTTCACCGCAGGAGCGCTCACAGTCGGCGCGGTTACAGTAGGGCCCGCTACGGGAGGTCCGCTCACGGTAGGCGCTTCAACGGGCGGTTCGTACGCGGCGTTTATACTCGGGTCGTTCGAGAGTCGGTACGAAACGTGTCTCGAATCGACAAGCTGCTGCTGCACGGGCCTCGTTTTCCCAAAAACGGTTTTCGCGGCGTAGTCTTGCGTCCACCCGTGCTGATTATAGCCGCACGCCGCGACAATAGCCGCCCCTGCGGCTGCAAAGTTTATCCAATCCATAGTACGATCCGTTCGACAAGCGCATTTTGCGCAGTTGACACAGGTTAAAGGTAGTCGGCGCGTTGAGCCGACGCGGTCGCGTCGCCACTACAACGCTCCTATTCGTTAAAATCGGCTTATTCATCAGAAACATTAAAAACATTACTAAAAATTCTTCAGATTCTTTTCATTTTGACTGAATTTGTCCAAGAAGATTGCCGCGTTGAGCTCGAAGATTGAAAAAGAACTTGCAACAACGGTCGGTTTTGATAAAATAAGACAGATTGACGCCGCTGCGCAGACGTCGCGTTTTCTCGGCGCGCTTGCGTCCGAACAGCGCAGGAACTTAGAACCCTTTTTCGGAGCCCTATAATTATGCGTATTGATCGCCTTGAAGGATATTTGCTCAGACTTCCGTTAAAACAACCGACGCGTATTTCCGATTCGACGGTCGAGCATTGCGACGTCGTCGTCGTTCGTCTGGAGGGCGAAGGGGCGTCGGGCTGGAGCGAAGTCGCGCCCGGCAATAGTCCGCTCATAACGAGCGAATGGTCGGTCGGGACCTATGCGGCCCTTCGCGATCAGATCGCGCCGCGCGTTTTGGACCGAGGGGGCTTGGCAAGCGTCGACGTTTTGGAAGAGTCTTACGCTCGCGTCCGGGGCAATAACCACGCTAAAGCGGCGCTGGAACTGGCGTGGCAGGATCTGAACGCTCGTCTGCTGAACAAGCCGCTCTGGAAGGTTCTTGGCGGCGAAAAGAAGGCGTTGAAAGTCGGGCTCACGTTCGACCGCTCGGTCGAGCGCGACGATTTTTTCACGGGTATGCAGCGCGCTGTCGACGAAAACTTCGCGCGCGTAACGATTAAACTGCGGCCGGGCTGGGAAGTTCAAATTGTGAGCTTTGCGCGCGTCGATTACCCCGCGTGGCTGCAGCTGCAGGTGGACGTCGAAGGCGAATTGGATTACAACAAGCACGCGGACACGCTCTACCGCATGGACGATTTCTCGCTCAACTGCCTGGAACAGCCGCTGAACCCGCGCGATTTCGTCGCGCACGCTATGCTCAAGAGCGCGATTCGCACGCCGATCTGCTTAGACGAATCGATTCTCTCCCTTGCGGACGCTAAAATTGCGTTGGACATAGAGTCCTGCGGCCTTGTCTGCTTGAAGCCGGGCCGGGTCGGCGGGCTTGCGGAATCGCGCCGTATTGCCGAATTTGCAGAATCGAAAGAAGTCGGGTGTTACGCCGGGTTCGACCTTCAATCTTCGCTCGGTTTTCGCCATTTGGCGGCGCTCGCGTCGACGTCGAATTTCGTCCTGCCGATCGACTACGTTCGGTTCGAGGAGATTTTCGAGTACGATCCGGTCCCCGCGCTCGCAACGACGCTCGTCGAGGAGCCGGGCGACGAAGCGAAGAATCGGCCCGCGCGCAGCTTCCGCTGCGTCGAGCTTTGGGACGAGCCGGGAATCGGCGCGGAACCGGATTTAGAGGAAATGAAGAAATTCGCGATCGACCAATTCGAATATTATCGCGGCTAAGTCGTCGAGCGCTTCAGAAGAGACGCAACAGAGCGAGCCGAGAGAAGACTGTCGTTCTTTTCTCGGCTCGCTTTATTGCTTTTCACGGGCTGGATGTTTGACAAATTGTTTTTAGAGGGCGCTCCGGTTCTCATACGTCGTCGAGCGGAAGAAATTCCGAGGTTCCAACGCATCCTCGTTCGAGATAGGTCGCCAGAATGATCTGCGCGGCGACGGCGTCGAGCTTGGCTTTGCGCTGTTTGGCGTTGTAATTTCCCTGGCGCAGGTAATATTCCGCTTCGTGACTCGTGAACCGCTCGTCCATGTAGTCGATCGTCAACCCGGTCGCTTCGGCTAATTTGGCGCCAAATTCGATCGCTTCGCGCGCTTTGTCGCTGAGGTCGCCGCTGTTGTGCAGAGGCAAGCCGACGACGAAATGGACAATCTGTTCCTTGTCTGCCAACTCCTGAAAATATTGCAGGTCGAGCTTCTCGTTGCGGCGGCGATAGATTTCGTACGGAAAGGCGACGATCCTCTCAGGGTCGCAGATCGCCACGCCGATGCGGACCGTTCCGAAATCGATCCCGGCAATTTTTCCTTTCTCGGGCGCTCTAGAGGGCGACGTCATTCATTCGCTTTCTAGCTATGTTGCGTTTCGATAGAGTCAGACGCGTTTCCGGGCTCTTTAGGCTCTCGAAAACGCGTCTGGAATAAGCCTGCGACTATTCGTCGAGGTTGACGTCGTCGGGGACGTCGTCGTCAGGATGGTCGTCGGTTTCGGGCTGAGTCGGGTCGATTTGCTCTTCTTCTTGGTTCTCGCCCTCGATTTCCGCGGTCCCTTCGCCGTCTTTCTTTTCTTCTTCGCCTTCTTCCTCTTGGCTTTTTGCTTCGGCGTCTATTGTATCGTACGCAGAGGGGCCTAGGATTTCGCGGATTCTCGCTTCGTCAAGTTCTTCTTCTTCGATGAGCGCTTCGGTGAGCGCTTCGAACAAGTCGCGCTTTTCGACGAGCAAGTTGCGCGCCTCTTCGTCGGCTTCTTCGATCATCTTGCGGACTTCCAGGTCGATGAACCGGGCGGCGTCTTCGCTGTAGGCGCGAACGCCGGTCGACATTTCGCGGCCGAGGAAAGGATGCGTTTCCGTATCGGGATAAGCGACCGGCCCAAAGGTCTCGCTCATGCCCCAGCGCGTAACCATGTTGCGCGCCAATTCGGTCGCGCGTTGAAGGTCGTTCTCGACCCCGGAAGAGTTCTCGTTGTAGATGAGAATTTCTGCGGCGCGGCCCGCGAGCAGGTGCGTAAGGGTCGCGCGCGCGTCCGACTCGTTGTAGTTCAGCTGGTCGTCGTCGGGCAGGCTCCACGTAACGCCAAGCGCGCGCCCGCGAGGTATGATCGAAATTTTATGCACGCGCGTTCCGTTCGGGACGAACCATCCGACCATGGCGTGTCCGGCTTCGTGATACGCGGTCTTGCGCTTGTTTTCCGGCGTGATGATTTCATCGCGCTTGAGCCCGAGCGCGATCTTTTCGAACGCGAAATCGAAGTCGGACGCCTCGACGACGTCTTTGTTGTTGCGCGTGGCCCACAGGGTCGCTTCGTTGACGAAGTTGCGGATATCGGCGCCGGTGAATCCGGGCGTCGTCTTCGCGAGCTTGTCGACGTCGACGTCGGATGAATAGGGGATCTTCTTCAAGTAGACCTTAAAGATATCGACGCGCCCTCTCATCGACGGCTTGCCCACGGTGATGTGCCGGTCGAACCGCCCAGGGCGCATGAGCGCGGGGTCGAGGACGTCGGGTCTGTTCGTGGACGCCATGACCATGACGGAATCGTTTTGGGCGAACCCGTCCATTTCGCTCAGGATCTGGTTCAGGGTCTGCTCGCGTTCGTCTTGTCCGCCTCCGACGCCGGCGCCGCGCTGACGTCCTACGGCGTCGATTTCGTCGATGAAGAGGATCGAAGGCGCGTTTTCTTTGGCGGTCGCGAAGAGGTCGCGCACGCGGCTCGCGCCGACGCCGACGAACATCTGGATAAATTCGGAGCCGTTGATCGAGAAGAACGGAACGTTCGCTTCGCCCGCGACGGCGCGCGCCAGGAGCGTTTTACCGGTGCCCGGGGGCCCAAAGAGGAGCGTTCCTTTCGGGACCCTTGCGCCCATTCTTTCGTATTTGGCGGGATTCTTTAAGTAGTCGACGATCTCGATGAGTTCCGCTTTCACAGCCTCCATGCCGGCGACGTCGTCAAAAGTAACGAGTTTTGAGGCGTTTGGTTCGTATCGTTTCGCCAAGCTCTTGATGATGCCGCCCATGCCGCCGCCCATCATCTGTTCGCTCGTGCTGCGGAACATCTTGAAGAGCAAGAGGAGGAAGAGGACGGAGACGCCGATGGAGATCAGCATCATCCAGGACGAGCTGTCGGAGGGCGATTCGGACGAGTAGGAATCGAGCCGCTCGCGCAGCCGCGCGTCGAGCGTTTGATCGGAAAATGCAAAAGAGGGCGTTTCGCAGGTGTATTTCTTGCAGAAGATTTTGCGATGCGCCTTGCCGGTCTGCTTGTCGACCATAATTTTGGAGCCCTTGGAGGCGCGTTGACTTTGAGAAACGTCTTCGAGCTTCCAACGCTGCGCAACCTTGAGCGCCAACTTGTAACTTTCCACCAACGCTTCTTTAGCGACTTTTTCTTCGTTGTCGCCGACGTTGACGGGCAATTCCGCGCTTTTAAATACAGTTCCGTCGTCTAGCGTCAGCTCCAAGAGGACGATCGGCGTTCCCTGCGCGTTTGTCGACTTCGTACGCTCGATGGTCAGCTTTTTCGCTTCGAAGAGCTGTGTGAATTCATCGTTCAACTTTTCCGCGACCGCGGGATAAGTCCTGTCGTAATTCACGACGAGCGCTTCAAAAACAGCTTTGCCGTCGGGGATAATATCGGGCCAGTATTCCAGGTCGGGCACGCTGCGCAAGGAACCGGAAAGGCGCGTTCCTTTCAGCTGCGCCGACTCGATTTGATTGGCGTCGAGCAATCTGTTAAACGCCGTCCAGGTGATTTCCGTCGACTTCGTCATGAAGAAGGACTGGTACGCAAAGGACGCCAGCGCAATGAGCGCGACGACAAAGATGACCGTCGAGAAATTCGAACGGCGCGGAATATATCCGCCCCCGGGCATACCGTGATGGTTGTGCCGTCCTTGCTGCCCCTTGGACGGATCGCCCTTGTGGTCGCGCCGTTCGCTCGGGGCGTGGTTTCTTTCCTCGTCTTTATCCGGCGCTTCTTCAGGGTTCTTGAAACGCTCTGGAATACGATCGTAGAGATCGTCGCTAATCGGTCGTTTGTCGGAGTCGTCGCGCCTTTCGGCAAACGCCGCCGTCGGACGGCGTTCGCCAGGTCGGCTGCTAAAACGCGGTCGATCGCTCATGATAGCCTCAGTATTCGGTTCGCGGGGCGGCGTCTTTCGAAGCCGGCTCATGCTTTAGACGGCGTCTCAGCTCGTCAATTTATGTGTTCGCCGCCGTTGGCAAGCGCTGCGCAACGACGTCTTTAATCTGTTTGTTTCTCTTTGGATAAGGGCGCGCGTTCTGTCGCCTAACTCTATCGGAACGCAGACGCCCCAATCTGACGTACAGCAATTATAGCGCCCTAAAGAAGAAGATTATAGCGCCCTCCCCAAAAAAAACTACCCGATGAAGTCAAGAGTTTTTAAAAATGAGCAAAACAAGTCCAATGCGCAAACTTTAACGCTTAGAACGCCGGTCGCGTTATCTATCTTCTTTACCGCGTCAAGTTGGGTCGAGCGAAATTGGCGGATTTTTTTGGGGGAGGGTATTGGACGGATACCAGAACAGCCCTATAATTAGAGACGCAACAGTTGCTGATCAAGACGCAAGCGCAGGCGTCTCGATCGGCGCCTATTCTTACGCGGCCACCCAAGCGCGGCGTTAAGGGGTCTTCCCTAAGAAGACTTGCGCCGCCCGCGCGACAACGACGTCATTAGAAAGTTGGCTATGACTCACTCCGGCAATCGGCCCGCAAAATCGGGCTGCGTTTCCGTGCGAGGCGCGAGAACGCATAATCTCAAGTCGATCGATTTGGATATTCCTTACAACCGCATCGTCTCGTTTTGCGGCTTGAGCGGCAGCGGCAAGAGTTCGCTGGCGTTTGACGTCTTGTACGCGGAGGGTCAGCGCCGCTATATCGAATGTTTCTCGCCTTATGTGCGACAACGTCTCGAGCAGCTCGACAAGCCGGAAGTCGATTCGATCGAAGGCATACCCCCGGCAATTGCCGTCGCGGCGCCCGCGTCTGGCGCTAATAAGTTGGCGACGGTCGGCGGCGCGACGGAAACCGGCGATTATCTTCGCCTGCTCTTCTCTCAAATTGGCGCGCCTTACTGCCAAAGCTGCGGCAAGAAAGTCAAGCGTTATTCCCCGGAATCGACCGTAAAAGCGCTGAGAAGCCTTCCTTCGGGCTCGCGCGCGCTCATCGCTTTTGCGCCTTCGTTGTCGAGTATGCAGTCAGGCTGGGATTCGTTCCGCCAAGAGTGGCTCGACAGGGGCTTTTACCGGGGCGTGGCGCGCGGCGAAATGTTCGATCTTCGCGAAGACTCGGCGCTCCTTCCCGCGACCTTCAGCGTCGTCCGGCTGCTCTATGGCGCGATGGCGGAGACGAGCGACGAAGAAGCGATCGGCGACATGGGTCTGCGCAGCTCCTCGGCTCAAAACCTCTCCGACGACGGTTTTCATCGCGAGGACGAGACGTTGGAAATGAAGACGAACTCTCGAATCCTGATGCTCGATCCCGACGGGGACAACAGCAAATTGATGCGCTACTTGAAAAAGCGCGACGCTATTCGTAAGAACCCCGGCGCTCCCCCTATTTTCTTTGTGGTCGATCGCGTTACGATCGGCAAGACCGATGAAAAACGGTTGATCGATTCCGTGGAAACGGCGTTTAACGAAGGCGAATCTCGATGTTGGATTTTCGTCGAAGGGAATTGCGAACTCGCCGACGACGAATCGGGGTCGGAACACAAGACTGCCGGTATCGAAGAGACGATCGGGGACGAGCAATGGACCCTTTTCGGGTTCAGCCGCCGCCTGCGCTGCGAAGAATGCGGCGTCGACTTTCCGGAACTCGAGCCTAGCCTTTTCAACCCGAACAGCAGCCGCGGCTGGTGCCCCATCTGCCTTGGAAACGGCTGGTGGTCGGCGTTCGATATGGACCGCGTCTTTCCGAACAAGACGCTGACGATTCTCGAAGGGGCGATCGCGCCTTGGAACAACTCGACCTATCGCTCGCACTTGCGCGATTTCCTGAATCGCGCGGAAGAATTGGGCGTCCGCACCGACGTCCCGTTTGGAAAATTGACGCCTAAAGAGGTATCGACGATTCTAAACGGTTCTCGTCAACTTAACTATAAGGGTCTGAACGGGTTCCTTTGGTCGCTGCTCGATCAGAAATACAAGATGCATATCCGCGTCTTTCTGAATCGCTGGCAAGTCCAGTGCGAATGCCCGTACTGCCAAGGCTCCCGGCTGCGCAAAGAAGCGTTGGCGGTTAAAATTGAAGGGCGCAATATCTACGAATTGTCCTCCGCGCCGGTCTCCGAACTCATTAAAACGGTCGACGCCTGGAAGCTCTCGTCTCATCAGAAGGAATTGTCTAAAGACTCGTTCAAAGAAGTGCGCGCGAGGTTGGGCTACCTCGATAAAGTCGGGCTTGGCTACGTCTCCCTGAATCGGCCTGTCAGCACGCTGAGCTCCGGCGAAAATCGCCGCGCGCGGCTCACGACCGCGCTCGGGTCCGACCTTGTCGGTATGCTCTACGTCCTCGACGAGCCGTCGAACGGCCTGCATCCGCACGATTCTGAAAAGCTGCGCCAATCGATCTGCGACCTTCGCGACCGCGGCAACACGGTCGTTGTCGTCGACCACGACGAGACGATCCTCGAGGCGTCCGATAAAATCGTCGAGCTTGGTCCGGGCGCCGGTCAAGAGGGCGGCGAAATCGTCTTCGAAGGGACCCTGGACGAACTGAAGGCGGACCCCGATTCGCTCACGGGCAGCTACCTCTCCGGGCGCCGCGTCGGGGTCGGCGGCTCTTGGCGCCGGGAGTTGTCGAAACATTACGTCGAACTCTTTGGAGCGACCGGCTATAACTTAAAGAACGTCGACGCAAGCTTTCCGCTAGGATGCCTGTGCGTCGTTACGGGCGTGAGCGGCGCCGGCAAGAGCGCGCTCGTGCAGGAGACGCTCTACCCCGCGCTCTGCACGAAACTCGACGGCGACTTGAACGCCGTCGCCGAAGGGCTGCCCTACGACAAGATCCTCGGCGCGGAAGAAATCGACGAAGTCGCGTTCCTCGACCAAACGCCGATCGGGCGCACGCCGCGTTCGAATCCGGTAACCTACCTGAAGATTTTCGACGATATCCGCAACCTCTACGCCGACACGCCCGACGCTAAGGCGAACGGCTTCAACGCGGGCTATTTCAGCTTCAACGTCGACGGCGGCCGCTGCGACTCCTGCAAGGGCGAAGGTTACATTCATACGCCGATGCAGTTCACCGACGACGTCTTCATGCGCTGCCCGTTCTGCAATGGCAAACGGTATCAGCAATCGGTCTTAGATATTCTGTACCGCGGCCGGAATATCGCCGCCGCGCTCGATATGACGGCTCGGGAAGCGTTTGGGTTCTTCCGCGGTCAAACGAAGATTCAACAGAAATTGAAGCGAATGATCGACGTCGGGCTCGACTACCTGCGCCTGGGTCAACCTGCCAACACGCTTTCCGGGGGCGAGGCTCAGCGCCTCAAGCTCGCGTCGTACCTCTCTTCGGCGCGCAAGGGACCTTGCCTCTTCATTATGGACGAACCGACGTCGGGTCTGCACTTTGCGGACGTCGTCAAATTGCTCGACGGGCTCAACGAACTCATTGAGGCGGGCAACTCCGTCGTCGTCGTCGAGCATAACCTGCTCGTGATGAAAGCCGCCGATTATATCATCGACCTGGGGCCCGGCGCCGCCGACCAGGGAGGAACGATCATCGCGGAAGGAACCCCGGAAGAAATCGTCAAGAATCCAAAATCGATCACGGGCAAATATCTCGCCAAAGCGCTCGCGTAACGCTGACTCGAATCGACGTCAGCAGGCGCGCGGCGTCCTGTCTTCGCGCCGATTTTAGGAGCCAAATCGTCGGCGGACGTCTTGTCAAGCTTTTTTGGCGCGTTACAATAGCTAGACTACAAACGCGCGGCAAAGCGTCGACTAACCGCGCGGCGCCGTTTTGCGCGTGAGCATACGGCCGCCCACAACTCCGGCGGAGCCTTGCGCGCCGCGTTGACAGCAAGTTCGTCGATAGGATAAGAGAGAGATGAAAAACGTACTTTCGATTTGGGTGCAGAACGTTCCCGGCGTGTTGTCGCACGTTTCGGGGCTGTTAGCGGCCAGAGGATACAACGTCGACAGTTTGACGGTCGGCGCTACGGACGACAAACGTTTTTCCAGAATGACGATCGTCGTCGACTGCGATAAAGACGTGATGAAGCAAATCGAACTTCAGCTTCGCAAGCTCGTAACGGTCGTCGACACGACGGATCTGTCGGACGTTCCCCACGTCGAACGCGAACTGGCGCTCATTTGCGTCGAGGTCGACCATGGGCGTCGATGCGGCGTCCTCGAACTCGTGCAGATCTTCCGAGGCTTTGTGGTCGACGTGGCGGATAAGTCGCTCCTCGTCCAGATCACGGGCGAGGGCGCGAAGATCGACGCGTTCATCGCGGCGCTGAAGCCCTATAAAGTCGCGAGCGTAACGCGATCGGGCTGTATTGCGGCTCCGCGCGGCAACGGCAAATCGGAAGAATCGGAAGAAGAATAAGGGCGCCGACGCTCGCGCGTCCGACGCTAATATATACACAACTTAAAGCTCTGCGTTCTGCCAAACGTTGGGAAGTTTACTTTAATTGATATAGGAGATAGCTTTAATGGCTGCGACAGTTTATTATGACAATGACGCGGATCTTTCTCTCTTGAAAGATAAAACGATCGCTGTTTTGGGTTACGGTTCCCAAGGCCACGCGCACGCGCAAAACCTGCGCGACAGCGGCTGCACCGTTATCATTGGTCAACGCGAAGGCTCCGATAACCACCGTCTCGCCTGCGAACATGGATTCCAACCGTTCTCTCTCGAAGAAGCGGTCAAGCAAGCGGACGTCGTCGTCCTGACGCTTCCCGACGAAACCCAAGGTAAAATTTTCGCCAACCAAATTCGTCCGAACCTGAAAGAAAACGCGATCATCCTGGTCACGCACGGCTTCAACGTTCACTACGGTCAATTCGACCTGCCGGTCGGCAATCGCGCGATCCTGATCGCTCCGAAAGGGCCCGGCCATCTTGTTCGTTCCGAATATGTCAAAGGCGGCGGCGTCCCCTGCTTGATCGCGCTCGACGACCAATGCGGCGAATACGAAAAATCGATCGGCTTGGCGTACGCTAAGGGTATCGGCGGGACGCGCGGCGGCGTCATCGAGACGACGTTCAAAGAAGAAACGGAAACGGACCTTTTCGGCGAACAAGCGGTCCTTTGCGGCGGCGTCAGCCACTTGATCCAATGCGGGTTCGAAACGCTTGTCGAAGCCGGTTACCAACCGGAAATGGCGTATTTCGAATGCATGCACGAAATGAAGCTTATCGTCGACCTGTTCTACGAAGGCGGCCTCAGTTATATGCGCTACAGCATCTCGAACAACGCCGAATACGGCGACTACACCCGCGGTCCGCGCGTCATCACTGAAGACACGAAAAAGGCCATGAAGCAAATCCTCAAGGAAATCCAAAACGGTCAATACGCCCGTGAATTCCTCCTGGAAAACCAAGTGAACGCCCCCTCGTTCAAACGCGAACGCGCGATCCATCGCGAACACATGATCGAAAAGGTCGGCAGAAGCCTCCGCAAGATGATGAAATGGATCGACGCCAAGGAATACTAATCGTCGATTCCTGAGGGCTGCAAAAGCGCAAAATTAGTAAAAAGGTCAAAACGGCTCGAGTCGCTTTGGCCTTTCTTTGTATGCGTCGGCTCCGCTTCTTTGGAGGTTATGCGTCCGTAACGGCGCCTGGCGTGCAGATTCTGGCATATCTCACGAATGTTGCACGCAACGAGGTATTGGGCTGAAAAGACGAAAGAAACAGACGCGTCTCCACGCGAACAAAACAAATGGGACGCCGTTTCACTAAATGACGCGCTGACCGGCAAGGAGTTATTGACCAGTATGCGTCGTTACGAGAGATCGTGAAATGGAAAGTCATTCTTGCCAAAGGACGAGCTGCGCAATGCGTTGTATTTGGCGCATTGTCGCGAGATTGCTTGAGGCGACTCGGTCTTTGAGTTAATAGAGAGACCAGCCTAGTTTATTTGAAAAACCAGCTTTTTAATAACGCCGCTGAAGATTCCTTGTCGGCTGCGCCAATGACGGTAAAGAATAGAGAAGCGCGCCTATGCTCTTATGGTCGACTTGTCGTTGCTCTTTCGAAGCGGACGTTTTCTGGAAAATTATTAATACAAAGTAACAAATCATGAGTTCGTTCGTCATGTTAATGAAGGCCCCCATTGTCTGGAAGACTGTCTGGCAGAGCTCGCGCGTTTGATCGTGTACGTCGTCCGGTTTCCCAACACAACGACGCGAAACGACGTCAAAATAACGCGAGAGTAGTCAAGAGATTTCGACCTGGGCGATAAAAGCGCCAAGCCGGGAGATTTTACGGAACCGTTAGAACCAAACAAACGTCCAACTAATCGCAGGCGTCGGCGCCCCTACCTATTGACGAATCAACAAATCTAAATTACCATTGTTAATGTAACAATTTGGCGTCGGCAGGGGCGATCGTCCGACTGTTTAAGTCATTTTTTCAGGTCTTTTAGGAACACAAAATGAAAAGCAACTTCACTAGAAAGAGCGGTTTCACGCTCGTCGAACTCTTGGTCGTCATTGCGATCATCGGCATTTTGATAGGTCTTCTTCTTCCCGCCGTTCAAGCGGCGCGAGAAGCGGCGCGTCGTATGCAGTGTACGAACAATCTCAAGCAACTCTGCTTGGCGATCCACAACTACTCGGATCGCAACAACGGCATGCTTCCCGCATTTGGCATGGGCGGCTACGGCAACCTCACCCCGCTCGTTTGT
Organism: Thermoguttaceae bacterium; assembly: GCA_028695965.1. Classification (GTDB taxonomy): domain Bacteria; phylum Planctomycetota; class Planctomycetia; order Pirellulales; family Thermoguttaceae; genus RUG369. The sequence goes on along the minus strand of JAQVHZ010000019.1, from coordinate 24,719 downwards.
ATTCTTCCGGAAATCGAACAGAACCAACGCTTTACTGAAATGTTCGCGTACGTCGGAAGAGACCCGAACAACGAGTACCAAAGCCCTTACAACAACCGTCCCTGCTGGCAAGGCGTCGTCTCTGCGTTTAACTGTCCGTCCGACGCGTCGACCGCGTCGACCGGTTCGACAAGACCGACTCCGGCAAACTACGGCTTCTGCGACGCCGACTATATCAACAACGAATACGGCAACTGGGGCAACCAGCGCTCCGCGTTCGGCATGATTCAGCGCACCGACAGCTGGGCGGGTACGAACTGGGGCGGCGGCAGCAGGCCGATGACTTGCGTAACCGACGGCTTGAGCAACACGATCGCGATGAGCGAGCACGTTTCTTCTCCCGAGGGTTCCGGTCAACAGAACATGAACATCCGCGGCGGTTTCGCGTACAACACGAGCGCTTGGTCCTATAAGCCGAACATCTGCTTGGCCAAACGCGGCGCGAACGGTCAATATGTCGCCGGGACGGCGACGACGGGCGGTCTTGGCGCAAACGCGTATTACTACACGTACAACAACGCGATGTTCCAAACGATTCTTCCTCCGAACTCTCCTTCCTGCGGCGGTCAAGCAAACTTCTCCGACGCCGCTTACATTTCCGCGACGAGCCATCACAGCGGCGGCGTGAACGCCGGTATGTTGGACGGCAGCGTTCGTTTCATCAGCGACACAATCAACTGTGAAACGGCGGGCACGTCCGGGCTCTCCGGCTGGTACAAGTACTGGGGTTCTCAGAGCGGCGTCTCCCCGTTTGGCGTTTGGGGCGCGCTCGGCACGTGCAACGCCGGCGAAACGACCACTTCCATTTGATCTCCGATTAACCGAAAGGATATGTTGATGAAACGTTTAGTTTCTCTTTCGCTCGTCGCCTTGCTTCTGTGCGCGGTTGCGGCAACCGGCTGCAACAAGAAGCGCCTTGACGGCCTTGTGCCGGCGCATGGCGTCGTAACGTTCAACGGGGCTCCCGTCGAAGGCGCGACCGTCGTCTTTTCGCCTAAACAAGTCGGCTCAGAAGCGGTAACGGCGCAGGCGATTACCGACGCGGCCGGCGCGTTCAAGATGACGACGCTCGATCCGGGCGACGGCGTCTACCCGACCGAATATTACGTTACGATTATTAAAGATAAGATCGAAGGGGGCGTCTCTCTCGAAGAAGCCAAAGACCGCTTGGAAAATCCCGACAAGTATCGGGGTCAAGAGGAACCGGAACAGACGATCGTTCATGAATTGCCCGTTAAATACGGCGATATGAACGCTTCCGGCTTGACGATTACAGTTCCCGAAGGGGGCAAAAAAGATATTGAATTTGCGCTCGAAGGCGAAGTCGATCTTACTCCGCAGCCGTTGACCTCCGGACACGGAGGCGGACGCCGATAACCCGCCGCTTCGGCGCGGCACGGTCCCTATCAATAATGACGCGCAAACCTGACGACGTTGGGTTTGCGCGTTTTTTATAAGCCGCGCACGTCTTTTGAAAAAATTTCCTCGCGGCGTCTAATCGATTTTGCTAAAACGGCGGCATGAGAAATTAGGCGTCTTAGGGAAACAACTCCTTCCGAAACAAAAATAGAAAAGAACGCAAAAAACCGCGGCAGCTCCGACGCCCGCGCCCGCCGAGCTCCGCAGACTGCAACTCCCCCAATAGAAGAAATTAGCAAAACAACCGTAAATAAGCGGCTCCGAAGGAGCAAATCTTTTTCAACAATTTCTTGAAAAATTGCATTTTGTGAGAAACTTTGCTTGAAATTTTTCGTACAATGAATTATGATAAGAGTGACGAGAGAGAAGCGCTGCAGCGCAGGGCGTCTTTCCCGTCGCTCCGATTTGTCGAATCGGCATAACCGGCGCGCCCAGGCTTATTATCTGCGCCGCTGTCGTTCGCGCGTTCGACGCGCGCCCGACGCCGGTTCGATCCTCTGCTCAGGCCCTTGTAAAAGGCGTAAGGAGAAGAAATATGAATATTCAAGTTGAATCTCGTCATGGAAGCTTGTCGGAAGAAACCCGTCAAAAGATTGCTGAAAAAGTTATCAGGTTGGGGCGTTTCATCGATCGAATTTCCGATATCAACGTTATGGTTAATCTCGACAGAGCCGACGAACCCCACGTTGAAGTTGCCGTTCTCACCGAACTGAAAAAGGATTTCCGAGCCGAGTACTCCTCCGGAGACCTCTGGGGCTGTCTCGACCAGACGATCGCCAAGCTCGAACAACAACTTCGCAAATTCAAAGAGAAGATGACCGATCACTATTGATCGTTTGATATTTGGCGTTTACTTTTCACCGTTTTACTCCAGCCGCGTTGTTCACGCGCATTCACCCCTTAAATTAGCCAGTCGGCGTCATGCGCATCGCGTTTGACGCCGGTTCTTTTTGCCCTCTGCGACGACACAGTTTTGTCTAAAAATCTAAACTGTGCAAAAAAAACAAGTTAGTAAAATAAAAGCTGTACTTTTTCTAACGTTTCTTTCAATTCCTCGGGGGTCTTGTACTATACAAATAAATAAAATTGGTTAAAATAGATGACGAAGCGCGAGCTTTTAACCGAAAAAACCGTTAATGCAACATGAATATTCGTTTTGAACGTATGTAAAATGCGTTTCAAGCGCGTGTAAAGTGTTTTATTTTATCGGGGCTGCCGAATCATTGTTGCAACGTTCTTTCGTTCAGCTTGCCTACCGGATCGTTGGAGCGCTAACAACATACCTTTGGCTTTGGCCGCCTACATTTTTGGAGTAATATGAATGAAATTTTCTGATTTTGTTCTCGTCGAATCTGTCGTACCGCAACTTGCAGCGACGTCGAAAGAAGGCGTGGTCCGTGAAATGGTTCAGTCGCTTAGCGCTGCCGGCGGATTCCCCGAAGCGGAGGCTGAAAATATTGTTACCGCAATCATGAGGCGAGAAGAACTTGGAACGACTGGCATCGGCAATGGAATAGCCGTCCCTCATGCGAAACATATTAGCGTCGAACGCCTGATCTGTTGCGTCGCGATTAGCGAAGACGGCGTCGATTTTGACAGCCTTGACTGCGAAAAAGTCCACTTGTTCTTTATGCTTGTTTCGCCCCCTGATCGTCCCGGCGAACACCTCCGCGCGCTCGAACATATCACGATCCATCTAAAACGCGAAGCTTTCTGCACGAACCTCATGAAGGCTGCGTCTCAAGAAGAAATTAAAGCATTGCTAGACGAAGCCGACGGGAACGCGTCCTGAGTTGAGAACCGCCCGCTTTTAACTTTAACGTCCCTATTCCCACCGCTTTAGGAGTTACACGAATGAAATTTTCCGATTTTATACTTGTCGATTCTATCGTAACCAAACTTGAAGCGACGACAAAAGAAGGCGTTATCCGCGAAATGGTTCAAGCGCTTTCGAGCGCAGGCGGTTTCCCGAAATCGGAAGTTGACAATATCATCGCGAAAGTGATTGAACGCGAAGAACTCGGCACGACGGCGATCGGTCGAGGTATTGCGATCCCTCACGCGCGTTACGAAGCGGTTGACGCGATCGTCGGCACGGTCGGCATCAGCCCAGAAGGAGTTGATTTCGACAGTCTCGACTGCGAAAAGGTTAACTTATGCTTCCTGCTCGTGACGCCTCCGTCTCAGCAGGAAGAACATATTAAAGCGTTGCGGCACATCACGACCCAGTTGAAAAACGAAGGGTTCTGCCGCTACTTGTTGCAAAGCTACACGCGCGAAGATATTCTCCATCTTCTTAACGAAGCGGACGACGGCGAGTACCTTTCGCGCGACTGAACGTTATCCCGTCGGCGTCTTCGAATAGTCTCGGCGCCTTTCCTCGTCGCAGGACGGGGGCGCGGGAGACGCAAAGGATTTGTTACGCGTCGAGGCGTTTGCGTCTTGGCGCGCAGCGGAAGGTCCTTCTTCGACGCTTCGCGCGCCGCCGACTCTTTTGACCGCGCTCTTCACCAGAGCTTCAAGAGTCCTAAGACACTACGAATGTAACGCGCGGCGCCTCCTCTCATGAAGGGGAAGACGCCGCTTTTTTGTAATGAGACCATGTCGCTCTTCTTGGCTTGACGCCGTAAAGGGGTTTGATAGGCGCGCGGTACGAAACGTCAACCGTAGCGTCGACGCTTTTTCGTTTCCTGACTCAAAAGTCGGACGCTTCGAGAAATCGAGATTTTGAGTCATTTTTTATTTAGAAAGCGCCCTAAAAGTGATTACGAAAGAATTAACCATTCTCAATAACGCGGGCTTTCACGTTCGCGACGCTTCGCTCGTTTGCAAAACGGCGATGAAATTTTCCTCGGACCTCACTCTTTCCAAAGGCGGCTATAAAGCGGACTGTAAGAGCTGTCTCGACCTTCTTTCCCTTATGGCGCCGCAAGGAACCGTCTTGACGTTGAGCGCCGAGGGAGACGACGCTGAAGAAGCGGTCGCCGCGCTGCAGGAGCTCTTCGAACATAAATTTTATGAAGACGAATTTGCTTCGATGAAGCCTGCCGACCTCTAATCCCGCAACGACGCTCGGTTCCCGCCTGAGGCGCCGAGCGTTTGCGCGCGTTTGGAGCCTCTTTCCTCTTGCGCAGAGATCCTTAGATGAAAATATTTCAAGGCGTTCCCGTCTATCCCGGCGTTGCGATCGGGAAACTTTCCGTTGTTGTCAGCGACCGCGTCGGCGCGCAGAAACGCGCGCGTATCGCGCCGTCTCAAGTAGACGCTCATCTCAAGCGCTTAGACGAGTCGTTCCGGCGCGCGAGCGCCGCGCTCGAATCGAGCCGCGACGACGCCGCGCGTCAACTTGGTGAAGAATTCGGACGTCTCTACGACGCTTACCTGCTCATTTTAAACGACGCAGGGCTTCGTTCCCGCATCGAGACGCTCATCTCCGAGGAGCTCATCACCGCAGAATACGCCGTCGACTACACGCTGAATCAGCAGGCGAACCTCCTGCGCAATCTCGACCCTCATTACGCCGAACGCGCCAACGATATTCTCGATCTTCGCGATCGGCTCCTGCACGAACTCCTTTCGATACGCGCCGTCGACCAGCCGGAAAGAACGGAACCGTCGATCATCGCGTCCTCCTTCTTGAAGCCGAGCGCCGCGGCTAAACTCGACCCCGGCAAGACGTCCGCGATCATAACGGAAAACGGCGCGATCGGCAGCCATACGGCGATCGTGGCGGCGGCGCTCCACGTCCCGACCGTTCTCGGGGTCGGCTCCTTTCTTGCCGAAACGAACGAGTCGACGCTCGCGATCGTCGACGGCGAACTCGGCAAGCTGATACTCGATCCAACCGAGGACGTGTTAGCGCAGTACGAGCAGAAGCTCGAGGCGCTGCGCGAGAGACAAAAACGTCTGGAAGCGCGCAAACGTTCGCTATCCGCGACGACGACCGACGGGGTCAAGATCGCGATTAAAGGGAATATTGAGTTCCCGTTCGAGGCGGCGACTTGCTACGACTACGGCGCTTGCGGAGTCGGGCTCTACCGCACGGAATTTCTCTACTTGACGAGTCTCTCCGGCAGTCTTCCGACTGAAGACACGCACTTCGAAGCGTATAAGCAAGTTGCGGAATCGATGAACGGCCGTCAAGTAACGATCCGCACCTTCGACTTGGGCGCCGACAAACTTCCCGCCGGTCTCAAACTGACGCCGGAAGAGGAGCCTAATCCGTTCTTGGGTCTTCGCAGCGTCCGTCTCTCCCTTCGTAACGGGGATATGTTCCGCGCGCAGCTGCGCGCGATTCTCCGCGCGAGCAACTACGGCAAGATCGCCGTGATGTTCCCGCTCGTTACGAGCGTCGTCGAATTTCGCAAAGCCAGAATGATCTTCAACGACGTGCGCGACGAACTGCTCGAAAAGAACGTTCCGTTCGATCACGATATCCCCCTTGGCATTATGGTCGAAACGCCCGCGACCGTCATCACGATCGACCACTTTATGGAAGACGTCGATTTCTTCAGCATCGGCACCAACGACCTGCTCCAGTACACCATGGCGACCGACCGCTCCAACAGGAACGTGAGCGACCTGTACGAACAAGAGGCGCCCGCGCTCCTCAGGATGATTCGAGAAATCGTCAAAGCGGCGCAGCACTACGGCAAGCCGGTCTCTCTTTGCGGGCAGATGGGCAGCGTGCCTCACAATATTCCGCTCCTTATCGGGCTCGGTCTGCGCTCGATCAGCGTAACGCCCGGTATGATTTTGCAAATTAAGGAAGTCTGCGAAAGCTACTCGGTCAAAGATTGCGAAGCGCTCGCGAAACGCGCAATGCAGATGGAATCGGCGACCGACGTCCGTATGTTGCTGCGCAACGAATGGAACACGCGAACCAATTCGAAAAGCGCGTCGTTCGCAAAATAGAATCTTACCTACTTGAATATTTTGTTAAAATAGGTAAAATATTCACAGAAAAAAATACCGCGCAAACACGGCGTATTTTTCTGCACATCGAGCTTTTACGCCGCCGCGCTTCGGTTGACGCCGCGCGGCTGAGCGCTTAAAACTCGCCGTCAAACAGATTACTCGTGCAACGACGAGCGTCAGTTCCGCGCGACGACGCGGCGGCGCTGGTCCGTTCCGAATAAAAAGACACATCGTCAACTTCCGTCGCTGCGTTAACTTCATCCAGGCGCTTGTCAGAGCGCGGGGAAAATCAGATCGTTCCGTTCTGCGGTTCGATTGAAAGGAAGAGCGCGCGGCTCCGGAAGGTATAAGCATTATTAGAAAGGCGTTTCGACAACGACGTGTCGAAACGAACGAACGCCATATGGTTCGTCAGCGTTATCGGCTGCGATTCAGCAAGCGTGGGAATCTGTGTTTCATAGGTCATCGCGATCTTTTACGCGCTATGGAACGCATACTTCGCCGCGCGGAGCTGCCGGTCGCCAAATCGCAAGGATATCGCCCTAAGCCGAGAGTCAGCTATCTTTCGGCGCTCCCATTGGGCTTTTCCAGCGACGACGAAGCGATGGAATTGATCTTGGAAGAAGCTTGGCCCGCTCAAGTTCTCTTGGATAAGCTGAACGCCGTCAGCGTCGACGGGCTCGAGTTCCTTCAAGCGGTCCCGCTAGAAGATAAAACGCCGAAACAACAAGCGCTTGCGTTCTCTTACGATATGACCGTGCCGAATCATCTTGTCGACGGGCTCCGCGATAAGATAGCGTCTTTTATGAACGCAGCGTCCGTAGAAGTTGTGAAAGCGAACGGCAAAACGGTCGACGCGCGGCCGCCGGTCAAAGAACTGACGCTCGACGGCGCAACGCTCCGGCTTGTCTTATCGGCTCAGTCTGGTCCCGAGGCGGGCGCGCGCGAGATCCTCGCGTGTCTGGGCCTCGGCGACGAGCTCTTCCGCGCGATCTTTCCTAATCGCGCGCGCTCCTACATCGCAGACGAAATGCGCTGACCTCAGCGGCGTTCCTCCCTCTATCGTCGAGAAAGCAACTATCATGTCTCAAAAGATGTTGATTAATGCGCGACAACCGGAAGAATACCGGATCGCGGTCATCGAAGACGAAACGTTGGAAGAGTTGTACGTCGAACGTACGACGAACGACAACTACGTCGGCAATATCTACAAAGGCGTCGTCGTCAATATTGAACAGAGCATCCAAGCGGCGTTCGTCGATTTCGGCGTCGGACGCAACGGATTTCTGCACGTCAGCGACGTCGAGCCGCACTACTTCAAGCAGGCGAACAACTTCGTCGCCCCTAAAGACAACAACGGCCGCCGCCGAGGCGACCGGCGCCGTCATGACGACGACGATTTCTGCGATTACGGCCGTCCGCGCGTGAAGCCGCTCATTCAAGACGTCTTCCAAAAAGGAGACGAGGTCGTCGTGCAGGTCATTAAAGAAGGAATCGGCACCAAAGGTCCGACCCTCTCGACCTACATCAGCATCCCGGGTCGTTACCTCGTCCTGATGCCGTCCCTCGGTCACGTCGGGGTCTCGCGCAAGATCGAAGACGAATCGACGCGCCGCAAGCTGCGCTCGCTGCTCGAAGAGCTTAACCCGCCCAAGGGGCTCGGCTTCATCGTCCGTACGGCGGGCGCGGACCGAACGCGCAAAGAGCTCGCGCTCGACTTAGCCTACTTGATGCGGCTCTGGAAATCGATCGTCCGCCGCATTAAGCACCTGCCCGGCCCGGTCGGAATCTACGAAGAAAGCGATATGATCATCCGCACGATTCGCGACGTCTTCACCTCCGACGTGAACGAAATCATTGTCGACGAACGAGACGCCTACGAACGCGCAAGCGAATTCCTGCAAGTCATCATGCCCCGGTACGCCGACCGGATCACCTACTACGACGGCCGCGAACCGCTCTTTGTGAAATACAACGTCGACCGCGAAATCGCTAAAATACACAGCCGCAAGGTCGACCTGAAAGACGGCGGCTCGATCGTCATCGACCAAACCGAAGCGCTGGTCGCCATCGACGTGAACAGCGGCAGCTTCCGGACGAACGACTCGCCCGAAGAAACGGCGTTCCAACTGAATTTGCGCGCCGCCAAAGAAATCGCGCGTCAAATTCGGCTGCGCGACCTCGGGGGCGTTATTGTTAACGACTTCATCGATATGAACAGCGAAGCGCACCGACGCGCCGTCGAAAGAACGCTCCGCGACGCCATGAAACGCGATCGTTCGAAGACGAAGATCCTGAAAACGAGCCCGTTCGGCTTGATCGAAATGACGCGACAGCGCGTGCGGCCGGGCCTCAAGCGCAGCATCTACCGAGAATGTCCGTGCTGCAAGGGCGGCGGCGCCATTAAGTCGATCGAGAGTATGTCGTTGGAGATCATTCGTCTCCTGGCGCTCGCCAGCCAAGAGCCGCGCGCTCGGCAGATTGTCATGGGCGTCTGCGAAGAAGTCGCCGAGTACATGAACAATAAGAAACGGCTCCAACTGGCGCAAATCGAGTCGGAATCGGCAGCCTCGGTCATTGTGAAGAGCGTTACGGACGTCTGGCCCGAGCATATCGAAATCGATATTTTCGACGAGTCGGGCAAAAAAGTCAATTTTCCGCGCAACGGGGGTCTTCACGAAAACGGTAATTGACGTATAATTATCCCGTTAATTTGTATTCGTTCCCTTGCGCCGCTTAGCCTAGCTAGGAAGGTTCCAGGGTTCCCGAAAGCAACGTCCGGCATAACAGCGCTGAGATTCGGCGCGCCTAACGCCTGAGGCGTTCCCGATTCGCAACGAATCGGCCATATTTTACGCCTAAATTGGGAAGAAAACGAAGGCGTAAACGTTGGGTCCTCCCAGCGGTAAGTTAGGTAGTTTTATCGAAAAAAGGATTGAAATATGTACGCTATTGTTAAAGACGGCGGACACCAGTACAAATGCGAGATCGGCCGTAAAATGTTCCTTGACCTGCGCGACGTCGACGACGGCGCAACCATCGAACTCGACGAAGTCCTCCTCATCTCGAATGAAGACGGCGTCGTCGTCGGTCAACCGACCATTCCGGGCGCGAAAGTCGTCTGCACCGTCATGACCAAGGCCAAGGGGCCCAAGCTCGTCGTACGTTGGTTCCGACGACGCAAGGACAGCCGCAAAAAGAAGGGGCACCGTCAAACGTACATCCAAGTCGAAGTTAAGGAAATCATCAGTTGAGCTAATTTCGACTTAAACGCAGAAACGCGTTCACGATAAAATCGAAAAGAGCAGAAGCGCCGCCGCGCGCGTCTGCTCTTTTTTTGGTATGACGCCGCCCGGTTCTAACCGACGTCTTGAATCTGGCGTCAACTTCTTTTAGAATAAGATCGAAGGAAGCGCTCGCCGCTTTGTCAATTTCAGTCAACGTCAACGTCTTTTCAGCGAGGTTCCCCATGAAACGATTTTCCCGACTGCTCCTCCTTACGGGGTTTTTTCTCACGCCCCTCGCGGGCGTCGGCGCGCAAGAGCCGTCCGATCCTCTCGCGCCGCCCGACGTGCTGCGGCCGGTTCCGGAGAAATACTCGGACGCTAATCGCATTTGGCAAGGGATCGCCAGCTTAGAGGTCGCCAAAGACGGCGGGCTCTGGGCGTCTTGGTACTCCGGCGGCGCTACCGAATGCGGCGAGAACTACGTCCTGTTGGCACACAGCGCGGACCAAGGCGCGACATGGACGGAGCCGATCCTCGCCGTCGATCCTCCGGGAATCGTCCGCGCGTTCGATTCGACCTTATGGTCGGACCCGGACGGCAAACTGTGGCTTTTCTGGGCGCAGGGCGAAGAGTCGCAATTCCAGCCGAGCATCTGGGACGGCCGCGCCGGCGTCTGGGCAATGACGACGACGGAGCCGGAAAAGGGCGCCGACGCGCAATGGTCCGCGCCGCGCCGACTCTGCAACGGGATCATGATGTGCAAGCCGATCGCAGACTCTCAAGGCCGCTGGCTCTTCCCCGTCTCCATCTGGCGCTTCGACTCCAAATATCGAATCGACCCTAACCTTCGGGGCGCAAACGTCTATATCTCAACGGACCAAGGCGCTACCTTCGATTTCTACAGCCGCGTCGAGGTCCCCAGAGACGTCTCGGTCTTCGACGAGCACAATATCGTCGAGAAAAAAGACGGCTCCTTCTGGATCCTCAACAGGACGACGCGCGGAATCGGCGAGTCCTTTTCGACCGACGGCGCGAAAACATGGACGCCCTTCCAGCCTTCTGCGATCCGGCACACGTCCTCGCGATTCTTCGTCCGGCGCCTGAGCTCGGGCGCGCTCCTGCTCGTCAAAAACGGACCGCTCGATAAAGATATCGGACGCGCGCAAATGACGGCGTTTCTCTCGGAAGACGACGGCGCGACGTGGCAAGGCGGGCTCGTGCTCGACGAGCGCGCGCAAGTCTCCTATCCGGACGGAGGTCAGAACGACGACGGAACGATCTTTATCATTTACGATTTCGAGAGATACGGCGCGCGAGAAATTTATGTCGCCAGAATTAGCGAAGAAGACGTGAAGGCGGGAAAGATCGTCTCAGAATCGAGCGCGCTGAAGCTGCTCGTCAATAAGGCGACCGGCGCAAAATAGCGCGCCGGTTATTTCGCTTGTTTCTTGCCGTGCAGTTGGTCCGCCGCTTGCTTGTCGAGGTCGACGACGATCTCCGTCGCCTCGGCAAGGTCGTCGCCCGTGATCCACGGCTCCTCGCGGCGCGGCAAATCTTCGATCTTTACGAGCCCGAACATCTGCAAGAAGCGTTTCGTCGTCCCGTAAAGAAAAGGACGGCCGAGCTCTTCGGAACGGCCCACGATCCTAATGAGACCTTGCTCGAGAAGCTGACGCAAGACTTCCCCGCAGCGCGCCCCGCGGATCCGCTCGACGTTCACGCGCAAGACCGGCTGTTCGTACGCGACGATCGTGAGGGTCTCCATTGCGGAATTCGTCAGTCTCGCCTCAATCGGCGCTTCCTGCAGCCGGAAAAGCCAAGGCGCGAACTCGGGCAGCGTTCGGAGCTGGAACCCGCCCGCGACTTCGACGGCGCAAAAAGCCGCGCCGTTGCGCTTGTAACGCTCGTTCAATTTGCGAACGAGCGCGCGCGCCCGAGCGCCGTCCTCCACCTCGGCAAGCTGGGCCAATTTGCGGCTCGCGATCGGTTCCCGCGATACGAAAAGAACCGTCTCGACGCGTGCAAGTTCGTCGCTAATCTCGGTCGTCATCGTCGGCGCCTCAGAATCCTGATCTCAACGCGCGTCCTTGAGCGTTCGGAGCCAGCGCTTTTTGCAGGAGCGCTTTTGCCGCCTCGTCGGGGGTCGGTCCAAACGCTTCGTTAAAGAACGCCCCTTCGACGCCGCGCGTCATGCCGGTCGCGCGGAAATTGCGCTCGTCCCATCGCTCGATGCGCGCGCCTAACAGACCTTGCCTGCGCAGTTCCGCTTGCGCCGCGTCGACGCTTTGCGCTTCCGCGGCAGTCAACTCTCTGATTGGAACTTCCGCAGCTTTCAAGCCGGCTTGCAGTTCCGATTCTTTCAACGCCTCAGGAGACGCGGTCGGCGCGTAGGCGCTATGGTAAGAATCTTGATATTCTGCAGTGGCGACTCTAGAGGCGGCGTCGGTTGCGTCCGTGTAGTCGACCGGCGCGATAGACCTCTGTTGCGCGGCGGCTCGCGCGGCGTTCGCGAGGTCGAATCGGCTTTCGCGCGCGTTGGAACTGATCGCGCGTTTAGCGGCCTCGGAAAAGGTGTTCGGCACAAACGCGTCTTGAACGTCGACAATATTCGCGGCGCGCGCGAAGGTTCGCGGCTTCTCGTTCCGAGCGGCCTTCCTTATCGGCTCAAATTCCCGCTCGGCAGGTTCTTCGTAGACCGGGACGGGGGGCGTTTCCTGCCGTTCGTCCGTCGTCGGCTCGTCGTACGTCTCTATCAGAGGCAGGTCGACGGCTGGAAACGCGTCGAAGCTCGGATCGGCGTTTATTTCAGTTTCGAACCCTAATTCGTCCTCTTCGAATTCCAGCGCGGACTCGTTGGCGGCGTTCGCTTCGTCGGTTACGAGAACAGCGGGCGCCGGCTCGAGCGAACCGGGCGTCGCGGGCTCTTTCACGTCGACGATCGATTCGGTCATAAAGAGACGTTTGACGTCGAGAAATTCGCTGAGCGAGGCGAGTTCGGTAATATTCGGCGCGACAAAGACTGCGCCGACAAGGACGACCATCATCACGCTCGCCGCCGCGAGCCGCAGTTTGCGACTGAAGGAGACCGCGTGCAACGCGTCGGCGATCTCGTTCGTATCATTGAAATCGTGGCGCTTGGGCATTTGCGTAAGTCCTTTTACTAAATGAGGAAAGAAGATGCGTTATTCGTTCGATTCGGTCGGTTCGGCGCTCTCTTGACTCTCTTGTTCTTCGTCGGCGTCATAATTCAAGTCGCTGAAATCGTGGAGATTCGCGTCGGCGCCCGGTTCCGTTCCGTCGGAATATCCAAGCTCGCTCGCCTTTTTGAAATCGACCGACGCGTTCATGTAGTCGCCGACATGGTCGTAGATCTCGCCGCGCCGTTGGTACGCTTCAGCGCGGTCGGGGTCGAGCTTGACGCATTCAGAAAACGCCTCGACGCCCCGTTCCCACGCGCCTTGATACTGCGCGACGACGCCCTTGATATAATACGCGTCGGCAAAGCCCGGGTCGAGCGCGAGCGCTTTATCGCAGTCGTCGAGCGCGTTTTGGAACGACTCGTCCGCCTTGGCGGCTTCCGATTCGCCCGTCTCCACGTCTTGGTTCGTCGCCGCCGCTTTAGCGAGACGATAATGGTTCTGCGCAATCTGGAGCGCGGCGGTCGCTCGGCCGTAATACGCGTCGAGTTCGGCGTCGTTGGCGGCGAGCGCTTCGGAGAAATAATCGTAGGCGCGCGTCCACTCTTCTTTTTCAAGGGCATGAGCGCCCGACGCCAATGCGGAGGAATCCGCGGCCCCCTCTTTGTCGGGGTCGTCGCCCGACGGTTTGCATCCGAGACAAAGGACTGCGGCGACAAGCAGAACCGCAATATAACTCGTTACAGCGCGCATAGTTTGTTCGCTTCCTATCTATTCGGCTTTCAACGTTGGACCGCTATGTCCAACAACAAGGTCTCCCCTACGACAGGGGTTCCTGCTAGTCTACCGATTCTGCGCCTATGAGTAAACGTCAATTTTTCAGCCGCGTTTAAGCGCCCTCGGAACGAACGCTTGCCCAATTGGGCGTCAAATCGTTACAAATGGATTCTAATTTAGATTATTTTCCATTTTTATGCCGCCTGACACTTGATTTTGCATACGTCTGTAATTAGTATTTGAATAGCGAGTTGGGAACGTCGGCATAAAATTATCTAATTTTGCGGCGTCTGTCCGACAAGCGAGGCGGCGACTCCGACGAATGTGATGTTTTTCGGAGGCGAAGGCGATTCGTTTTGCGAGATCGTCGATTGTTTTCGAGGCCGTATTCCCGACGACTTACTGCCGATCAGTTGGGCCGTGTAAGGCGACGCGATCTGTTGTCTTCTCTCCGGCGAGAAAGCCGCGAACATATGGTACAGGGAACACGAAAACGAATCGTCGGAAGCGTATGAAGACCGTTCGAATTGCTATCTGTGCTCGGATAGTTTCGACGACTTCGTCAACGGATTCTTCAACTATTTTGACGAACACAAAGAAGACGGGGAGTAAGACGACGCTGAACCGCAAGAGAGCGAAAGGAGAATAAAAAATAGCAGGAACAGCGTCGTTAGAAGCTCGTTCGTTACTTTCAAGAGTTGCGCTCCTATTAACCTTTTCGTCCAAGACGTTTAGGAATGGAGCCGGCGAAACAAGTTTGCTCCGGCAAAAATGAAGGAGAAATCATGAGCGACAAAGAATTAGTACCGTATGGCGCCGTAGCGCAAGAAGTCTTTAGTTTTTTCGGTAACATAGCCTTTTCTGCAGAACAGAACAAATATATCAGCGAGAACATGACGCAGCACACGCACGCGATCATTAATGACAAATGTTCCGTTGAAGAGTTCTGCAAGTCAATCTTTAAGCTCATGGAGGAAATGCACTCCATGTCCCTTAAAATTCCCGAAGCGATACTAACGAGGTGGTATACCTCCTGGGACGGGACGATCAGGTCGAAAGAGGACCGCGAATCTCCATTGGAATCGGGAATATTTTTGCTGAGTTCATTCATCGACGGAAGGATTCTGACGTTCAAGCCGCAAGTGGCGGATTCGCCGGCTTTCCATGAGTTCGTCCGAAAAGTGATCTCCGATTCCCGCTTTGGAACGGGCAGGACCGGTTTTATAGCGCAGCTGCTCCCAAAGACAAAAATTTCAGAGAAAATCGATTTCGTTCCCTTCTTAAACGACAAGCGTTATGCCGGACGAACGATTCTGGCCCTGTTAAAAATGAAAGACGGGCGTTTTGTGAAGGAAGCTGAAGAGATGCTTGAAGAGGACCCAAAGAACTTTTATCGCGGTCAAATTAAGCTCTATATCGATCGATACCGAGATCAAGACCAAGAAACCAAATAACGCTCCCTAATCGGTCCGCCGTCTTTATCCGCATAAAAAACGCGCGCTGGATAATTCCAACGCGCGTTTTTTACGCGAGTTAAGCGCTGAGCGACGTCTTTTCCGCTCAGACTTTACCCATCTTCTTGAGGTTTTCGAAGCATTCCGCGCACGCGTCAAAGATATCCTGACCTTCGCGGCTGTCTTCCTGTTCGACGATGTACCATTCGACGCCGGCGATGTTTTCGGAAATGTCAAACATACGCTTCCAGTCGACGACGTCGTCTGCGCTGCCGACCGCCGCGCCGCGCTTACCCGGCGCGTTTTGCGCTTTGACGTGCAGCAGTTGACCGCGGTTCGGGAATTTTGCGACTTGGTCGTACGGATCGGCTCCTCCGCTCATGCAGTTGCCGACGTCCATTTGAGCGATGACGTCGTCTGCAGTTCTGCTGAAGAAGAGCTCCCACGCGGTCTTGCCGTTCACGTCGGTGAAGTCGTTATGGTGGGCGTGGAACCCAATTTGCATATCGACTTTACGCGCTTTGGCGGCGATTTCATTGAACAGATACGCCGTCATCTGGTTGCCGGCGTCGGTGGCGCAGGACGCGGACAGACCGCCCGCGACGATGAGACGTCGGTTGCCGAGCGTCTTTTCGTATTCGACAGTCTTATCGAACGTGCCCTCCAAGAGCGCGGGCACGCCGAGGTGCGTGCTGATCGCTTTAAGCTCGGCTTCGTCGAGCCATTTGCGGACGTCTTTGGCTTCATGCCCATAGTAGCCGGCAAACTCGACGCCCGTGTAGCCGATTTCCGCAATGCGTTTCAGCGTGTTGCGGAGATCTTTGGCGGCGTATTCGCGAACCGAGTAGACTTGGAGCGCGATCGGAACTTTTTTCGCCGCGTCTGCGGCAAAGAGCGCGTCGCGGCTCGTTGCGGAATACGCGCCAAAAGCGCTGAACGCGGCGGCGCCAAGGCCGGACTTTAAAAAGGAACGACGATCCATACCATTCTCCCAAATAGTTCTCATACAAATCCTTGCGCCGAAAGGGCGCTTAAAAACAACAACGTTTTACAAACGAACGCCTAGCGGATTAGGGTTCAGTCTTGTTCGTCTTCTTCATCGTCGAAGTCGTCTTCGATTTCTGTGTCGTCATATTTGGCCTCCGCCTCTTGCTTGTCTTTCTTCGACTTCAAAGAGAACGTTTCAAAGGCGAAGTCCAACGCGGCGGCGTAGGCGTCTTCGGGGAACTCGTCTCCCTTGTCTTCTCCGACTTCCTTTGCGTCTTTCTTTGTTTCTTTCTTTGCATCTTCCGGCGCTGGCTCGGCGGGTTTTTGCGTCTTGGGCAGCCTGAACGGCAGGTCTCCGCTAGCCGCTTCCTCGGCTTTTTTCTCCTTGGCGGCAAAATCTTCCTTCGTGAGCTTATCGACGACCATGAGTAGCCGCTTCATCGAGATAGGCATCCCGACGGCAAGCCTTTTCTTAGAACGTTTCGCTTTAGCGCCCCATTGGACCTGGTCTTCGTTCAAGAGCAGAACGGCGGGCAGCCCTTTTGTCAGCGGAGACTCCAAGAGCTTGTTGAACGCGGTAACGGCGTCTTCTCCAAGGGTCTGCGCGTTGAAAAGAACGGCGTCGACTTCGAAGTCTTCGAGACGCTGAAGCGCATAAGCCGTGTTCGAAATGACAAGAGGACGGAACCCCGCGCTTTTGAAACAATCCCGGAAGGTCGATTGAAGAGTACTGTTTGCCTCGACGACCATGATCGTTTTCGTCGGCTTCGCTTTTTCGACCTTCGTCTCCTGGATGACTTCGAACGCTTCTTCTTCGACGTCGGCGAGTTCTAATTGTTCGAGGACGCGTTCGAGATCTTGCCTGAGATGCGTCGGCGATTGGTATCGTTCGTCCGGATTGAACTTGAGCGATTTATCAACAATGGAGGCGACGCTCCGCGGAACGCCCTTGACCACCTGATGAATCATCTTGATATCTTTGAACCGTCCGGCGTTCAACCTCTGCGACCGATCCCTCACTTCGCCGAGCGGGGCGATCCCCGTCAGCGCCTGGTAGTACACGGCGCCAAGGAAGTACAAGTCGCTTCGTTTGTCGTCGCGCCTGACGTGCGTCGAGCGCTCCAGCGCGGCGTAGTCAATAGCGCGCTGAGTCTTGAACGTGGACGCCTGGTCGGTGAGTAGCCCGAAGTCGAGCAGGACGGCGCGCCCTTCGCTCGCGACCATAATATTGGACGGCTTCATATCGCGATGTTGATATCCGTGCTCTAGAGCGTATTCTAACGCCAAGCAGACGTCGTAGATAATTCGGGTCGCGCGTTTGGCGTCGAGCACGCCGTTTTTCTGCGCGGCGAGCATTTCGCGAAGGGTGCTTCCTTCGATGAATTCCATGACCATGTAGTAGTCATGTTCCGATTCGTGCGCTTCGTAGACTTCGGCGATATTCGGATGGCGCAGGGCCATCCCGACCTCGCCTTCGCGTTTGAATTCGGTGATCGTCGCCGCGTCGTCGCGGAATCGCGAGCGCAGGACTTTGACCGCGACGTCCTTGCCGGTGTCCTTATGGACGCAGCGGAAAACGCGCGCAAAAGAGCCCGCCCCAATAAGGTACTGAATTTTGTAGTTGCCGTAGTAGTATCGAGTCGTTTCCCCGGAGATGAGACGTTCGGCCTGATACTTCGTCAAAAATCCCATTCTTTGCGCCTGACGCAGGAACTCGTCCACAGAGAACAATCTGGACCCAAAGGTCGTCTGGACCCTTCGAATCCTGTCTAAATCCATCAAATCCAGAGACAAAAGCCGCTGATGTAAGT
Source organism: Thermoguttaceae bacterium (assembly GCA_028695965.1). GTDB lineage: Bacteria > Planctomycetota > Planctomycetia > Pirellulales > Thermoguttaceae > RUG369. The sequence goes on along the minus strand of JAQVHZ010000019.1, from coordinate 6,951 downwards.
CGTCTAGTGAAAGGCTAGCCATGTGCTGAATTTCCCTTGTTGTTTATGCGGTTCGTGCGTCGTCGTCGGGTTCGGCCTCGACCAAATCCGTTCCGCTCGCAGAACGCATAAAACTGCCTGCGCAAAAAATGCTAACTAAAAAACGCGCTGATCGCGCGATACGGCGTCGGCGAGGCCTTTCTGCCATGGCGCAAAAATACCCCGCTGTTCCCTATTATACTATTGAAGAAGTGAAAAGTCATCTTTTTTCACGAAACAATTAGAATATTAGAATATTTTTTTAGGGCGTTTAATAAAGATATATCAATTATGCGCATTAACGCATATATTTCGGTATTTCTTGAATGCAAACCTATTAAAATGGTAGGAGGATAAGGAGAAGCGTCTTTTCCGATCGCGCTTTTGTTGTTCCCGCGTTCGAGCCGACCGGTCCAGCAAATTGGTCAACTTGGCGTCGGCGCCCCTCCCGAAAAAATTTCTTGTCGAGTTGTTGAAGATAAATTCAATTCCCTATATAATGACCTCTTGAGTTCCGACGTATCGTCGTCAGGAAAAGATCGGCGTTTTTAGACCACCCGTAACCCTAACGAGATTTCCCAATGTTGAAACATACTGCGAGCCTGCGCTTGTTCTTTGGCGTATGTCTTTTGTCGTGCCTTGCCGCGGTCGGCTGCAAGGAAAAGCCCGAACTTTCTTTTTCGGACTATGGCGAAACGATCGATCACCTTCCCGTCATCGAGGATCTGCCCAACGCTTTTCCGGTCGACTGGGAAATGGAACCGAAAGAATGTTCCATTAGGAACGAAGTCAGGAGGCTGACGCGCAGCAGTCTCTACATCTCGCAAGGGCGAGAAGTCGAACTTGCCCAAGCAGTAAAGGCGGAAGAAGAAGAGGAAAGGCTCAAGCGCGCGCAAATGACGACGAACAGCGTTGAAGAACCCGTCGTTGAAGATACTGTCGTTGAAGAGCCGGCTGTTGAAGAAACTGTCGAAGAACCGACCGTCGAAGAACCGACCGTTGAAGAAACTACTGCTGAAGAACCGACAGCTGAAGAGCCAGCCGTTGAAGAAACTGTCACAGAAGAACCGGCTGTCGAAGAACCGGCTGTTGAAGAAACTGTCGCTGAAGAACCGACCGTCGAAGAACCAACAGCTGAAGAACCGACTGTCGAAGAAACTGCCGCAGAAGAACCGACTGAATGAGGAGCGTGCTTATGTCGTTCTCCCGATTTTCTTACGCATTCTCCGCTTTGATGTTATCGGCGTTCTTGACGTTCGGATGCGGACGTTCGAACGATTCCAACGTCGTTTCCGACCCGTCGGACCTGACGGACGAGACGACGGCGACGTTTGAACAACCGGCTCCTGCGGGACCGACGTCCGAGGAACCGACGCCGCCCGTCGTTACGGCGCAGCCGAAATTCGACGCCAAAGGCGTCTCCGTCGACCTTTCTGAAATCGCAGGCTTTGCCGGAACGCCGAGCGCCGAGCTCGAACAATGGCAAAACGTGAAAGTCGTTCGCGGCAAAGGTTTGCTGACCAAAGGCGCGCTCGAAACATTCGCCGCAATCCCACAGCTGACAGAATTTCTTTGGATCGAAACCACGCTTGAGCCGGACGCCGCCGACGCCTTCCGCGCCGTCATGACGAAGCCGACCGTCAAGAAAATTCGTCTCCAAGGGCTCCGCAGCGCCGAAGACGCCGCAGAATTCCCCTCCTTTGCGTTGAAAACGCTCGCTGAGTCCAAGTCGCTCGTCGATCTCGATATCAGCGGCTCCGCGATCGACGCGGCGAACGAATTTGGGCTTGTCGACCTGGCCCGATCGTTTCCCGCGCTTACTAAACTTAATCTCTACCAAACGAACGTCGGCGACGCCGGGGTCGAAAAGCTTCTGCCCCTCGCCGACCGCCTGACCTGGCTCAACTTAGACGACGCCGGAATCTCGCCCGCGTCCGCCGCGAATATCGCCGCGTTCTCGAACTTGACCTTCCTGCACGTCGGTCGCTCGACGCTCGACGACGCCAGCGTTCTGGAACTCGCTAAGTTGACGAAGCTCGAAAAGATCCATATCACGCGCAGCGGCGTAACCGAAACCGGCGCGAACGCGCTCCGAGAAGCGCTCCCTAACTGCGTCGTGGTCTCGCAGCCGGAAAATTAATTCCGTTCCCTAAGCACAATCCCCCTCTTATAAGGAATCGACATTATGAAAAAGATTACGTTTCTTTCTCTCCTTGCCGCGATCTTAATCGCCGCCGTCTCTGCAACCGCTTCCGCACAAGACGACGGATTCGTCTCTATCTTCAATGGAAAAGACCTTACCGGCTGGGCGGGCGATCTGAATCTCTGGTCCGTCGAAGACGGCTGCATCGTCGGCCAAACGAACGACTCGGACAAGAAGATCACGCAAAACCAGGCGCTCTACTACGTCGAGGACCAAGATCTCGGCGACTTCGCGATCAAGTTCGACTTCAAAATCAGCAACTGGGGCAACTCCGGACTCTATTACCGCGGCTGGTTCCTCGAAGGACCGGAAAAATTCCGACTGGGCGGCTACCAAGCCGACTTCGACGGCGAAGCGACCTACAGCGGCATCATGTACGGCGAAGCGCTCCGCGGTATCTTAGCGAACCTCGGCACGGTCAGCCGCGTAACGCCGGAAGGCGTGATTGAAGAGGTCGCCCGATTTGCGACGCCCGAAGAGATCCGCGCCAACGTCAAGATCGAAGACTGGAACCATTATGAAGTCGTCGCCAAGGGGTTCGTCTTCGTCCACAAGATCAACGGGCAAGTAACGAGCGTCTTCGTCGACGAAGATTCCGACGACGTCCGCCGCAAGAGCGGCGTCCTTGGCTGGCAGCTCCATGTCGGCGAGGGCGGCATGCGCATGGAAGTGAAAAATATCTACTTGAAGAAATTCTGAGCGCCGCGCCTTATGCGGTCCGGCGCGGCGCGCGGCGTCGCGCCTTTCCCTCTCTCTGAACTCTGAAATTCGTCAATAGATTTTATGAAAACCATCCGATTAGGAACGCGCCCCAGCGAGCTTGCGCTCTGGCAGGCGAACTGGACGCGCGAAGCCCTGGAAAAAAATGGCGCCAACGTCAAGATCGTGAAGATCGCGACGAGCGGGGACGTCGATCGGTCCGAGGTGATCGTCAATATCGGCGCGCAAGGCGTCTTTACCAAAGAGATCCAGCGCGCGCTGCTCAACAACGAAATCGACGTCGCCGTTCACAGCTTAAAAGACCTTCCGATCGAAAAGATACCGGGTCTGCGTCTCGTCGCGGCGCCCGAGCGCGCCGACTGTCGGGACGCGTTCGTCTCGAATAAATACGCGTCGATCGACGAACTGCCCGTGGGCGCCGTCCTCGGCACGAGCAGCATGCGCCGCAAGAGCATGGCGCTGCGCTACGCCGCTAAGCTCTATCCTGACGCCAAAGCGCCCGTGTGGGACGTCCGCGATATTCGCGGCAACGTCGGGACGCGGCTGCGCAAGTTGGACGACGGCGAGTACGACGCGCTCGTCTTGGCGTCCGCCGGCTTGGAACGGCTTGACGCCGCCGACCGAATCACGTCCTACTTGGAACGGCCCGACTTCCTGCCCGCGGTCGGTCAAGGCGCGCTTGGGCTCGAAACGCGCGACGACGACCCGGAAACGATCAAACAGGTCGAAAAGCTGATCGACCGGAGCGCATTTTTGAGCGTGCTCGCCGAGCGCGCGCTCCTCGCCGAACTTCAAGGGGGCTGTCTGATCCCCGTCGGCGCGTATGGAAGACGTCTCGATTTGGAAGACGACTTCGAGCTGCTCGCGCTCGACGCGCAGATCCTTTCTTTTGACGGGCTCCAGTCGTTCTCGACGACCTCCGTCCAAATCTTCGACCCGAACAAATTCGACGGTCCCCTGCCCTTCGAGACGCAAAAGAAGCTCGCCGAAATGCTCGGAAAAGGCGCCGCGCGAGCGCTCCTCGACCAAGGCGCGACCGAACTCGTCGACGAGATCCGACGCGTTCGCTGCGAACGCAGCGAACAATTACGTAAACGAACCCCTGAATCGCGTTAAGCCGTTCCGACAAGGCGAAACTGACGCGGCATATTCGTATTTTAACCAAGAAAGACCTAAAAATGCTATCGATGACCCTTAGCGAAAAGAAGACGATCGACACGATGCGCGCCTTGGCGATGGACGCGGTCCAAGCGGCGAAGAGCGGACATCCGGGCACGCCGGTCGCGCTCTCCCCGATCGCGTACTTGCTCTATAACGAGCGCATGAAGTACGATCCTAACCGCCCGAATTGGCCCGGCAGGGACCGCTTCATCCTTTCGATCGGACACGCCTCGACGCTGATCTACGCGACCCTTCACGTCGCCGGCGTCAAAGCGCTCGACGACGACGGCAATCCGACCGACCAGCCCGCCGTGACCCTCGACGACCTGAAAACGTTCCGTCAGCTCGGCTCGCGATGCGCCGGACATCCGGAATACGGGCACGTCGCCGGCGTCGAGATGACGACCGGCCCGCTTGCCGCCGGAGTCGCGTCGAGCGTCGGGTTCGCGATGGCAAACAATTGGCTCGCGGCGCGGTACAACAAGCCGGGGTTCGACCTTTTCGACGCAAACGTCTACGCGCTTTGCGGCGACGGGTGCATGATGGAAGGTCTGTCTTCCGAAGCCGCGTCCCTCGCCGGACACCTTCAATTGTCGAATCTCTGCTGGATTTACGACCTGAACAAAATCACGATCGAAGGGGACACGGAACTTGCGTTTACCGAATCGGTCGCCGATCGGTTCGCCGCGTACGCCTGGAACGTGCGCGAAGTCGAAGACGTGAACGACCTGCCAGCTCTGCGTCAGGCGTTCGACGCCTTTGAAGCCGAACATGAGCGCCCGACCTTGATTATCGTTAAGAGCAAGATCGCCTACGGCGCGCCGACTAAAGAAGGCAAAGCCTCCGCGCACGGCGCGCCCCTCGGAGACGACGAAATCGCGGGCGCGAAGGCGTTCTACGGCTTGGACCCTGACGCTAAGTTCGCGCGCGACGACGACGTCTACCAGCAATTTGCGCAGAATCTCGGCAAGCGCGGCCCGGAACTTTCCGCCGCCTGGGACGCTAAATTCGCAAGCTACCGCGAGGCGTATCCGGAACTTGCCGCAGAGCTCGACCTCATTTTCGCGGGCAAACTTCCGCAAGACTGGGACAAAGCGCTCGAGCCGTTCCCCGCCGACGAAAAAGGAATGGCAAGCCGCGCCTCGAGCGGCAAAGTCTTGAACCGGCTCGCCGCAGGGATTCCCTGGCTGATTGGCGGTTCCGCCGACTTGACGCCATCGAACAACACCTGGCTCTACGACGAAGCCGCCGGCGTCTTCGCGCCGAAACAAGCCGGACGCAACATCCGTTTCGGCGTCCGTGAAAACGCGATGGCGGCGATCACAAACGGCTTGGTCCTGAGCGGCTTGCGCGGCTACTGCGCGACCTTCTTCGTCTTTGCCGACTACCTGCGCCCGATGCTCCGCCTAGCCGCGCTCATGAAGATCCCGACCCTCTTCGTCTTCACGCACGACTCGATCGGGGTCGGCGAAGACGGTCCGACGCACCAGCCGGTCGAGCACCTCGCCTCGTGCCGCGCGATCCCCAACGTCGCCGTCTTCCGTCCTGCGGACGCCAACGAGGTCTCGGAAGCGTACAAAGCCGCGATGCTCCTGACGGAAACGCCGTCGCTCATGGTCCTCACGCGCCAGAACCTCCCGACTGTCGACCGTACGCGATACGGCGCCGCGTCCGGGGTCGCCAAAGGCGCGTACGTCCTCGCCGACTGCGAAGGAACGCCCGACGTCGTCTTGATCGGTACCGGCAGCGAAGTCGACCTGTGCCTGAAAGCCGCCGACAAGCTCGGCGAAGAAGGCGTGAAAGCGCGCGTCGTCAGCGCCCCGTGCCTAGAACTCTTCGCGCGCCAATCGGCGGAATATCGAGAATCGGTCCTGCCAAAAGAAGTGAAAGCGCGTGTCGGCGTCGAACTCGGCGTCGAACTCGGCTGGGGCAGACTCCTCGGCGACGCCGGCAAGTTCCTCGGCATGACGAGTTTCGGCGATTCCGCGCCCGCCGCTAAGTTGATGGAACACTTCGGCTTCACCGTCGACAACGTCGTCGCCTTAGCGAAAGAATCGATCGCCGAAGCGCGTTGAACCGAGCCGAGCCTAGTCTTTTCCGAAGCGCCGACGATCCGCCCCTGGGTCGTTGGCGCTTTTGTATGCTTATCCGGCGTTGGTCTCTTGCGCTCTTAAAGGAAAATGCGTCCTCGGCGCTGACAAACGCTTGACAAAGAATCTAATCGGGGCTTTCGTGGCGTCTCTCCGCCGCTGACCGCCGAAAAATATTTTTTATTTTCAAATTTCTAACATTATTTCTTGCTTTTGCCCGCGCTTTCGTTTACGATAGAAGCGGCGGCGAAGAACGCCAAGGTTAATCTTGCCGGACGTTTAGAAGAACCTTTCTTGTTGACGCCTATTTCGCCGGCGCGCTTATCGGCAATTGAACAAAGGCGCGTTCCTTTCGCCAAACAATCGTCATGGAGAAAAAATGAACGCTCCTACAAAAGCGCGCGTTATCGATTCGTTCCCATCGCTGCCGCGAGCCAATTGCGTGAAAACTTAAAAACGTCGTCGAACCGGAACTTAATAGCGTCCGGAATCGACTAACGATTAGTTATCGCAACCCCAATTTGCGTTTGATTCCCATTTCGACTCCTTGCGGCGCTTGATTTTACCAGCGCCTTTTGGTAGTATTTACAATGTGGTTCGGAATTTGCGTCCTAAATTCCGACGATATTTCACAAGGGAGGTTCTAAAAACCCCATTCTGCTCCCCCTTCGATTTTCGGGAGGAATTTTTTGAAGAAAAAACGTAAACATTAACGAATCAGTGAGATTTTTGCTGAACAAGCCCCCAGTACAACCGGTT
>JAQVHZ010000115.1 GCA_028695965.1 Thermoguttaceae bacterium | reverse complement strand
TATAACTCATTTTCAGCGTGTACGCGACCGAATACAATACGCCAATAGCCTGCTGATAGGCCCCGTCAACTTCGTTCGGGTCGCCTTTGCCGCGAACGGCAATATAATTTGCCGCAGGGACGTCGACAATTTCCGGCTTGGCTTTCGGCATATAGAACTCTTTGTATTCTTTCTTAAAATCAAACGCCATACGTTTCTCCTTTGCGTAGTTTGAATTGTCGTGTTTTATCGGCGCTGGCCGCGCTGATTCTAGGCGCGAATCGTGCCCGCGGAATTGCAGGAGCGCCGCCTTTACGCCTATGGTCAAAGGAAAAAATAAGCCCAAAAGAGCGCGAACAACCCTCCAAAAAATATAAGAATCAGCACAAGCGCCGCTGCTGTCGGAACTACGATCATCTCCGTAAAAAAGACGTCCCCCAACGCGCTTTGCGTTCAGAGGAAATTTTACAGAACGAACTGACGCGCGTCAATTCTCTCTAGAGGAAAATTACGCCGGGCGGTTAGAAATTTACTGAAAGGAGATATTCTCAAAAGAGCCTTGTTTCAAAAGTGCAGACAGTGTCTGCACTTTTAGCGCATTTGCAGCAATAACAATGAGTTATTGAAAATATTCCAGTTTGGGATCGAATATCCTGCCGCTGTTATGCGTCAATTTTTTGGGAATTTGGAACGGCGTTTCCACGCTCGAGACGCGCCAGATATTTTATTCTTGCACTTCCTGTACTCGACGCCTGCCAGAGGGAAGACAAAGGAAATTTTAGGACTCCGCTAATAGAATGACGTCTCACGCGTTTTACCGTCTGCTTCAGTTACCGAGGATTCCTCGGCAACTGAAGCAGGTCCTGACTCTTGCAATAAAAATATTTTTTCAAAAGTAGGTCGACGTCGTCTGCAGAATAGTTAACTTACTCTGCCAAGTCGGCTGCGTTCGTTTTCACGTTGGAACTCCATTTTCAACTGTCGACATTTTGTCGGAAGTCGCTTCCTTCTTTTGCGGTCGTTTTCGTCAGAGAATTTCGCTAATCTTTCGTCAAAATTTCCCGTATCGTCTTGTAATTGCTATTGTTCGAACCTGTCGGAATTTCCGACAGGTTCGATTTTGCTCCGATTCGCCGTCGGAAACGCTCAACGACATTTGTTCCGGACGCCTAACTCCATCGAGCCGCGCATTGCAAGCGCCGTTTATCGCGCGCAGCGTTTTCTCATCTGCTCGACGGCGCCGAGCTGCAGACTGTCGACGAGCTTGTCTTCGTACTTTGAGATAACCTCGGTGATGAAGTCGTCGATCGCGTCAGGATGGTTTTTCAAGAACCAGTTGATGTGGTTTTCTATATATTCTATTCTGACGTCGGCGTCGTTTAAATCGGTGGGAACGCGTTTCATCCTTTCGTCGATGCTGTCGAACCCATAGAAAGGAGCGGCGAGCCGCTCTTCGGTCATCGCGACGTACTCGGGGTTGATTTCAATGCCGATTCCTTTTCGGTTCGTCTGCTGGCAGACTCTTAGGAGCGTGCCGCTTCCGGAGAAGGGATCGAGGACGACGTCCCCTTCCATCGAAGAGGATAGAATCATCCTTTCGTACAATCCTTCCGGCTTTTGGGTCGGGTGTTTTTGGCGGTTCTTGTTGCAGTAATGCATATGCGAGAACTCCCAGACGTTGCCGGGGTTAGCGCCCCTCATATTGTTGATCGACCGGTACGATTTCTGCGGAACCCTGACGTCGTCGAGATTGAAGACGAAATTTTGCGGGTCTTTGGTAAACATTAAGATATCGTCATGGCGTGGAGAATAGCCTCGCGTCTTCCCAATTCCTTGAGTGTAGAACCACGTGATCCACGAATTAAAGAACATCCCAATATCTTGTTCAAGGATAGTGTAAACATAGGAAATGTACCGCATCCCCATGAAGACGTAGAGCGTCCCGTCGTCGGTTAAAACGCGACGCGCTTCTTCTAACCACGCCCTCGAGAACTCGAGATATTCGGCGAACCGCAGATTGTCTTGATTGACGCCGTAGTCCTTATTGAGATTGTAAGGCGGGTCGGTTACTATCAGGCGGACGCTTCTGTCGGACAGTTTCTTCAACTCCTCAACGGCGTCCCCGCAGATGAGCGTTAGTTCTTTATCCATCGGTTCTTTCGAGCCTCTCTGTAAAAGTCGTCGAAGGTTCTGCGAGAACAGCGCAGGTATTTTGCATCGAGCAGCTGGCACATTTCCCAAGTGGTGCGAAACTGACAGTGAACGTCATGAATGTCTTTTATTTGGATTTGTCCCGTTCCCAAAGCGGGATTGTAATGTATATCGTCGTCGCTTATGTATTTTAGGTCGTAAGTGTTAAAACTGACCGCTTCCATAACTCCATCGACCAACCCGGTCGCTTCGTTTTTTTCCGAATAGGCTCGATGTTTAATGGAAAGGATGATAAACATAAAGTCAGGGTCGGTTACATAGGCAGTTCTAATCCTTGAAAACGAAGTAATGTTAGGGTCCTTACCGCTTGTCGGAATGCCGGTTGCAGTTGTTTTGACGTCGACATTGCCCGTCGACACACGGGCAGACCTTCGGAACTCCAAGATAATATCCGCCATTCCCAGTCTTTTTTGCGCCGATACGCCAATTAAGTTGTATTGGTTTTTTAAGTCGTCACAGACGTCTGTAAAGACTTCCAGAGTCCACGCCTCGATCATCGGTCCGGCTATTTTGTTGATATTTTCAAAGGGCAGCCCCATTTTAAGGTTCGTGTTAAGGATAATTTTGTTAGCGCCGACTTTAATTCTGTCCTCAAGAATAGCGGTTATCTGTTTGATGACAAACTCAGAGTCCTCTCGGTATGTGGGCGACTCTTGCGGAACCTCAAAAATCAAGTCGTCATAAGTCATCTAAATTAGCTCCACTTTCTCTTCAACAAAAGAATAATCCTAACGCCGTCCCTAGCTGTGATTTCAAAGGTTCCATTGTTTGTTCTTCGAGTTTTCCCGAAGGACTTTTAACGCTTCCTTTATCAGATACTAAAAATGTCCCTGTCGTGCTGGTCGACGTTCACTAACGGTATGGTCAATGAATCCAGATTTGTCGGTATTTGACGCGCTAAGAGTAATTTTACAGGCGGAACCGCCGGGCGTCAATCTTTGCTAGGGAAATTTACACGTCGCTTCACAACCCCACTGGCGCGTAGTCAATCCTTTTCGGCGCGGGCTCGCGTCGGAAGGAGGTTGGCGTCCATGCGAACCCTGCGGCGTCGAACCAGCTTTTGACGTAGAGGCAGAGCGTTTGCCATAGGGTTTTGGCGCCTTTGTAGCCGTTTGTCGTTTCGCGGAGACGCTTTTCTTCTTTGGCGGCGCGAATGGCGGCGGAGAGTTCGGCGGGGGCGGCGAGTTTGCGGCAGACGGCGTAGATAGCGCGGTCGATCAAGTCGGCGTGCAGACCGGGCTCGTAGACGTCCCGGACGAGCCGTTCTCGGAAGCTGAGCGCTTTTGGGGCGTTGAAGTCGAAATCGGCGAGCGCGTCGTCGACGGTTAGGGACGGGGCGTTGGCGGCGTCAGGTTCCGATTCGCTGATTTCTGATTTTTCAAAAGTTTGAAAGGTTTTATTTATTAATTTATTTATTTTATATTTATTAATAACGCCAGTTCCGCGCGCGCGAGGGTCGGCTTCCGGACTCGCAGACGCCGCCGCGCGGCGCTGGGCGTTGGATTCGACCGCGCTCTTTTCGGGCGGATTTCCGCTCGATTCATGGGCGTTTTCGTCGCGGTCGGACGGACGTTCGGCGCTTTCGGCCGGGTTTTCGCAGGGTTCCGAGTCGGCTTCCGGACTCTTTTCTTCGGCGCTTAGGACGCCCTTTTGCATTTCGAAATCGAATTGATCGCGCCGCCGCCGTTTTGGGTCGTTGGAATCGAGGTCGATCAGGAACAAGTTGAATTTACCGGGCTCGAGTTCTTCGCGCGCCGCCGCGCCGGCCCGTTCGAGTTCCTGAACGGCTTTTCTGACGACGATGGCGGTAAACGCGTTTCCTCGCGCGGTCAAGCATTGCGCGCGGGTAAGTTCGGCGGCGATCTGGTCGCAGGTAACGTTCTGGAGCGCTCGCGGGGCGCGTTGGAGCTTTTCGGCGTAATAGACGTAGATCAGGAGCGCGTCGCGTTTCGTCACGCGTCGGACTAGGTTCATATTGAGATTCATAATAATCCCTCCTTGGCATGAAAAATGGGTTAGTTTTCATGGGGATTATTGCCAGCTCGAAAAGGTTTATACGTGAAATCTGAAATTTTCTGAGAAATTTTTTAACCGGATCTTTCTGACATGGTTTCTGACCGGGCTTCTGACAAGGATTTTTGAGGGAAGAGGAGTCTCGCTAGGTTGTCGCGTCGTCTATAGGCGCTATAATCGTCGGGATATATGCGCGTCGTCTTTGCGGCGCGTCCGGACGGATACCAAGAGAATCGAGGCACAGAGATGAAAAAGCGACTTTTAACCGGGCTTCAACCGAGCGGGGAGCTCACGATCGGGAACTATTGCGGCGGCATTAAGCAGGTCGTCAATTACCAAGACGAATACGACACGTTCCTGTTTGTGCCTGATATGCACTCGATCACGGTCCCGCAAGATCCGGACACGCTTCATCGCCGCGTTCGTGAAATTGTCGGGATGTACCTTGCTTGCGGGGTCTCGGGGACGGAGAACCACATCTACGTTCAATCGGAGATTCTCGAACACGCGAACCTGTCGTGGATCCTCGAATGCAATTCGTATATGGGCGAAATGTCGCGCATGACGCAGTTCAAGGCAAAGACGGAAGGCAAAAAAGAGATTGGGTGCGGGCTCTTTACGTACCCGATCCTGATGGCGGCGGATATCCTGATCTACAACGCGAACTACGTCCCGACCGGCGCGGACCAAAAGCAGCACGTCGAACTGGCGCGCAACTTGGCGCAGCGGTTCAACAGCAAATATGGGGAAACGTTCGTCGTTCCGGAACCTCTGATCCCGGAAGTCGGCGCGAAGATTCGGGACCTGCTCGACCCGACTAAGAAGATGAGCAAGTCGGCGGAGAATCCGAGAGCGTCCGTCTTCTTGACCGATCCGGAAAAGACGATTCGCAAGAAGATCATGGGCGCCGTTACCGATTCCGGAGAAGGCGTCGTCTTCGACGAAGAAAATAAGCCGGGCGTCTCCAACTTGCTCACAATCTACGCGAGCTTCTCCGGCTGCACGATCCCGGAAGCGGAAAAGCATTTCGAGGGCGCGCGTTACGGGGACCTCAAGAAGGAGGTCGCGGAAGTCCTGGTCGTGTTCCTGACCGATTTGCAGGACCGATTTGCGGAAATAATGAAGTTGGGGATTGTCGACGAGACGCTCGACAGCGGTCGGGACCGAGCGCGCGCGATCGCGGCTCAGACGTACGACCTGGCGCGCCGACGCGTCGGGTTGGGCAGGGTCTAAGTTGACTCTTGGCGTCGTTTTTGCTACAATATAAGACGCGTTCTCGAGACGAGGGCGCGTCTTATATTGCGTTAAGGGGGAAAAAGGGCGCTTATGGGCACGACGATACGAACATACGACAAAGAGGGGAAACTGCTTAGCGTCAGGACCGCCGGGCATAACAAACGTCCGCGAGGACTGCGCAACTGGCGTCTCTTCGACGCGCAGTCGCACGCCGTCATTTCGACGACTAACTTCTTCGAGCAAGAGTATCGCCGCTACGTCTATCTGCAAGAGCAGCTTGCCCTGAACGCCGTCCGGACCGGCGCGAACCTTGTGGACGAGGAACGGACGCGCCATATCCTGCACGGCTCCCCGATCTTGCGCGCGACGAACGCGAAATTCGACAAAGGGGACGCGCCGACCATGAGCGTGCGCGGCTGGTCCGGCGGACACGCTAACCCGGAGGCGGCGCAGTACGGCAAGACGCAGATTCCCGATTTTTGGACCGGCGAGCGGTTCATGTACGAAGTTTCCGATATTCTTTCGGACGGTCAGGCGAAATGGTACCTGCAAGAAGGGGACGATTTCGGGCAGAGCCGCGGCGGAAAAGAGGAGCCGGAGCGGTACGTGTGCGTCGAGGAGCGCTTTGGCGTGCCGATTCGGGTCGTCGCCGAACGAGTCGACGATTCGCTCAAATGCGTTACGGCGTTTCCCGATTACAGAGCCTTGCCGCTCGACGAGAGCCTTCGCGCGTTTTCGACAGGGCCCTCAGACTCGTAAGACAGAAAAAACGAGCGCATAAAATAACGGAGCCGCGCCGTCGTGCTGGAAAAGCTTGACGGCGCGGCTCTTTTTTGGTTACAGCGCGAGCAGAGACGCGTTAGAACCCGAAATCGACGTCTTCAACCTCTTGAACTTCCTCTTTCGGGGGCGGGGTCGCTTCTTGCTGGACCGTATGTCCTTCGACGTAGATTGCGCGGTAGGGCCGGGCCGGGCAGATGTACTCGCAGCCGCCGCAGCCGACGCACAGTTCGACGTTTGTCTCGGGAATCGTCAAGCCTTTTGCCGGATCGCCGTAGGGGACCATCCGGACTGCTTGCGTCGGGCAGTGCTCGGAACAGGCGCCGCAATGCTCTTCTTTAGCATAGACGATGCAGTTCTCTTTGATGAAGACGACCTGACCGATTTGCGTAATGTGTTTCTTCTCGCGCGTCAGCGGAAGGATCGCGCCGGTCGGGCAGACCTCGCCGCAAATTGTGCAGTCGAAGTTGCAGAAGCCGCGATGTTCCGAGTAGTCGACGACCGGCTGCATGAACCCAAGCAGCCCGTGCTCGAATCCCGCAGGCCGCAAGACGCGCTGCGGGCATTTTGTAACGCACAGATGACAGCCGACGCAGCGATGCTGATAGTGCGCGCGGTTCGGAGCGCCCGGCGGCATGATCTCGTTTTTCCGTTCGTACGGGGTGAGCCCGTAATCGGCGGGCGTTTCGCTCGGCAAGGTCGGGGCGCCGTTTGGCGCGTCGGTCGATTCGTCGAACTGGCCGTAGGGCAGGTCGTCTCCGTCGGAACGAATAGCGCCGGACGCCAGCTTGGCGATCGCGCCGGTCGCCGCGAGCGCGGTCAGGGTCAGGAATTGGCGCTTGCTCCGGTCGAACCCTTGCGCCTGGCGCATGACGCGCTCCTTTTCGCGGAGCGTCGCTTCGTCGAGTTGGGACGTCGGCTGCGTTTCGAGCTCGTTGGGCGCGACGGTAACTTTTTTGCCGAGCCCGTAGCGGATGGCGTCTTTTTTGCACGCGCCGAAGCAGTCGAAGCAGACGACGCACCGGGTAACGTCGACCGTCTTGTTTTTCGCGTCGATGCAGGAGCTCTTGCAGCGTTTCTCACAGAGACCGCACGCAATGCACTTGCTTGCGTCGATTCGGGTCTTGAAGAGCGAGAATTGCGAGAGCCAGCCGAGGATCGATCCGACGGGGCAGACGGTGTTGCAGTAGAGTCTGCCGTACCGGCCCGCAAAGATCGCAATGACGACGAACGACAGGATCCCAATGAAGAGCGCCCAGCCGCTTTCGGGGTACAGGTTGATGTAGTGGAACGCGTATCTCAACCTGGCGGAACTGGCGTTTTGGAAAGCCTCGTACAATCCGTTGTTCAGCATGACGTTAAAGGGGCGGAGAACGCTGACGGCAATGCGTCCAAAGATACTGTAAGGTTCGATGAGCCCGAAGTTAAAGAGCCCGATGAAGCCCGCGATCACCGCGTAGACAAGGAACGCGAGCCGAATCCACTTGCGGTTCTTACGGAACGAGTAGTTCTTCCAGCTCATGCGCTTCTTGGGCTTTTTGACTTTGGCTTTGTCCTTCTCTTCGGCGGATTTCGGACCTATTTTCGACGCAAGAGCGCGGCTCTTTGCCGCAAGCCAGGCGAGCAGGTCTTGAAATATGCCGAGAGGACAGACGATCGAGCAGTAGAGACGACCGAAAAGGAGCGTTCCCAAAAGGAGCGCAAGGAAAACGACGATACTGCCCCCAAAAACCGCGCCGATGAACTGGATTTTAGCAAGCCAAGCGAAGCTTTGCGGGACTTTTTCGTGGACGTCGACAAAAAGGGCGACGATCGCCGCAAGCATGAGACACGCAATTAACACGCGCAGCGCGCGCAAGAGTTTATATTTCATATTAATGCCGCTTGAAAAAGGCGAGGGAGTTGGCGTCCGGTTTGAGACGGCTTAGAACGCACCAGAGGGACGCCGCGTTACGGATAAAAAGAAATCGTCGAAACGCGCCTCGTTCCGACGATTTCTCCGTCTTTCATAGAACCTCGACGCGTCAATCATTACATTTTGACGCGCTTCACGTTCAAGGAGCTGATATCGGTAACGCCGACGCCGGCGATGCGGCCCATGTCGAGGTACTTGACGTCGTCGACCGACATCTTTTGGAACTGGTCGAAGAACTTGACGGCGGCGTAGTCGACGGCGACCGGGTCGGTCGACATGAAGAGACCCTTAGCCAGCGCGACGTCGGAAGCGTCTCGGCCGCGAGGACCGTTCGTCTTCATGATGCGATAGGCGTCGACGATGTTCAAGCAGGCGGGCTTGTCGATCGTTGCGATATCGGCGATCGCTTGGTCGAGCCCCTTTTGGTGGAACGCGCCGCGGTCCCAGACGATTCCCATCAGGTTCTTCATTGCGATCGTCATTCTGGCGCCGCCGTGATTTTTCAGGACCGGCACGTTGAACCAGCAATCGCAGTCGAGAATCGCCTGGTGAACCAATGCGGATTGGATCGCTTTGCCCTTGGGCAGCTGAATTTCGCGATAGTATCGCTCTTCACTGCCGGGGACGACGAGGGCTCCCGCTTTTTTAGCCGCCGCTTCGATTCCGCTCGATTCGTAGCATTTGCGCCAGTTGTCGCACGTGTGGTCGAAGACGATGATCTCGCCGGCGCCGGCGTCTTTACACGCGTTGATGAGCGCGACGATAAGATCCGGGTTCGTATTTCCGGCGAGTTCGGGCGTTTTATCCCACCCGATATTCGGCTTAATCGTAACTTTGTCGCCTTTCTTGACGAACCGCTCGATACCGCCGATCGCTTCAATTCCTTTTTCGAACATAGGCGCCGGTTCTCCGCCGAGCAAGGCGACCATATCGACCTTCTTGCCGGCAGCGTTAGTACCTTGTTGGGCAAGGACGGCGAACGGTTCAATAGCGCTGAACGTTGTTGCGAAACCCGCCATAGCGACCGTTCGCAGAAAATCTTTACGAGTCATTTCCATTTTAGAATCCCTTGTTACTCATATTGCAACCATCAAGCAATTTTATTTAATTGATGTTGCGTAAAACACGGCTCCTCGTTAGAATCCGGAGTGATTTTAACCTAAAAAAATTACCTCCAAAAAACAACGAGGGAGCCGGTATGTTTATTATAACTAAGGAATACAAATATTTCAAGCTTTTTTTCGCTAAACTAGAGAAGGGAGGTTCTAAAAACCCCATTCTGCTCCCCCTTCGATTTTCGGGAGGAAATTTTTGAAGAAAAAACGTAAAAATTAACGAATCAGTAAGATTTTTGCTGAACAAGCCCCCAGTACAACCGGTTTAT
>JAQVHZ010000114.1 GCA_028695965.1 Thermoguttaceae bacterium | reverse complement strand
AGGAACAGCAAACAAGCCGTTATCTGCCGCGCCAGCAGGAGCGTCGAGGAAATTTTGCAGGATGGCGTCGTTGACTCTTCGGGCATTGTCGTTACGAGGCGCGCGGTTGGCAGGGACGTTCCCCATACCGCCGCCCATGCCGCCCATGCCTCCCATACCGCCCATGCCGCCCATCATGCCGCCCATGCCTCCCATGCCGCCCATCATGCCGCCGCCCATGCCGCCCATCATGCCGCCCATCATCATGCCGCCGCCGCCCATGCCCATTTGGTTCGGACGCATGATAAGGTCGCCGACAGAGTAGAGACGCAGGCTGGTCGAGATGTTCGGGTTGTTCTTGATCTCGTCTTGGGTGGTGATGTACAAGCAGTCGTCCAAGATGCAGAAGTCGAGTTCATGCGGACGAAGGACGAGCTTGAGCGCCTTGCGCAGCGTGATGTTCGTAAGGCTTTCCTGGATGCTGAGCGAGCTGGGGGGACCAGCGGCTTCTTCAATATTCAGGTTGTCAAAGACAATATTGATTTCTTTTTGGTACTTGTCTTTCAAGACGCCCTTGACTTCGTCGATCCAGTCGGCCAAGGTGAGGTCGGCGTCAGGACCGCCGTTCACGTCGACTTTGCTGTCGAGCGCTCTTGCGATAATTTGTTCTTCTTCGCTGCCTTGGAGATTAGTCGTCTTATACTTTTCTTGACGTTCTTTGGTCAGCGCGACCCAGATTTCGGCGTCAGGATAAGTGATCGGCGGTTCGTCGGAGACAGGAATATGAGCTTCTTCGACCGACATGAGCGTGTCGAGGAGCTTGCGGCGACGTTCGTAACGCAGGAATTGGTTGCGTTCGTAGGCGTCGCGGAGAAGCGCGATGTTGGCCGCTTGGGTCGGAAGCGCGTTGTCGGCAGCGATTTTAGCGGATTCTTCGGCGGCTTCGGACGCGAGCACGAAATTGTGTTCTCTAATCAGCGAGTCGAAACGCTTCATGATTTCGACGACGGTCGTTTGGTTGGCTTGATAAGCGTTTTGCGAACGACGAACGGCTTCGACCGTTTCGAGGTTTTGCTGAGCGCGCAGCTCGGCTCGAGCCTGCTTTTCCGATTCCTGTTCGACGTACATACCGGCGCGTTCGAGTTCGCTGCACATAATGGCGCGATCGGCTTCCGGAAGGATGCGGTTGTTGCGCACGGCTTGAATCATCGTCTTGATGTTTTGTTTCGCGCCTTCGGGATTGGTGCGCGCGTCTTTCATCGCGTTAGTCGTAGCGACGGTAACGGCGGCGCGCATTTGAGCCGTTTGAACTTTGACGTTCGCTTCAGCGGCGTCGACCAAAGAAGCTTGGTTTTCTCTGCTGATCTTGGCGCGCGCGGAGTCGAAGAGGTCGCTGGCGCCGGCGTCGTTAGCAACAGCGGCAGGCGCTTCAACAGCTGGCGCCGCGGTTGGGACGTCGACAGCGGCAGGCGCTTCAACAGCCGGAGTCGGAGTTGTGACGTCGACAGCCGCGGTCTCTTCTTCAGCGGCTTCGCCGAAGAAGTCGTCTTCTTCATCTTCGGCGATTAGTTCTTCTTCGTCGGCGTCGTCGGTAAGGACGTCGTCGTCTTCATCTTCGGCGACCGGCTCTTCTTCGTCGGCGTCGTCGCCAAAGACGTCGTCTAGGAATTCAAAGTCTTCGTCGTCTTGGGAAACGTAAGAGACGTTGGTGAAGTTAGCGATACGTTCCGCCGAAACGACGTCGCCAAAATTGGCGGCTTGCTGCGCAAGATCGGCGGCGTCGTCAGCGACGTCGTTAAGAGCGACTTGACGGTCGGTCAAGAGGCTACGACCGGCGACGGCAAAGGTCGCGCCGTTGTTCGCAGACGCTTCTTGAACGAGTTGATAGAGATATTGATTGTTTCTCTCAGACGCTTTCGGCGAGACGTTCCATTCGACGTCGGCTTCGCGACCGTCGTTGACGACGGCGGGAATCGAGAGCGTCAGGGCTTCAAGCTCTTCGGCAGTCTGACCGACAAGGTAGGTTTCGCGGTCGCTGCGAATCGGGGGCAGCGGGTTAGGATAGACGTCGGCGTCTCCAATAGTCAACGAGACGTCTTCCGGGAAGAATACCGTCGCGGTCGCGGCGTTAGCGAGTTCTGCGCCCGCTTCATGCGCGCTGCTGGTTCCATCGACGACGTAACCGCCCGTGCGGTTGGCGAGCGCGCCGAGGAGCGGCGTATTGACGTAGGCGCCTACGCCAAACGAGCTGACCGGAACGCGAGCGTCGACGAGTTTTTCGACGGTCGATTCAAAGACTTCTTCGTTGAACGCCGCGCCCGCGCTCACGCCTCGTCCGACAAAGACGATGGACCGGTCGGCGGATTCGTTGTAATCAAACGAATTGACGGCGACGGTGAAGGATTTCTCTAAGTCTGCCGCTCCAAGCGCGTCCTGATTCTTGAGCGCCGCAACAGCGTCTTTGAGTTCTTGCGAAGTAACGGAAACGTATCCGTCAGTGAGCGGTTCGGTTTCGTTCGAGACGGCGAACAGCTGCACGCGCGCGTTTTCCGGAAGGTTCGCGACCAACGCTGCGACTGTTTCTTGCGCCGCTTTACGAACGTCCGAGCTCAGCTGCGCCGCGGAGAAATCGATCAGCGCGGCAACGTCGACATAATCGGAAGTCGATTCAATAGCGTCGGCTTGCAGCGGAACCAAGAAGCAGTTCGTGCCATCGTTTAGTTGATACGTCTCCACAGGGACGTCTGACTCCGCCCCTGTAACCGCCGACACGTTGGCGACCAACGCAAGCGCGATCGCCGCAGCGGGCAATATCATGAAAAGGCGCTTTCTCATACTTTTGATCCTCTTCTCCGAATTTTTTTAATCCACGCTCCCGCGCAGTTAGCAAATACACATTCTCGTTTGTCGTGCGAAGACTGACGCAACGCAACCGAAACGCTAAGGCGACGCAGAGGCGCGAATAGTTCGCGCTGCCACGCGACAAACATATTACCGATCAATTGATCGCCCCGTAGTCCGGGCGCAATTCGAGCAAGAACTCGACGCCCAACCATATAACCTATAGTTATAACCGGAACGAAACCTTATTTCAACCGATTTTATCGACCGGGACGATAAACAAACGTTAAAAGGGTAGTTTGTAGTCGGAACGACCGAAAAAATCGATACTTTTAGCTAATTGTCCTCGTAAAATCCAGACTGAAGCGCGCGGGAGGTTCTTTTGGAAAATTCCAAAAAAACAATAAAACCGCACTCTCTCATCTTGATTTTATAGTATAAAACACAACGTTCCTACCGTTAATTCTAATCATCTTCCAGATTATCTCAAGAAAAAAGTTTCCTTCTTTTGATAAATTTTTAAAAAATCCCAGCAACACGGGAAGATTTTACGATTGCGCCGGTTGAATGTTTTAGAACGAATATGTTTTCAGAAGTTCAGCAGATTCTTTATTGGGTCGGTAAAATATTTTTTTATTCGTTTTGAAAAAAGTCGCCGCGGCGTTCGTTAGTTTCTTTATCGTCGGAAGTTGGGTTGGACGTCAACGAACGATATTAGACGCTTGGAATTTTTTTGGGAAAGTTCATCCACTTGAATTCCCAATGCGTTTCGAGTAGAATGACGGCGCAAGAAAATAATACGAGATTAGCTTTGTCAAAACTGCCGCTCGGCGTTTTGACCTTCATATTTTAGACAGGGACGCTATGAGCGACGAACGAATCGACGACTTTCTTGAAGAACCAGAAGAATACGACCTTGACGATGAAGAAACGTCGACGACCTTCGCCGATCTAGAATCGAAAAATTCGGCAGCGGAGGCGCAGAAGAAGGAAGGCGTTACTCGTACTCCGCAGGAACCGACGGCGTCGGGCGCTATTCCTTTTGTACACCTGCATACGCACTCGCACTATTCTTTACTCGACGGGGTCGGCAAATTAGAAGCGCTCGTTGCTCGCGCGAAAGAGTTGGAGATGCCCGCGCTCGCGCTGACGGACCACGGGAATATGTACGGGGCGCTCGAGTTCTATCAAAAAGCTCGGGACGCCGGTATCAAGCCGATTCTCGGTTACGAAGCGTACGTAGCGCCGGGCAAGCGCATTGATCGCAGCGACAAGAATTCGTTCCACATAACGCTTCTTGCGATGAATTATCAGGGCTATAAGAACTTGCTCCATCTTTCGTCGACGGCGTTTCTCGACGGGTTCTACTACAAGCCGCGAATCGACCGCGACGTTCTCGAGCAATATAACGAAGGTCTGATTTGCTTGAGCGGCTGCCTTTCCGGCGAAGTAGCGCGCACGCTCGCGAACGGTCAGGGTTCGCAGGAGGCGTACGATAAAGCGCGCGACGCCGCGCTTTGGTATAAGGGCGTTTTTGGCGACCGCTACTACATTGAATTGCAGGATCACGGCCTCCCGGAACAGGCGACAGCGCTCCAATACGAACGGCAACTCGCAAAAGAGTTGGAGATACAGACGGTCGCTACGAACGACGTCCATTACGTTCTTCCGGAAGACGCGGACGTCCAGGACCTCGTGTTGTGCATCAATACGGGCAGGTTCCGCACCGATACAAATCGTTTGAAGATGGATTCGGACCAATTCTATCTCAAGAGCGGCCGCGAGATGCTCGACGCGTTCCCGCAAGATCAGGACGCGGTATGGCGCGCGCTGGAAATTGCCGATCGGTGCAACCTTGAAATCAAACTTGGCGAACGCTACTTTCCAATTTTTACGCCCCCTGAGGGCTATTCGTCCGACGAGTATCTGCGCGTCTTGTGCGTCGAAGGCCTCAAGAAGCGCTACGCGAACAATCCCGAGCGCATGGTCGACGGCGAGCTGACGGACGAAGTCATGGCGCGTCTTGACCGCGAACTCAGCGTCATCTCGAAATTAGGTTTTCCGAACTACTTTTTAATTGTTTGGGACTTCGTTCGTGAAGCGGCAAGCCGCGGAATCCAATGCACGGCGCGCGGTTCCGGCGTCGGCGCGCTCGTCTGTTACGCGTTGAATCTATCGCACGTCTGTCCGCTGGAGTACGACTTGCTGTTCGAACGTTTTCTCGATGAAAATCGTTTGGAAGCGCCCGATATCGATATCGACTTCGAGCAGGCCAAACGCGCCGAAATTATCGAGTACGTCAAGGACCACTACGGCGCGGAAAAAGTCGCGCAGTTGGGCATTTTCAACACAATGGCGGCAAAGATGGCGATCCGAGACTGCGGCCGCGCCTTGGGACTGCCCCTGTCGACCGTCAACGAAGTAGCTAAGCTCGTTCCTTCGACTCCGAAAATAACGCTGAAAAAAGCGTTCGAGCAGAGCTCCGATCTCGTTAAATTGTACGAGGAAAACGCGGACGTTAAGGAACTTGTCGATTACGCGATGAAAGTTGAAGGTCTTGTGCGCAACGCGGGCACGCACGCTTGCGGAGTCGTTATTTCTCAAAATGCGCTGACCGACTACGTGCCGGTTCAAAAGCTTGTCGGAAAAGACGACGTCGTTACGCAATGGCAAGGGGCGGAGGTCGAGAAGGCTGGATTGCTCAAGATGGACTTCCTTGGTCTGCGCAACTTGACGATTCTCGCCGACGCAGTTGCGATTATCGAGCAGACGACGGGCAAGAAGATCGATCCGTACAACTTGCCCGCCAACGACCCTGAAACCTACGCGCTGCTCTGCCGCGGCGAGACAAAAGGCGTCTTCCAGCTTGAAAGCGAAGGGATCCGCAACCTCCTCGTCAAGATGCGTCCGGACAATATCCGCGACATCATCGCCGTGCTCGCGCTCTACCGACCCGGTCCGCTCGAAGGTAAAATGATCGACGAGTATGTCGACGTTAAACATAAGCGGAAGGAAGCGGTCTATCTGCACCCCGTCCTCGAGGAGGTCCTTGCCGAGACTAACGGCGTCATGGTCTACCAAGAGCAGATCATGCGCATCTTGAACAAGTTAGGCAAGATCCCGCTCTCGAGCGCGTATGCTTGTATTAAAGCGATCAGCAAGAAGAAACACGATAAAATTGCGAAATTCTACGCGGATTTCGTCGCCGGCGCGCATGAGAACGGCTTGACGGAAGAGAAAGCGGAAGAACTTTTCGAACTGATCAAGAAATTCGCGGGCTACGGTTTTAACAAATCTCACTCGACCGCTTACGCGCAAATCGCGTATATGACCGCGTACTTGAAAGCGCACTATCCAGCGGAATTCATGGCGTCGCTCCTTTGCGGGGACATTTCTTCGCGCAACTTCACGAAGCGAGATAAGACGGTCGAACATATCGACGACTGCAAGCGGATGGGGGTCGAAGTTGTTCCTCCGCACATCAATTTGTGCGACGCGCGTTATAAAGTTGTCGACGGAAAGATTTATTTTGGACTCTCCGCCGTGAAAGCGTGCGGCGAAGACGCGATGAACGAGATCGTGCGCGTTCGCAACGAAGGCGGGCCGTTCAAGAGCCTCTTTGAGTTCTACGAACGCGTCGACTCAAAGATAGTCGGACGCGCGTCCGTCGAAGCGCTCGTCAAATGCGGCGCGTTCGACTGCTTTGGCGCGAAACGTTCGCAGCTTATGCTTTCTGTGGAAAAGGCGTTGAAAGGCGGACAAGCCGCCGCGCTTGACCGCGAACGAGGACAGCGAAGCTTGTTTGGATTCGACGAGCCCGAGGAGGGCGGCAGAGAGGAGGATCCGAACATTGGCACGGCGGGACTGCCCGACGTCGACGAATGGAACGCCAAAGAGAAGGCAGGAAACGAAAAAGAAACGCTGGGCTTCTACGTAACGGCGCACCCGTTGGGAGAACATCGCGATATGCTGAAACTCTTTGCGTCGACGACGACGAAAGTTTCGGCAATGTCGAATCGCGCGTCCGCGACAATTGGCGGCGCGATTTCCGGCGTTGCAGTCAAGGCGTCGAGGAATCCCAGACCGGGCCGTCCGAACACGTTTGCGTTTTTCCAGCTCGAAGACCTCGAAGGGACGATCCGGTGCGCGTGCTGGGCGGACGCTTACGCAAAATATGGTCAGTATCTGGCGAACGACGCCGTTGTCTTCCTGCGCGGCCGCGTCGACAAAAAAGAAATGCTGAGCGAAATCAACGGCGAAGAATGCGTTGAGAACGAACCGGAAGTCGAAGTAACGTTTTTCGTCGACGAAGTGATACCATTTGAAAACGCGGCGATAGAGATGTCGCGCGGAGTCGCTATTATCCTTAGGGAAGAATATGGCGTCGACGGCGGCGTCAAGACGCTTTACGAAGTGCTGCGCTCTTATCGGAACGGCCGTAACGGGAATGCTCGCGGGGCGGACCTGGAAATCTGGTTCGAGCGCTGCAACGGTTGCCGCGCGATTTTTAGATGTCCCGAATTCAGGTTGAATTTGACGAGCGAGATGCGCGAACGTGTTGAGGCGAGTTTTGGCGAGGGTTCGTTCCACCTCTTGCCGGCGCCCCCCAAGCAGACAAACGGCGATAATCGGCGCGGACAATGGCGTCGGCGTCAACAAGATTGGAATTGAAAGCGCCGAGGATGAACAGTTGATGCGATAATCGGCGCGTTTGAAACGTTTGGACAGCGATAACCAACCAACATTAAGGTAATGAACTATGAAAGCCAGACGTCTGACAGCGGCTCTCATGCTCGTCGTTCTGACAGCGTTCAACGTCGCGTTTGCCGTCGAGGACGCGGCGTTAGAGGCGTCCGTAACGATTCGACTTGCCGACAACAAGTATGAAAAGCGCGCTTATCCGCTTGAAGTAAGTCAAGATGCGCAGCTGTTGACGATTCCGGCTGCGGACGTGCCCGAAGGCGCGATTTCGCTCGACGTTCAACATCCCTGGTCGATCGCTCGGGCGGGCGAGGACGGCTTTTTCGTCTTGCCGAACGGTATGTACGGAACGTGGCGCGATTTGCCGGACGGCGATTATTCGAACGGCAGCGTCGTTATGCAGACGTACGGCGTGAAGACTCCGCGGGGCGCGTTAGCGGCGATCTTGACCGGCATGAACTATGAAGCGAGACATATTGTTACGCTTCGCCAAGGCGAATGGCGCGTTTTCGTCCGTTATCAGCTGAACGGCGACATACCCTACGAAGATTTCAAGATCGAATATCGTGTCTTGCCCTCCGACCGCTCGACGTACGCCGATATGGCGGCGGTTTATCGGGAATATCAGCTCGGTCGCGGGGAAGTCCGGTCCCTAAAAGAACGCGCCGCGGAACGCCCTGAGCTTGCTTACGCCGCGCAGTCTCCGGAAGTGCGCGTAAGGCTTGGGTGGAAGCCCGTACCGAGCCCTGTGCCGGAACAAAACGCCGAGAACGAGCCGGAAATGCATGTTGCGATCACTTTTCAACGCTTCATGCAGATTGTCGACGAGTTTAAACGTCAAGGGATCAACGAGGCGGAGTTCTGTCTTGTCGGCTGGAACATTGGCGGGCACGACGGACGCTATCCGCAGATCTTTCCGGTCGACGAACGTCTTGGGGGCGAGGAGAAACTGAGAGAAGCGGTCGCCTACGCACAGAAAAACGGCTACCAAGTCGTCTGTCATCAGAACTACTCGGACGCTTACCGCGCCTCGCAAATAGGCGGTCTTTGGGACGAGAACTACTTGCTCGTCAAGAAAGACGGCGCTTTCAACACGTACACGACGTGGGGCGGCGGAAATATGTACGAGACCTGTCCGCAAGAAATGTACGAACGGTTCCCAAAAGTTGATTTTCCGAAATTGCGCGATATCGGGTTCCGCGGTCTGCACTACGTCGACGTCTATTCGACCGTCAACCCGCGGACTTGCTATTCGAAAGACCATCCTCTCAACAAGCGTCAATTCGCCGACTGGGTCAATAAGATAACGGAGTATTCTCAGGAGACCTTCGGCGGCTTCGCTTCTGAAGGCGGGTTCGACTACTGCGTCAAACATCTCGATTTCGCGCTCTATATTTCGTTCCAGAAACCGGATAAAGAACTTCCGAAGCTGATCGAACGTCAAGTTCCCTATTGGCAGCTGGTCTATCAGGGGATTGTCTTGAGCAATCCGTTTGCGGATACGACGAACTACACGTTGAAGTCGCCCGTCGCGAGGCTGAAACAGATCGAATTCGGCGGGCGCCCCCATTTCTATTTCTATTCGAAGTTCAAGTCGGACGGTTCCCACTGGATGGGCGACGCCGATATGACCTGCGCAACAGACGAGGAACTGCGCGATTCCGTTGCGAAGATCAAAGAGGGGTACGACGAGTTTAAGAAGCTCGAGCGCTTGCAGCTCGAATACATGACGTCGCACGACCAACTTGCCGAAAAGGTCTTCGCAACGGGGTTTGGCGACGGAACGAAGATTGTCCTCAACTATGGCGACGAAGCGTTCGAATGGGAAGGACGGAGCGTTCCGGCGATGGACTATGTTGTTTTCGAACCTAAAAAATAAAAGGGAAGTTCTCAAAACTTCCAGCATTTTTCCCAACATTGGTCGCCAAAGTCTATACCAATATCATTTTTATGATATAACATATTGAAATAATTTAAGTTACCAACAATCAGAGGTTCAAAAATGCATCGCAAACAAGTTCGTAAGGATGTAACGCTTTTATC
>JAQVHZ010000018.1:32095-39428 GCA_028695965.1 Thermoguttaceae bacterium | reverse complement strand
CGTCTCCGACAGTATTGGCGGATATGCCGGTTCGAAAAACGTTACTCCTGACGCTAACGGCAATTATGAAAACACAAGCGGAATTATTAAGACGGGCGAGGGAATGCTCGTGCTGAATGCCGGCGATTCCTCGTATACCGGCGACACGACCGTCAAAGGCGGTTCGTTAGTTGCGAACACGACCGGAGCAATCAGCGCTTATTCTAGCCTGAACGTTGAGGGCGGTTCCGTTGAATTGAACGCCGATCAATCGGTCCGCAACCTTAATGGAACGAACGCTGCGATCGTTGACCTTAATGGTAAGAGTCTTACAGTTACCGGCGACGGGTCCGATGGGATCTATGAGGGCAAATTCGAAGGCAACGGAACTCTTCTTAAGAAGGGTTCGAGCGTTCTGGCGCTGACTGGCGACAGCCGCGGAGCGAACTTCAATACGGTACTGAACGGCGGCACAGTCCAAGTCCAGAACGACGGCGCTTTCGGCGACGGGACGATCTTTTACAATCGTTCGAACGCCAACGATCAAACCTCTGCGCTTGACTTTGCCGACGGAACAACTTTGGCTAATGACATTGTCTTGAACGGCAATTCGAACCCGTTGATTTTGTCAGGCGGTTCCGCAGATTTGTCAGGACAAATTGTTACTAAAGTAGGATCGAACGGCGATATTGTATTACGTTTAGAAGACGGGAAGACGATTCGTTTCCTCAACACGGGCGTTACGACCGATGGGGAAGGCAATATCGTTGAGACGGGCGTCAATAAGATTGGCAACGTGATTATCGAGAACGGCGATTTGGTTGTCGACGTCAAATCTCTTGCTGACGCCGACGGTCGCTATTGGTACAGTTCTATTGGAAATGCCAATATCATTAATAACAATCAAACGAAGTTATCCTTCATTTTGGATACCGACGATCCTAACGCGGGCTTGCGTTTCTCGAACAATATTATCTCGAACTCCGGTTGGCTTACGGTCGCTCCTGTTACCTTGAAGGACACGACCGATCAAGTTCAAAATATTTTTGCCGAAGGAAATACGTCCGGGGCCGGCGGATTCCGTCTCGACGTTGGCGCGGGAGCGACCTATAACGTTCTCGGTTCCTATAGAGCCGCGTATACCGACGTCAACTCCGGCATTTTAAACATGGGGAACGTTAAAGATTCTGCCGCTTACGTCGGCGGATTGACTTCAAGCGGCTCCGGCGCTGTCGACGTTGGAAACAAAGATCTCGTCGTCAATTTCAACAACGACAATCTGGCTTACAATGGCAAGATTGTCGGCGCTGGACAAGGAGCTGACGTCTATAAGATTGGATCTGGAGCCTGGACGCTCAATTTGACGAACGATTCCAAAGTTAATTTGGTCAACGTTACAGAAGGAGTCCTTTCGCTTGGCGCCAATCATTTTGATTCAGGAATGTATCCGAGCAACGATTTTACCGTTGCCCTTGGTCCGAAAGGCGCCTTCCAACATTCAACGACAAGCGGCGAGAAGCTGGTTTTGAATAATTTCAACGCGGCGTTAGGCGGTGGAATTATCATTGGCGACAATGACGAACTTGTGTTGTCCAACAAGAATACCTCGACGTTGATTGCTGCGAACCTCAATGGTTCAGGTCTGCTTAGCTTGGAAAATGTCGTTGATACTAACGGGGTAGTAACGCCTTGGACTTTCAGCGGCAACAACTCCAATTGGAGCGGCACGATTTCTGCAGTCAAACCTTTTGCACACGTCGTCTTGGCTTCTGCAAACGCCGGTTCTGCTGATTCCGCCGTCAACTTTGGTTCATACGGAACGTTGGGCGTTACTGAGTCGACGTCCTTGGGTCTTTTCGAGTTTGACGACAATGCAACCGTCAACGTTAGTCCTAATAGAACGCTGACGCTTGGCTCGTTAAAGAGCGATCCTCTTTGGTTGGATCATTCCGTTTTCACGATCAACGGCGGCGGAACACTGGCGTTGAAAGATAAAGCGGCAACTGGCTACTATGGGGCCACTACCGTTAAGGGCGGTTCCACGTTGGCCTTGTTGGGCGACAATACTGCCGATCCTGCCGTTCGCCGAGCGTTGACGCTGACCGAAGGCGGTACGTTGGCAATGGATTATAGGGGCGTTACGTCGACGGATCCTCTGAACTCCTATTGGGGTTCCGATATTAACGTTGATGGAAACGGCGGAATTACCGTTCTTGGCAACGCTTCAAACGGACCCGTTCTTATGAACGAGACGATTGGCTTTGTAGGTTCCGCGCCTGGAACCCTGACGTTCAAGACGACTAACGCGGCAGTTCAATTAGACAGCATGATCGACGGCTCTGGTTCTCTCGTTAAGATGGGGAACGGTTCGTTGACGCTCAATGGCGCCGGCGCGTTCACCATGGCCAACGTCAGAGAGGGCGTATTGCAGCTTGGCGCGAGCTCCGCGCTTTACAACGAACAGCTGGCTCATGCTAACCTTGCTGTTAACGGCGGCGCTGTTACTGGTTGGGCTAATAAGTTTGGTTCGGTTAACTTGAATTCGGGTTTGTTCAAATTGAATAATGCCGAAACGATCAGGCTTACTGATTCCGGCAACGTTTTTTCAATGAATGGCGGAACGTTGTACGTCAACGTCGTCGATAAGACGAACCACACGAACTTCAAGGCCGACGATTCCGGCGCTACCGCTCAAATGAACGGCGGAAAGATTTACGTCGATACCGACACGCATGGCGCCAATCTTAACATTGGCGACACGTTGACGATACTCGAAGTCGATCCTGGGAATTTGACCGCTCGACCCACAAACTTCACGATTTATGACGATTACGCCGGAATGCGTTTTGTGGTCGATCCGAACGAGCTCAGCAACGGGTACTTCAACTTGTTGCTGAAGAAAAATGCGTTCTCCGATTATGCGCAAACGCCGAATCAAAGAAGCGTCGCTCGTTATCTTGACCAGTGGCAAGACGGACCCGCATGGGACGCTTCTCACAACGATATGTTTGCGGCGCTCGAAAACGCCGTCGAAGGAGATCCCCGCTTCTTGGATCAAATGAGCGGCGAACTTCGCTTCTCCGCGATGAACGCGCAAATTCAATCGCGTAACTTGATGCGTCAAAACCTGACGCGCGTAGTGTTGCCTAGCCCGACCTTTACCGGCTGTCGCGGGGTTACTTCGTGCTACTCTGCCATTCGCGGTCAAGGATATGAGTACTCCCAAGACAATTCAGGTCTTGCCGGTTGGGCAAGTATGTTTGGCGCAAGCGGCGACGCGTCTGCGTATCGCGGAACGAGCGGCTACGATTACCAATTGTTAGGCGGTATGTTTGGAGTCGAACTGGGAAGTACAGCCACCAACCAGTTTGGATTCTACTACTCCTACAACAACACCGCTCTTGACGCCGCTTATATGGGCAGCGTCGACGTCCGTGACAACGTCTTTGGACTCTATCTGCGCGTGAGCGACGACTGGGGTTATACGTTTGCTACCGGTTCGCTTGGCGTCGCCGATTACGACGTCGACCGTATGCTTGCCGTTGGGCGTCATTATTACGACGGTTCGACCGACGGTTGGTCTGGCAGCGCTTACTTGGAACGCGGATTTAACTTCTGCTTGCCGGTATCGACGTTGCAGCCTTATGGCGGATTACAGTACACGCACCTCACAATGGACGGTTTCACCGAGAATGGGACGTATAACGCGTTTGCTCTTACAACGAGCGATACGGAATACAACAGCCTTCAAGGCGTCCTTGGCGTGCGCTGGCTCAAATCGGTCCCGCTTGCTCGCGGTATGTTTGACTTCAACGCCTACGTCAACTGGACGCATGAATTCCTCGACGCCAGCGTCGAAGGCGACCTGACTATGGTTGGCGGTCCTAACAACACGTTCCGCATTGTTGGCAACGGCGCAGGACGCGACTGGATCTATGCCGGCGTCGGCGGCGATTGGATCCTGAGCCAAAACTTCGACGTCTTTGGCGGAGCTGATATCCAAACGAACGACTATACGACTTACGTCAACGGTTCTACTGGATTCCGCGTCAAGTGGTAATCAAAGCTGACAATTTGGCGCGCTGTCAGCAGGCGTCAAGTTGAAATAAAAAAGCCGAACAATGCATAAGCGTTGTTCGGCTTAATTTTTTAGGCGTCAACAACAGGAAAAACCTTTGGTCGAAGCCTCGTTTTTTTAGAGCTGATATCTAATTTCACCGGAGACGATCGTCATAACGGCGCGTCCCTTCAGCTTGCGGTTCAGAAACGGGGAGTTTTGGCTCTTCGAACGAATTTCAGCACGGGTGTAAATCCATTCGAGATTCGGATCGATTATCGTGACGTCGGCGTCAACGCCAGGTTGGAGCGTTCCTCTGGAAATGCGCAAGATTTGCGACGGATTGAACGCCATTTTCTCAACAAGTTGAGACCAAGTCAACAAGCCGGAATCAACGAGCGTCTCAATCGCGAGCGGAAGCGCCGTTTCAAGGCCAATGATTCCAAACGGCGCAACGTCGAGTTCGCGTAGTTTCTTTTCTACGGAGTGCGGCGCGTGGTCCGTGGCGATTACGTCGATCGTACCGTCGACAAGGGCTTCAATACAGGCGTCGACATGTTTGCGGCTGCGAAGCGGGGGATTCATCTTAAAGTTGGCGTCGAAAGACCGAAGTTCTTCGTCCGTCAACGTAATGTGATGAGGCGTAACCTCGGCAGTAACCTTAACTCCCCTCGATTTAGCGCGTCTGATCGAGGCAAGAGCGCCTTCCGTGGAGACATGCATAATGTGCAAAGGGGCGTCAACGCTTTCGGCAAGCGCAATATCGCGCGACACCATGACGTCTTCCGCTTCTGCGGGAATGCCGCGCAGTCCAAGTAAATTAGACACATAACCTTCGTGCATGATTCCGCCTTTAGCAAGAGGCGTCGACTCTTCGTGGCACAACACCGTTTTGTCAAACATCTTGCAGTATTCTAGGGCGCGGCGCATTAATTCAGAGTCTTCAACCGAACTCCCGTCGTCGCTGCAAGCGACAGCGCCGCTTTCAAACAGAATTCCAAGTTCTGCAAGTTCTTTGCCCTCGCGACCTTTGCTGATACAGCAAATTGGAAAAACGTTGCATTGACGAGCGCTTGCCGCTAACTCGTAAATGAGCGCCACATGAGCCTGGGAGTCGATTGGCGGATCGGTGTTCGGAGGACAAGCGATAGACGTGAAACCGCTGTGTAATGCCGCGCGGGCGCCAGTTGCAACCGTTTCCGCCTCTTCATATCCGGGCTGGCGCAGATGTACGTGCATATCGACAAGGCCCGGCGTTACAATTTTGTCAGTGGCGTCAACTCTTTGAACGCCGTCAGGAATATCATCGGCGGCGACGTCGATACCGACTATTTTGCCGTTGGCGATAAGGAGGTTAGCTGTTTTATCGAGTTGCTGCGACGGATCGACGACGCGTCCGTTTTCAATAAGGATCGATTGAGTCGACATAATGCTATCTTTTCCGGTTGCCGCGTCTTACAACGCGTATTAGTTTTTTGTAGGACAGCGCTAAAAAGAGCTCGGCGATTTTATTAGTTTGACAATGATTTTTCCGCGTTCTTCTGTACCATGCTTATCGTTGCCCAAAGGACCGCCATCCGGACGGCGACTCCGTTTGTTACTTGATCAAGGATCGCAGAATTAGGGCCGTCTGCGACTTCCGGCGTAATTTCGACGCCGCGATTGATCGGACCAGGCGCTATGATGAGCGCGTCTTTTTTGCATTGTTGGAGACGTTCGCTGTTCATAGCATAGAGGTGAGCATATTCCAGAATTGAAGGAAAGGGACGAACGACTTGACGTTCGAATTGAATGCGCAGCAAATTAAAGACGTCGACGCGATGCAGGATTTTATCGAGAGAGTAATTCACTTCGACTCCGAACTCCTCCCAATGCGGCGAAACTAGAGTGGAAGGACCGCAAACGATCGGCGTTGCGCCCAATTTAAGCAACGCGAAAATGTTCGAACGGGCGACGCGGCTGTGCGAGATGTCCCCAACAACAGCAACGGTCAACCCTTTAAGCGATCCAAAATGCTGACGAATAGTCAAAATATCCAAGAGTCCCTGAGTTGGATGTTCATGAGCGCCGTCGCCCGCGTTCACTACCGCGCAGTTTTTCAAGTTTTGAGCGAGGAGTCGAGGAACGCCCGGACAGCTATGGCGAACGACAACGGCGTCGATTCCCATTGCCTGAATGTTCTTAGCCGTGTCAACAACTGTTTCTCCTTTGGAGACGCTGCTTGTTGAAGAAGAAAATTGAACGACGTCAGCGCCAAGACGACGGCCAGCCAGACCGAAGCTTGTGCTTGTGCGAGTAGAGTTTTCAAAGAACAGATTAACGATCGTTTTTCCGGAGAGCAAGGGAAGCTTACGAAAGTTATCGGGAGAGTCGAGAATTTCGCGGCGAAAGCGATCGGCAAGATCAAGAAGAATGGTAATTTCGTCTACGCTCAAATCTTCGAGCCCAAGAAGGTGAGAGCGAGTCCAGCCGCTAGGGACGTCGCCCCAATTTTCAGGCGTCCATTTCATTTTGTGTAGTACTCCTGCAATTGTATATGACTACCGCTGAGTCGAGAAAAATATCCAGACTCTCATGAAAATTCAAGGTAATTTTGGCGCTCTTTCAAAGAAGTAAAAGAGGCGCAAATATGCGCGCGCGTTGGCGCCGGCTAAAAAAAACGCTCGAAATCTAACGACTCGAGCGTTGTGACGAACTGATTGGGAAACAGCAATTATTACGCATTTTCGGCGCTTGTCTCCTGTAGTTCTTCGCTTGGCGTTTCTGTAGGTCCTGGCGCCTCGCTTGACGTTTCAGTAGGCTCTGATTCTTCGCTTGGCGTTTCAGTAGGCTCCGATTCTTCGCTTAGCGTTTCAGCAGGCCCTGGAACCTCGCTTGACGTTTCAGTAGGCTCTGATTCTTCGCTTGGCGTTTCACTTGGCCCTGGTTCTACTATTGGTTCGACGCCGCTTTCCTGCGCAGGTTCTGATTGTGTTTCCTTTTGGGCTGGGATTCCAGCGAGTTGTTCCAACCATTGGGCGCGAACAAGATTGCCGACGTTTTCGGCGTCGAGTCGGAAACGGTTGATAGCGACTTCGACGTTTCCTTGTTTTTCTAGTATTCGCGCGCGCAAGTAATTTGCCGCATAACGCCATTCGTCTCCGATAGAGCGTTGCGCTGCATTTGCTTGTGGGCGAATGCGCAATGAGTCGTCGTTTAGTCTGTCAAGCGCAGCCGAATCGTTGCCGGCAGCTTCTGAAAGGAGCGCAAGATAAAAACTAGTCAAAATTTTGATATAACGTTTTGTCGTAACCTCCA
>JAQVHZ010000018.1:0-32085 GCA_028695965.1 Thermoguttaceae bacterium | reverse complement strand
CCGCTTCTTGCGCGATGCTATTAAGTTCTTCCTCCATCGCTTCTTTATTTTGGCTTGCCAGCCACGCTTGATATTGAGTAACGTATTCGCGAACGCGTTGAGGTATGGAGGCTTCTTCTTGTTTCAAGAGACGGTCGGAAACGCGCCCTTGAAGGAAATGCAAACTGGCGCCGTTTTCATCGATAAAACGACCGCGGAGATAGAGGTTCTTAGCAACCCAAAGGGAAGCCGTTTGCGTTTTTTTCGTCGACGTCATGTTGCCAGTAGGAGAGGAGCTGTCCGAATTAGTATAGTCTTCGATCGATTCGTCGGTTGTCGACGTTGAATCGGAAACGTCTAGATTGGCCTTCGAGCCGGGCGAGGCGATCATGTAGATCTGTATTAAGTTTTCAGATTCATAGGGGAAAATTGCCTGTTCTAGGACAGGAGCCGTCGCCTCATAGAGCCGTTGGACGCCGACGATATTATCGAGTTCGGCAATACGGACTTTTTGAGATTCAAACGGAGTAGATAAGACGGTATTCACCTTTCCGCTGAATTCACGTTCCATTGCAATCATGCGCGCCGAGACGGTAAAGGGAGTTGAAGGAACGTAGGCGACTGTTTTTTCAAAGTCTTTCGACGACGCCGGAAAAGGCTTGCCTTCCAGATCAAAACGTCGGAGAAGAGAATCGTTGTTTGCGACTTGTGTTAAGGTAGCAACAGAATTAAATTGGAGCCCGTCCTCTAAG
The DNA here is from genome assembly GCA_028695965.1 of Thermoguttaceae bacterium. GTDB lineage: Bacteria > Planctomycetota > Planctomycetia > Pirellulales > Thermoguttaceae > RUG369. Next base: position 31,354 of record JAQVHZ010000018.1, on the reverse strand, counting down.
ACAAGCGCACTTTCTCCCTCGCCCGGGATCGGCAGCGCATATTCTGGGAGGAACAGATACGTTTCGCCGTTGAGACGCACGCCGACAACAATTGGGAAATCCCCGCGTTGCTCTCCTTCTGGACGAAGGACAAAGGCGTCGAGACGATGTTGACGCAAGAGTTCGATAAAGACGATAGCGCGATCTAATGCCGTTCCTTGGCTAAGCAACAGGGTTTGCCATGGGGTGTGCGACATTGGACCGGCGGGACCGAGCATAGGAGGAGCTGTAACAACGTTTCGAACGCTCCAGTCGAACAGACTTTTAACGATGGTTAAATCGTCCTGTTTTTCTCCTTTTGCCCAAGAGAACACGTCCCTAAACCAGATTGCTTCCCGGAGGAAATCGGCGTCCTGCGGGACAAAGGACTTACGGTCGGTAACGAGGAGCCGTTGAAAGTCTTCGACGCCTGCAATTAGGGAATCAAAATTGAAGACCTGTGCGGCTGGATTGTTAGCGAATTGGCGAATCCGCGTCTGAAGCGTTTCCGTAACGTCTGCAAATTGGAATTCTTTGGCGCTTGCTAATTGTTCTCTCAGATTGTCGAAGTAGAGAGCGTATAATTTCAGGGTGTTTGACGCTGTCTTTGTTCCCAATTCGTCTGTTTGTTTCTGAACGCTTTCGACGAGCGCTTGGAGTTCGTCTCCGTCCTTTTCCTCAGGCTTCTTGGTCTCGTCAACAAAAAGTTGAATGAGCTCGTTGGTTCGGCGAAGATCGGTCGCTAACTTACTAAACGCTTCAGCAAGACTCGCGAACTCCTCGTCAGGTTCATAATCAACTGATTCCGGACGTTCTGCAAGCCAAGGGTTAAGTCGTTCGATCACTCCGCGAAGGAACGTTGAGTCGGGATATTTATCCTGGTTTTCCGTAATTTCGATAACTTGGTCGAGAAAGCTGCGATACTTTCTTTCTTTATCTTGAGCCGTTTCGTGCTGTCCAGCGCCGTGTTGCCCCGTTGACGCGGTACGGTCGCAACCGGCAAAACATAGCGTTGCGAGCAACAATGCCGCAACTGCCGATAGGCGACTAACGGAACTAGCGTCTTTCATCGTAACGATCCTTCTTTAATTATTAACTGTTCGATTTTAACCAAACGATTTCAGTTGTGGAAAAATGGATAAGAATAATGCTGGATTTATTATTGCACGCGCGTTTCCAGGACTTCCAGCTTCATTCGTAGTTTTCCGGAGGCGCTCGCGCTCATTATGGCGACATAGCGCCGAATCTCCAGTATAGTCTGCCAGAATTGGTCTGTCTAGTCCCTAGAACTGCGGAGCCCATCCTGATTATCTGACGAATAACGATGAAATTTGTTCCATTTCTTGACGCCTTGAGACGTTGACGGTAAACTGTTTTCAAAACTTTATAACGCAAGCGCGGCAATTTGTCAGGAACCTTTTTTTTAAAAACAATACTCGAAATAACGTTAGGAGAAAATAAACGCCATGAAAACAAACGCGATGGAAATGATCGAGAAAGTAGGTCTTCTGCCACTGGTGAACGCGAGCGATCCGAGTAAAGCGGTTCCGATTGCTAAAGCGTTGGCTGACGGGGGAATCGCGATTGTCGAAGTCACTCTACGCAATAAAACCGCGTTGGAATCCCTCGCGAATATTCATCGGGAATTGCCCGACTTGGTCGTTGGCGCAGGCACTGTCACGAGTCCAGAACAGGCCTCGCTTGCTTTGGAAGCGGGCGCCGATTTCATCGTTTCGCCAGGTATCAATCCTGCGACAATCAAGTTCTGCCAAGAGAAGGGTCTTGCTATTGTTCCTGGCGCTGCAACCGCAACCGAATTGGAATTAGGCGTTTCGTTTGGTCTTGACGTTTTCAAGTTCTTCCCGGCAGATATTGCGGGCGGCCTGCCTGCTATCAAAGCGCTTCGCGGACCTTTTGGAAACGTTCGATTTGTTCCAACGGGCGGTATTTCTCTTGCTAATATGAAACCGTACGTAGAAGAAACTGCAATTTTTGCAATTGGCGGTAGTTTCCTTACTCCGCAAGACGCTATCGCTAGCTCCGATTGGGCGGCGATTACGAAAATTGCAGAACGCGCGGTGGAGATTTCTCTTGGGTTCGCGATGGGACATGTCGGTATCAACTGCAATTCTGTCGACGAAGCGAATTCGACCGTATGTTGGTTTAATGATCGCTTTGGGCTCAAGCCGCGTGAAATCGATATCTCTTTCTTTGCTGGCGCGGCCGTTGAAGCGATGAAAAAACCAAGCTTTGGCGAACACGGGCATATTGGAATTGCATGTAACTCAATTACTCGCGCGCTCTATCATTTGGAACGCAAAGGTCTCAAGTTCCGTTTTTTCAAGGAGAATCCGGAAGGTAAGATTATTGCCGCCTATTTGGAGGAAGAGGTTGGCGGTTTTGCCGTGCATCTGTGCGGCAATGGCAAGTGAGCCGACAATTAAACGAGTCTAAAGCGCCGTCCGATTTTCAGCGCTTGAAACTTGGACGGCCGACGTCATTCATATCGAGCTAGGGAGAGAACGATGCAAGCTTTTTTGAAAACTATTGCTTTTGCCGTATGTTTTGCATTGGGGTTGTCTGCTGCTGTCCGCGCGGATGAAGCGCAGCAGGACCCCGAGCAGACAAAGACGACAAAAATTCTCTTTATCGGCAATAGCTATACGTATTACAATTCCTTGAACCTTATGGTTGCCGATATGATGACTGTTTCTGGGATACCAACGAAAGCAGAGCGCAGCACGCCGGGAGGATGGAGACTGCGTCAGCACTTCAACGGTCAAGTTCCTGAAAAGAATCCTCAGACGACGTCGACGCCGGAATGGCTTAAGAGCGAGCAATGGGATTATGTCGTTATGCAGGAACAAAGTTCTGCAGCAGTAGATAGTCGCGCGGAATTTCTTGAGTATGGCAAAAAACTTAATGACATGATTCTTGACAACAGTCCTAACGCAAAAGTATTGCTTTATCAGACGTGGGGACGTTGCGACGGTATGTTTGAAGGTTACGGTTCGGACCTTGTGCGGAAAGCTGAGGTTGCAGCCGCTTGGGAAAAACGATATGGCGCGCCAAGCGAAACGACGATCGAGGCGTTAAAAGACGGTATGCAAGGAGGGTATGACGCGCTTGCTGACGCTACGAACGCAACGGTAGTTCCTGTTGGTAAGGCGTTTAAAGAAGCTGGCGAGAAAGTCGATCTTTACGCTGATGAAAAAGAGAAGAGGCCGCATCATCCAAGTCTTGCGGGAACCTATCTTGGCGCGTGTGTTTTTTTTAAGAAACTGACAGGTAAATCGCCTGTGGGATTATGGCAGAAACTTAAAGACGCCGGTAAAGATTATAAAGTACGAGAAGAAGACGCCGCTTACTTAGAAGGGATCGCCGATAAAGTTGTCGAATAACGTCCAACTACGTTTAACGCATATATCAAACGCCTCATAACGCGGGCTTCCGCAGTTATGAGGCGTTTTTATGAGTGCGCCTAAGACTGATCTAGACGATTTCCGGAATATCGTATTCCTTTCTGTATTCAGGACGCCAGAATTTTTCTGCTTCTGGGCAATTGACAATTTTACCAGTCTGTTGATCAATATCGAATTTTACATTGCCCGCGCGCAGGGAAATATTTGCGTAAAGAACGAGCATTGTGCTCTTAAAGCACTCTTCTACAGGAGAAGCAGGTTGTTTTCTTTCCCGCATTGCGTCAATAAAATTGCTCATATGCGCCAAGTGCAGTTCGCTGTAACAGCCGAAATCTTCTGCCTTTACAACAGGCTGTCTGTTTTTAGTTCGATCAAAAACTTGCCATCCGGCTCCGAGTCTTGCGATGACCATAAGATATTTTGAACCGTAAATTTCGATCCGGGTCGAGTTCTGATACCAGTAGGGGTGCATTTTATTTTCACGCACTTCCCAGTCTGTTTCAAGCATATACGGACAGTTCATCGTCTGCTCAACGTTCATGATCAGATTTCCGAAGTCGAAAATTGTCGAACTCGTTTCTGGGGCTTCTGTTAGAAGACGTTCTCTGTCGAATCCGCCAGCGGAGAAGCACGATTTAGGTATGTCGAGTCCAAGTACCCAACGCGCTATGTCGAGTTGATGGACGCCTTGGGTCGAGAGGATCCCGTTGCCAAAATCCCAGAAATATCCCCAAAGCAAGCCGCCCAAGTAAGTCGAGGAATAATCGCGATATGGAGCGGGGCCGAGCCATCGATCCCAATCGAGCCCTTCTGGTTTAGTCTCGCCCGTCTTGATTGTGGGGATAGAATCGCCCCACATATTATGCACGCGCACAAATTCAATTTTACCAAGAGCGCCAGATTCAATCGCTTGTTTAGCCGTTTGGCAATAGGAGGCCGAGCGCGTTTGGTTGCCGGCGCCAACGATTCTTCCGTACTTTTTAGCCGCCGCTACCATTTGTTCGCCTTCGAAAGGCGTTCTGCAGAGCGGCTTTTCACAAAAGACGTCTTTGCCTGCTTCGCACGCTTGAATTGTATGAAGCGCATGCCAATGGTCCGGCGTTACAAGAACGACCCCGTCGACATTAGGGTCGTCAAACAACACTCTTGCGTCTTGTGTTGTTTTGGGCGCGACGTCGTCGCGCACTAATTGTTTAGCGCGAGCGTCTGCGCGGTCAATAAAGGCGTCGCAGCAGTACTCGAATCGCACGTCGTCTTGAGGACGCGCCAGAAAATCACGACTGACCCAATCGGAACGCGAGCCGCATCCGATGAGTCCTAGACGGATACGATCATTAGCGCCAGCCGAACGCGCCGATTGCGGATTAGTTAGAATTGTTGCCGCGCCAAACGCGAGCGAACTCTTTACAAAATCTCTTCTTTGCATTTTCGTTTCCTTAAAAGACGACTTCCATTTGGTTGGACGTCTGTGGTTAGTCGAGTGAGACAGACGCCGACGGATATGAAGGAGGCGAGGGCGCTCGCGCATAGCTAATCGAGGGAACTCCAAATAGAAGAACGATTTTTAATTCGTACTCATTTGGAATATTTAACATTTTATACAGTTCTGGCGCCGCGTTGAACAGATTGGTCGCCATGCCGTCCCAGCACGTGCCAAGCCCAAAGGAACAGGCGAGAAGCTCAAATTGAGCCGCGGCAATGTATGGGTCGATATGCGCGTTGCTAGCCTCAGGAGAAACGGCGACTGCAACAAAATGAGGCGCGTTCCGAAAGAAGACGTCGACGCCCGATGCAACAGCTTCACGGAACATTCCATAGCGTCTAATTTTTTCTGGAAGTTCGTCGTCTGAATGCGAGATCAAGTACTTGTCGAGGGCGACGCGGCACGCTTCCGTTGTCTCCATTGTCCGAGAGTAGGAGAAGAAAAACGCGCGGTCGTTGCATCCGGTCGGTACGAAATCCATTGCGCGGGCAAGGCGCTCGAATATTTCCTCGGAAACGTTTTCGCGTTTGTACGCTCTTACGCTTCTCCGTTGCCTGAGCAGACGTTCCATCGTTTCCGGCGTTGGAATGGGGCCCATGGGCGCGCAGTTCTCTGCTGTTTCTCCGTTCCACGAAAGCGCTCCAGTTGGACAAATCGCCAGGCAGTGCCGACATTTGAAACAACGCGCTTCTTCGCCCGATACGATACGAGGCGGCTCATTTTCGGACATAACAATAATTCTCGCAAGGCAGTCGTCCACGCAAGCGGCGCACCGCGTGCAGCGATTAGAATCGACTTCAATGGAGCAAGGCGTTTTTTCTGACATAAGCTTTCTCCTTTCCGAAAAGTTTAGTTTGTCCATGGAATGTAACCAGACGCGGCTAAAATGGTCTTTTGAACGAGGAGTTCGTGTTCAAATGAATAAGGATTAGCTTTTTCGCCTCTAATAAATTTAGCTAAATCGATGAGCTGACCGATGTAGCGATCTTCAAACGGTTCAATTTCCAGGTGATGCGTACCCTGAGAATATTCGTCGTTTCCCTCTGCAAGAGTGAGACGAACTTTGAGCGGAACCGTCTTGCCTGTCTCTGGATCGCGAGAAAAATTTTCAAGGGGCAAGAGAAAGAAGGAGCCCTTGTTTCCAATTATCGACAAGCTGCGATTTTGGAAACCGTCGATAGCTCGTTCCGTTACGCGCAGACTCGCTATTGCTTTATCGTAAAGCAAGACGGAGAGCGTGTTGTCGCTCAACCCATCGGGATCTGGACGTTCAAAAACGCTGATTTCATTTGGCGCTCCAAGCAATTCGACGACAAAATCAACCAAATGCGAACCAAAGTCGTACATTCCGCCGCCGCGATAGGTTGCGAGCCATTTGCGGAATCCAGGATCAACGTCGTTACGATTCATATTCGCCTGAACGTCGTGAATCTCTCCCAGCCAACCGCTTTGAACCGCCTTGATTGCCAGGCGAAAAGCTTGATTAGTCCTAAACATATAACCAGGCTGCATAATGACGTTATTCGCGCGGCATATGTCAAGCAGTTCGCGGCATTCGTCAAGGTTTTGCCCTAACGGCTTGTCGACGTGCATATGTAGTCCAAGTTCTGCGCAACGTTTTGCTGTTGGAATAAGTTCCGTCATTTCTGTTTCCACGGCAACCGCCTCCAAGCCGGGCGTTGCAAGGAGTTTTTCTTGCGACGCCCACGTCAAATCTTTATAGCAGGAATAATTCTTGTGTTTTTCCTCCCATTCGGGCGATTCTGCCGCAATGCCGACAATCTCATAATAGTCGGGCAACAACTTGAGACTTGTCATCTTTCCACTGGCATGTTCATGTCGAACGCCAATCTGTCCAATCTTAATCTTACGAAAGGGTTCAGGAGGCGCGTCTTCCGCAGCAAATAGAACGGCGCTTCCTAGAGACGCGGCAGCGGACGCCGATAAAAACTGACGACGATTCATAATTCTGTGTGCCTTTCTGATAGTTTAACGCTGAGTAGGACTTTAAAACGGTCTAATGAAGATAATTATTCATCGGACTCTGTCGCATTTGAATAGACGGCGTCTTGATTAAGTCCTCCAAATCGCCGTCGTCGGGACTGGAACCATCGAATTGCTTCCCAAAGCTTTTCTTTGGTGAAATTAGGCCAGAGGACGTCGTCGAACCAAAGTTCTGCATAGCTTAGTTGCCAGAGCAGGTAATTACTAAGACGCTTTTCACCGCCCGTTCTAATGAAGAGGTCGGGATCGGGCGCGTCAGGATCGTACAATTGAGACGCAAAATAACGTTCGGTAACAAGCTCGTCAATAGAGCAAGCGCCTGTTCTTTCAAACTCTTTTTTACGCGTTGTTTCGTCGGAAAGATTGTTGACGATATTGCGAACGGCGTCGACAATCTCCGCGCGCGACCCGTAATTGACCGCAAGAACAAGCGTCAATCCCGTATTGTCCGACGTTGCGCGAATTGTTTCGTCTATTTCAGCAAGCACGTCGTCAGGAATGCCTGTGCGTCTGCCAATAACGCGCAGTCGAATTCGATTCTCTATCATTTTTGTGCGCTGTTCGATCATGTATGATTTGAGCAGGCTCATGAGCGCGTCGACTTCTTCTTGAGGACGTTTCCAATTCTCACTAGAAAAACAGTATAGCGTTAAGCGTCCGATTCCTAGCTTTGCCGCTTCTTCGACGATATCTTCCACCAGCGCCGAACCATAAACATGCCCTTCTTGGCGAGGCAGATCGCGTTGTTCCGCCCAGCGCCCGTTTCCGTCGAGTACGATAGCAATGTGGCGCGGCATTAGACCCGTTGGCGCCTTCGAGAGAACCGGTGTTTCGAGTGTTTCTTGCAATGAGCGTCTCCTTAATTGGCATTGGGCAAGAGTCATTATTTTGGTCGAAGAATTCTTCTTTGACAGGTTTAGTATATCTGTTATTTTTTTGCTTTTCAAGAAGAAATCAACGTTTTCTTGAAATTGTGTCGTCGCGCTGGTAAAATCAAAGGGTGGTTGTGTACTTTGTTTCCCCCTCCTTGATAAAGGTGTTCAAATGTCTGTTCGTACTTGGAAACTCATCTTTACGCCGTTTGTGTTTTTGGCTGGTCTGTTGCTTTCCGGAACTGTTTTTGCACAAGAGCAGTCTCTTGAAGCTCAACTTGACGTTGCTTGGAGAGCGGCGTGGACGAATTTCTACTCTCCGCAAACGAATCTTTTTTACGATTTTCTCGAGTCGTTAGAACCCGGCAAGACGCTCGATCATCTCCCGAATCCCGAGGAAGTTGATTCGCTTTATCCTCACCCTTGCGGCTATGGGACGGCGATGGAAGACTGCGCCATCTCGGGCGGCGTCATTCTTGACGCGCTTGTTGATCGATACGCCAACGAAGAATGTTTGGGAGCGAGCGCAGAAGCTTTAGAGGAGATTAAAGCACAAGCGAAAGACGTTTTTACCGGCTTAGAACTCCTGACAACCGTTTCTGGCTCGCCCGGTTTCGTTGCGCGCGGCGTAAGTCCCAAGGCGCTGGGGAAATGTTATATCAATAGTTCGCGCGACCAAGTAACCCACTTGGTCTTAGCAGTTTGGAATTATAGGCGTTCTCCTCTTGCCGACGAGGACGCTCAACGTCGCGCTGCGGATATCCTTTTTGCGGTAGCCGACCGTATGACGCGTAATGTTACTCCCGAAAACGATTATGATTTCTTGTGCAGCGACGGGTCCCGTTGTCGAATAGGCATTTCAAGGATGGCTGACGTGGAGGATCACGAAGCCGCTCGTTTGACTGCCATCTATGCTGTCGCTTGGGACGCAGCTAAACGCTCAAACGACTCTGATAAGGAAGAGGAGTATTGGACGCTGTGGAGAAAGATCGCGCGCGATACGATCGCACAGTCGGCTCATATTATCGAAAATCCCAGTTTGTACAACCGTATGCCGTCATACGCATATTTGCAGATGCAGGAATCGCTCAATACGCTCTATCAACTTGAACCGGAAGAAGAACTTAGAGAATCAATCAAAGAGACGTTGAAGTTTATGGCAGAACGCGCTAAGGCGCGTCAAGAAGGAGCGATAACAAAGCTTAAGAACCACGATCTAACGGAAATAGCGCCAAGTTGGCGCGAAGCAGGCGGGTTGAAGGGACCATATCGCGCAACGTGGTACTCTCCAAGAGAATGTGGAGAACTTGCGTTGACGATCGCCGCCGATACCGCAAACGATTCCTTTGACGATACGTCAGCGCGCGTGTTGAAAGAAGCGCTCATGACTCCCGACTTTTCGAAAATTACTAGCTGCGGTCTTTTTCATTTGCTTGGCGCGTATGAAAAGGCGCGTCGGCTTGGGAAATTATGATTTGACGAGCAGTATTGACACGGAGAAAGAAAAGGTCTGCACAAAACGACTTTTTTTGGCGTTTTTTGTTGACGGCTGAAGTTTCTATAATTATATTAGAATGGAACGAACGGTTGCGCTTACGTTCATGCGAACATTTGTGATCGCAATGGTGTTGTACTCTAACAAGTTAGGGCTAAATTGATGAACGTCGATGAAAAGAAGTATGCAATAGGCGTCGATTATGGAACGAACAGCGTTCGCGCGCTAGTAGTCAATCTTGCTGACGGACGCGAACTCGGCGCGGCTGTTTCCGATTACCCGACAGGCGATCTTGGGATCATTCTCGATCCTAATCAGCCGACGTTGGCTCGTCAGTCTCCACGCGATTATGTCGACTGCTTTATGGTTGCTGTTCGTGAGGCGGTTAATCAGGCGAAAACCGCCGAATCTGGGTTCGAGCCTAAAGACGTTGCCGGTATTGGCGTCGACACAACTGGTTCCACGCCTATTCCCGTCGACGCTGACGGCGTTCCTCTGGCGTTTCAAGAGAAATTTAAGGACGTCCCTGCTGCGAACGCATGGCTTTGGAAAGACCATACGTCGATTGAAGAGGCAGAAGCTATTACGAAACGCGTTCACGAGCTGAAAAACGGGTACCTTGATAAATGCGGCGGTATTTATAGTTCCGAATGGTACTGGGCAAAAATTTGGCATTGTCTGCGTGAAAATCCCGAAGTCTTTGACGCGGCGTATTCGTGGGTCGAGCTTGCCGACTTTATTCCCGCTTATATTACGGGGAACATGAAGCCGGAGACCTTGGCGCGCGGTATTTGTCCAGCCGGACATAAAGCGATGTGGGACGCCGATCATGGCGGCTTGCCTTCCGCTGAGTTTTTGGGTTCGCTTGAGCCCAAGCTTGTTAAATATTTAGAGCGCTATGCTAAAGAGGTGAAGTCCGCCGACCAACTTGCCGGTTATTTGACCGACGAAGTCGCTGCAAAAACTGGTTTGGCTGCAGGAATTCCCGTTGCTGTTGGCGCTTTTGACTGCCATATGGGCGCGGTTGGCGCGGGGGTAAAGACTGGCACGCTCGTTCGGATTGTTGGAACGAGCGCTTGCGATATCACGACGCTTCCTCTTGACGCCGAACTTCAGGTGATTCCTGGTCTTTGCGGCATTGTTCCAGGCTCGGTGTTGCCGGACGCGTACGGGATAGAAGCGGGGCAGTCTGCTGTTGGCGATATCTACCGTTGGTTTGAACTTTCGCTCGCTCCGGCGCAATACACTGTTGGCGGAAATACGCTCTACGAGTTGGAACAAGACGCCGCAACACTTTTGCCCGGCGAATCTGGACTCGTAGCGCTCGACTGGAACAACGGCAATCGCTGCATACTTGTCGATCAAGCGCTTACCGGCGCTATTATCGGAACGACGCTCAGCACGAGCGCTGCCGAGACGTACCGCGCTTTGGTTGAAGGGACAGCTTACGGCGCGCGCGCTATTATTGAGCGAATGGAAGAATACGGCGTTAAGATAGACGAGATTGTAATTTGCGGCGGTATTGCTGAAAAGAGCCCGACAATTATGCAGATCTTTGCCGACGTATGGAATCGTCCCCTTAAGATTTCCCAAAGCGCTCAAACATGCGCGCTTGGCGCGGCGCTTTTTGGAGCGGTAGCAGGGGGCGCTTTTGCGGACGTCCACGAAGCTCAGGACCGGATAGTTGCGTATAAGTCGACCGTTTACCAACCGCAGCCGGACGCGGTCGCCGTCTATGAAAAACTCTATAAGATTTATAAAACACTTCACGACGCCTTCGGCGTTCAAGGGACTCGTTCCGAGCTCTATCCTATTATGAAAGAACTCATTGCCATTCGCGACTCTGTCAGGGAAACGCGTCGGCAGTAAGTTATTCTAGTGTTCTCGGCTTTGTACGGGGACGTCGCACGACGTCGATTCGACGCCGGTTTTGTTTAGTCGTAGACTGTAATAATTGGGTTTAAAAGGTGGTGTTTATGACGTCGGTGGTTAATGCGCTCGTATTTGCAGACAGTTCCAGCGCGACGCTTAATGCTTGGGACTGGGGCACGCTTGCTCTCTACTTCGCGTTGTTGCTTGGACTTGCCTGGTGGGTCATTTTACAAAAGAACGATTCTTCGAAGGATTATTTTCTAGCAGGTAAAAAGGCGGGATGGCTCGTCATTGGCGCGTCGCTTTTTGCGTCGAATATCGGTTCGGAACACCTTGTTGGTCTTGCCGGCACAGGCGCAAACGACGGTATGGCGATGGCGCATTACGAACTTCACGCGTGGTGCTTGCTTGTTCTCGGTTGGGTTATGATTCCGTTCTACGAAAGGAGCGGGATTTTTACAACTCCTGAATTTCTCGAGCGTCGTTACTCTCCGTCTGCTCGTTGGATTCTCTCGTTGATTAGCCTGGTTGCGTACGTTTTTACGAAGATTTCCGTAACGCTTTTCGCGGGCGGCATCGTGTTCAAGGCGTTGTTCCCGGTTGAGATTATACCTGGCGTGAGCAACTTCTGGGTCGGCGCTGTCGGTATGGTTCTTATTACTGGCTTGTACACGATTCTTGGCGGTCTCAGAGCTGTTCTCTACACAGAATTGCTTCAAACGTTCGTGTTGCTCATTGGCTCGGCGAGCGTTTTGTTCTGCGGGTTATATCACGTTGGCGGCTGGAACGAATTGAAAAAGGTCGCTCAAGGCGTCGATCATATCGGGGGGTACAAGATTGTTCTTAGCGAAGCCGAACTTGACGCCCAACATCCTGAACTGCTTCGGACCGACGATGGAAAAGACGTGATTGTTACGCGTCCGCTCTTTGATATGATTTCCAAAGATACTTCGCCTGAAAAAGAGGCCGCTAAAGAGCGTGGTAAACGATCTGCTAACTATCTGTTGATTTCTGAATTGAGCCAAGAAGAAGTTGCGCAGGTGAAAGAAAAAGTTTCTTCAGAAACCTTTGAAAAGTACTTTGTCAATGCTGGCTCTTTCCAACCGATGGAAGAGGTTGTTCCATGCGAGGTGCGTGAAAAAATTGACCACTTCAATCTTTGGAAACCGAATTCCCACCCGAAGTATCCGTGGTTTGGACTTCTCTTCGGCGCTCCGGTCGTTGGACTCTGGTATTGGTGTACCGACCAATATATAGTTCAACGCACGCTCGCCGCGACTGATCAAAAGGCGGCGCGTCGCGGAACGATCTTTGGCGCCTACTTGAAGTTGACGCCCGTCTTCATCTTCATTGTCCCCGGTATGATAGCATATGGTCTTGCCGCACAAGGAAAGTTAAACGCCGAGGTGCTTTTTGACGGCAACCAGGCGTTTCCACTTCTGGTTAAGGAAATCCTTCCGGCTGGTCTTCGCGGTCTCGTCATCGGCGGTTTGCTCGCCGCTCTTATGAGTTCCTTAGCGTCTGTGTTCAACTCGTGTTCGACGCTCTTTACGATAGACATTTATAAGAAGCTTAACCCGAAAGCTTCCGAAAAGAAAATCGTCTGGGTTGGCCGCGTTGCCACGGCCGTCATGGTTCTCCTGGGGCTTTTGTGGATTCCGACTATCTCTCTGATTAAAGGTTCGCTTTACAACTATCTGCAGAGCGTTCAGTCATACATGGCTCCGCCGATTTTCGTTGTGTTCTTTGTCGGCGTCTTCTCGAACCGCGTCAATGGACCGGGGTGCTTGGCTGCGTTGATTGTCGGCTTTATCCTTGGCATGAGCAGACTAGCGTGTGAAATTATCCATGGAATCACACCGTTTAACAATGCGTTTTTGAACTGGTTCTCGACGACGAGCTACACGTTTATGTGTATCTACTTGACTGTTATCTGTATCGCTCTCATGTATATGGTCAGCCTCATGACAAAGAAACCGTCTCCGGAACAGATTCAAGGTTTGACCTATTCGACCGCAACCGCCGAGCAAAAGGCGGTAACGCGCGCAAGTTGGAACTGGGTTGACGTAGTTACGTCTGTCGGTTTGATCGTCATTATCATTGCGATCTACGTATACTTCACCGGCTGAGCTTGACGCTTAGCGTTTTCAAATGCCGCGCCGTCTTCGTATTGACGACGGCGCAGTTTAAGCGTTTATATTATGAATCTTAGCAATTTAAAACAGGAAGTGTTCGAAGCGAATTTGGAACTTGTCAAACGCGGGCTTGTTCTCTATACGTGGGGCAATGTCAGCGGGATTGATCGCGAACGAGGCTTGGTCGTTATTAAGCCTTCTGGCGTTTCTTACGACATTATGAAGCCGGAGGATATGGTCGTTCTCGATCTTGAGACTGGTTCCGTTGTTGAAGGAATGCTTCGTCCGTCGACCGACGCGCCAACACATTTGGTTTTCTATCGAGAATTCGACAATATTGGCGGCGTAGTCCACTTCCATTCGTCGCACGCTGTCGCTTGGGCGCAGGCGCAACGCGATATTCCAATTGTTGGAACGACTTGCGCCGACTATTTCTATCGCTCAATTCCTTGCGCGCGCGCTTTAACTCGTGAAGAAATCGCCGAAGACTATGAGAAGTCGACCGGAGTTGCTATTGTTGAAGCTTTTCGCGAACGCAATATCGATCCCTATGCGACTCCTGGCGCGTTGGCTCGTAATCACGGGCCGTTCACATGGGGTAAATCGCCTGCGGACGCCGTGTATAACGCAGTTGTTTTAGAAGAGACCTCGAAAACGGCGCTGATGACGGCGCTTCTGAATCCGGAGCTTCCGGTCGACGACGTGTTAGTTGAAAAGCATTATTTGCGTAAACATGGTCCGAACGCTTATTACGGTCAGAAGTAGTTAGCGTCGAACTTTATCAAAATAAAATAGAGTTAGTACAAATGAAAAAGCCTGAGTATGAAATTTGGTTTCTGACCGGCGCGCAAACGCTTTACGGCGACGAAGCGCTCCGGCAAGTCGACGCGCATTCTCAAGTTGTCGTCGACGGCTTCAACGCGTGCGGCAAACTGCCCTGTAAGGTCGTCTATCTTGGCACGGTCAAGTCGACTGACGAGATTGCCGCTAGATTCCGGGAGGCAAACGGATCTTCAACGTGTGTTGGCGTTGTCTTGTGGATGCATACGTTCTCGCCTGCGAAAATGTGGATTAGAGGGCTGCAGCTTCTGCAGAAGCCGATTTTGCATCTGCATACTCAGTTCAACAAAGAAATTCCATGGGACGAGATCGACATGGATTTCATGAACCTGAATCAGAGCGCTCATGGCGATCGTGAGTTTGGGCATATCATGACGCGTCTCAACAAGCCCCGAAAAGTTGTTGTTGGTCATTGGGAAGACGCAGACGTTCAAGAACGCGTTGCGGCTTGGGCTCGTGTCTGCTCAGCGTGGAATGCTCTGAACAATCTGCGTATTATCCGATTTGGCGACCAGATGAACAACGTCGCGGTAACTGACGGCGATAAAGTCGACGCTGAAATGAAATTCGGGTTCCGAGTTGAATATTGCCCCGTTGGCGAATTAGCAGCTGCAGTAGAGAAGGTCGATTCGGCGGACGTCGACTCGCTTGTCAAAGAATATGAAACGCTCTACGAATTTGCCGACGACTGCAAAGCGTCCGGCAAACAGCGTCAACAGGTTTTTGAAGCGGCGCGGATTGAACTTGGATTGCGTCAAGTTTTGGAGAAATGGGACGCGAAGGCGTTCACCACTAATTTTGACGATTTGTATGGTCTGAACCAGTTGCCGGGTTTGGCTTCGCAGCGCTTAATGGCTGAAGGTTATGGGTTTGGCGCCGAAGGAGATTGGAAAACGGCAGCGCTTGTGCATGCGATGAAAGTCGCCGCCGACGGTTTGCCGGGAGCGACGTCTTTCCTAGAGGACTACGTTTACCATTTCAAGGGGAAGGGCGCGATTCTTCAAGCGCATATGCTGGAAGTTTGTCCGACCATCGCGAAATCGAAGCCGCGTATGGAAGTTCACCCGCTTGGAATTGGCGGAAAAGCCGACCCTGCGCGCCTGGTCTTTACGGCAAAGGAATGTTCCGGCGTTGCTGCGACGATCGTTGATCTCGGTACTCGGTTCCGCATGATTGTCAATGAAGTTGAGTGCATTGCCCCGGAAGCAGACCTTCCTAAACTGCCGGTCGCTCGCGCCTTCTGGACGCCTCTTCCTGATCTTAAAACAGCGGCCTGCGCATGGATCCTTGCAGGCGGTACGCATCATACGTCGTTCTCTTCTGCATTGACGCGAGAACATCTGGAAGATTTTGCCGAAATAGCGCAAATCGAAGTTGTTTTTATCGATTCGAAGACGACGATTCCTGATTTTCGTCGTGAGCTGCGTTGGAACGACGCATATTATCGAGCGTAGAAACAGCGCTGTCAGTAATATAATTCAAGCCTTCTAACGGCGCTTTGCATATTGTAACGTCGTCCAAATAAGGGCGCGGAGTTCGTTTAGAATGAACACGCGCCTTTTTTAACGTCGTTCACGGAACGATGGCGTCGGCTTTTCTCAATGTTTCTTTTATTTCTTCTAAGTCTAAGTCTTTCGGTTCGACGTCTTGTGTTGCAGCCAGCCCCGCAATGGCTCCTGCCGCTTGTCCTGACGCCATACAAGTTGCTTGAACGCGAAGAGCTGAATTAGCAAGTCGGTCAGAACTAATACACCGACCTGCAGCAAGGAGATTGGGAACGTTTTTAACAAGAAGCGCGCGCATCGGAATAGTTGCGACTACGCCCTCTTCTAGATGCTTTGGATGGACGCCAGCAACGTTTTCGTGAAGGTCAATGGGATAGAAGGCGTAAGCCAACGAATCTTCCCATTTGCGTCCCTCGACATAATCGTCGCGGGTAATCACGTATTCGCCAAGTACGCGCCACGTTTCGCGCACGCCGACTTCTGCAGACATACTTTCAATCGTTGCGCTTTCGCCGCCGGGCAGCGTTTGAATGAAACGAAGCATACGAAGCGCGGCTTTTCTGCCCCGTAGGTTCGTTTCTGTTCGTTTAGCCGCTGTCGAGTTATCGGCGCCATAGACATAATTTGTGGAGCTGTCTGCAAGGAAAGAGATAATCCCTCCACGCGAATCTCCTTGTTCAAGCGTACCGTCTCTGAGCGCTTGTTGATACGCCTCTTCGATCTGTTTGCGATCAATCGTCTTGAGATCGATTTCGTGTTTAATGACATAATTGAAAGTTCCAGGCTGCGTCGCTTCTTCTCTCATGCGTTCAGCGCCCGCGAGGACCGCCAATGATCCGTTCCCCGTGCAGTCGACGAGCTGTTTGCAAAAAATAGTTCGAATCTCGCCCATGGCCGACGTCGTTAGTTTCCAATTAGCGTCGCCCCCGTTCTGAACCTTTTCAACAGAGACAGGCGATTCATAGTAACGCAAGCACACGCCGGAATTTGTGCAGAGCTCTTCTCCAATGAGAATATAGACGGGAATATTGACGCGAATCTGGTGTTTCCAATGCTGGCGACCTGTTGGAACAGCGAAGTCGGGCATAGCGCCGCCCGAAACAGCGACCGTTTTTTCAACCCACTCCCAACCTATTCCGGCAATTACTTGTTTGCCCCAAGCGTGAAAAAGTCCAGGGAAGTTGACCCCTCCGCTTGTGGCGTTTCCGCCAAGTTGCGAGCCTGATTCGATTAAGAACGTTTTTGCGCCGGTTCGTGCCGCTTGTATAGCCGCAGGAACGCCAGCCGAGCCCGCGCCAACGACGACAACGTCTGCCGTTTCCACAGATTGCGCGTTTATGCTCGGACTAATCAACGCAAAGCAAACAAAGGCAACGATGAATGAAACGCGCGCGCACATGGCAAACTCCTTGGAATTAAAGTTGTGTTCCTTAATTGTATAATGTTTGCGCGCTTGCGACAATCGGATTCTTGGAATTGCACTAAAAAAAGCCCGAACCGGAAAACCGATTCGGGCTAGTCTTCACCTTTTATTCACACGTTCAGAAAGGGGCTTCATCGCTGCTTGAGTCTGTTTTGACGGCCGTCTTTTTAGTTGACGCTTTCTTGGGCGTCGTTTTTTTGGGCGCCTTTTTAGGCGTTGCTTTTTTAGCAGACGCTTTCTTAGACGTCGTCTTTTTGGCGGTTGATTTTTTGGTTGTTTTCTTCGTGGAACGTTTCGCACGCGTCGAAGGCCCTTTTGCTGCGCGGGTTGCGAGGAGCTCCAACGCGCGTTCAAACGTCAATTCGTCTTGCTGCAAATTTTTTGGTAGCGACGCGTTCGTTTCTCCGTCAGTAACATAAGGACCAAATCGTCCGACCAATAATTTGACGGCCTCGCCGGTAACGGGCGACTTATCAAAAACGACCAGAGGTTCAGATTTCTTTGACTGAGATCTAGCGCCATATTTGGGTTTGGCTAACAGTTCAAGCGCTTGTTCTAAGGTTATTTCCAACGGAGAAAGGTTGGGGGTAAGGGAGCGCGTTTCATCTCCCCGTTTAACATACGGTCCAAATCGACCATTAGAGACGATGACCGGTTCGTTGTTAGCGGCTGGATCAACTCCTAAGGTTTTGGGAAGACTCAATAACGCAAGGGCGACTTCAATGCTGACGTCTCCGCTTTGCATATTAGCCAAGAGGGCCGCATTTTGCTTATCGTCGTCGTCGTTTTCACCACGTTGGACGTACCAACCGTAACGGCCATGTTTCAAGAAAATTGGCTTGCCGGAATCAGGGCAGTGTCCAAGCGGAGCTTCTGGCTGTTTTGAAGAGGCAAGGAGCTGGAGCGCGACGTCTAAGGTCAATTCGTCTGGCGGCGTTTCTTCATCGACAGACGCTTGCGTCTCGCCCTGTTCCAGGAATGGACCGTATCTTCCAACGCGCAAATAAACTGGCTCGCCTTCAGCGCCGTCTTCGCTTGTTGGGACGCCGATTAAGAATCTGCAGACTTCTCGCGCGTCTATTTCGCCAATCTTATTTTGAATGAGCGTCTTCAAACCCGGCGCAAAAGAATCCGGGAAGGGGAATTTGTCGTCTTGTTTGGGATCTCGTAACGTCGAACCAAAATAGAAGGCGCGCAGGTAATCAAAGCGATCGCGTTCTCCCCTGCTTATCTCGTCAAGTTCGTCTTCCATATTTGCAGTGAAGTCGTAGTCGACAAGGACAGGAAAGTGCGTTTCCAGGAGTTTACACACAGCAAACGCGGTCCAGGTCGGAATTAATGCCCCGCCTTTCTTGAAGACGTAATGACGATTCAGAATAACGTCAATGATTGACGCATAGGTGCTCGGACGACCAATACTTTTGTCTTCAAGGGTTTTAGTCAGGGACGCTTCGGAATAACGTTGCGGCGGAGTCGTCGTGTGTTCTTGCGGTTTGAGCGCAGTACATTGAAGTTCTTCGCCCGTCTTGACGTCTGGAAGAATGGTCTCTTGGTCGGCCAATTCTGCGTTCGGATCGTCTTTACCCTCGACATAAGCGCGAAGATAGCCCGGAAAGTCGATAGTTTTTCCACCAACTTGGAATCGCGCGTCGTCAAGAGCGACAACAATTGTTTTACGTTTGCCAGACGCGTCTTTCATTTGACTGGCGACAGTACGCTTCCAAATGAGGTCGTAAAGCTTAAATTCGTCCGCCGAAAGTCTTCCTCGTAAATCCTCGGGCAATGTGAACGCGCTTCCGGAAGGACGAATTGCTTCGTGCGCCTCTTGCGCATTTTTAACTTTTGTCCGATAGTAGCGAGGTTTTTCGGGCAGAAAGGCGTCGCCATAATGCGTTTGAACGAGGCGTCGCGCCGCTTTAATCGCTTCTTGAGAGAGATTTGTCGAGTCCGTACGCATATAGGTGATGTATCCATTTTCGTACAGACTTTGTGCAACGCTCATCGTGCGTTTAGCGGTGAATTTAAGTTTTCGGTTAGCTTCTTGTTGAAGCGCGCTCGTGGTGAAGGGCGGGTATGGACGCGTGGTATAAGGCTTGTTTTCAACCGATTCGACTCGCGCTTTACCACATTGACGGAGACGCTTAACAAGTTCGTTCGTTGATCGTTCGTCGAGAAGGACGAATTTTTCAGGTTTCGTGAGAAGCCCTGTCGACGGATCGAAATCTTTGCCCGATGGAATCAATTTTCCGCCAACGGACGTCAACGTCGCTTGAAACGGGCGCTCCTTGGCTGGCGTAAAGGAGCCGAGGACGTCCCAGTAGACCGCGCTTTTAAACGCGATTCTTTCACGTTCTCGTTCAACAATCAGGCGAACGGCAACGCTTTGAACGCGTCCAGCAGACAGATGGTTGCGAATTTTATACCAGAGAAGCGGCGAGGTTTCATAACCGTAGAGTCTATCAATGACACGTCGCGTTTCTTGAGCTCCAACGAGATTTTCGTCGACGTCGCGTGGATTTTTAAGCGCTTCTTTAATTGCAGATTCAGTGATTTCGTTGAAGACAAGCCGTCTAACCGGCACGAGAGGCTGAAGGGTTTCCAGCAGGTGCCAACTAATAGCCTCGCCCTCGCGGTCCTCGTCCGTTGCAAGATACAACTCAGAGGCGTTTTTAAGAAGATCCTTGAGCTTCTTAATCTGTTTTAGCTTTTCATCGGGAACGATGTAGATAGGCTCGAAATTAGAATCAACGTTGACGCCTAGCCGCGCCCAAGATTCCTTTTTGTATTTTTCTGGAATTTCCCGCGCTCCCCTTGGAAGATCGCGGATGTGACCAACGCTTGCCTCAACGACAAAGTTTGGACCGAGATATTTTCCTATCGTCTTCGCCTTTGCTGGCGACTCGACTATAACTAGAGCAGGACCGGCTGCAGCTGTTTTCTTTTGAGTCATTAGTAAAATTACCGGTTATATTACGGCTATACGAGGTTCAGAATCTGCTCCAACCTCGAACAAACGCGTTCTATAACGACGCGCTTAATTATGGTTGTCACTTTTTGTCCTTTTACTGCTGCGTTGTAGCAACGCCACAACGCCGTTAATTTTGATAACCCCGTAGAAAGATTTTGTCAAGGGAGAATTTTTCTTTTATGTGAAAATTACCCCGATTTGCCTCGTTTGTTATACGTTGTTCTGTGAGAAGAGTTGATCATATTCTCAAAACAAAGCGAGAGAATTACGGTTTTTTGATAAGGTTATGAAGCAGCTTGTGCCAGTCGGTAATATTGTTAAAAGAGCGCTCTTTCATATTTGTGAAAATATGTCCGCCTATAATGCTGCCAAAAGTTGAGGACGAAGAAGAGGGGTTCCGATGGCTGTCTGGCGCGTCCGATTGACTTTCAACGCCTTTATAATATAATCAACGGCGAGTCTTTTAGCGAGGCTTTTCAAACAGCGACAAGGCGATTATGAACCGTACGAAAACAATGATTAGCGATAATTGGACAAGTAAACTTTCAAACGAGCGCGTAACAATAGCGCCATCCTTATTGGCGTCAGATTTTGCGAATCTTGAGAGCGAGCTTCGTAAATTGGAGGAGGGCGGCGTCCGCGTTGTGCATATTGACGTAATGGACGGCTGTTTCGTTCCCAATATTAGCGTTGGCGTTCCTGTTGTCGAGTCGATACGCCGAGTAACGACGCTGAAACTCGACGTACACCTAATGATTGTTGAGCCTGAACGCTACATCGAGGCTTTTCGAGACGCTGGCGCCGATTCTTTGTCGGTTCATATAGAAGCTGTTCCTGAACCTACCTCAATACTAAATAGGATACGAGAACTAGGAGCGGCTCCTGGATTAGTCCTAAATTACGGCACGCCTGTCGAGACGATGCTGCCCTATGCTAAAGAAGCCGATATTTTATTAGTAATGAGCGTTCCCGCCGGATTTGGCGGTCAGACGTTCCGGTACGACGCCCTCGACTCCGTGCGAGCGCTTCGCGCGGCGGCGCGTCCCGACGCGCTTATTGAGATTGACGGCGGCATTGACGCCGATACAATAGGAGCCGCAGCAGAGGCGGGCGCTAATCTTTTCGCAGTAGGAACGAGCGTTTTTGGCTCGGCAGATTATGGCGCGCAAATCACGCTGCTAGAACGAGCGGCGCACGACGCGCTCTTAGAAAAAGAGTTGGCTTAGCGTAAGAACGAAGCGACCTTTGGTTGGATGCTTGGAAATATATTATGAGTTGGCAAGATTTGTCTGAAAATAAGCGCAAACGAGGCGTTCCAGAGGGACTTTGGGTGCGGTGCCCCGGCTGCCAGGCGACTATCTTTCGTAAAGAAGCGCAACGGCTATTGGGAACTTGTCCCGAGTGTAACTATCACTGGGCAATTTCGGCGCAGGAGCGAATCGCTCAGATGTTGGACGAAGGAACGTTTGAAGAGTGGGACGCCGACCTTATTGCAGGCGACCCGCTCAATTTCTGCGATCGTAAACCCTACAAGGAACGCCTGAGAGACGATCGGTTAGCAACAGGACTTAAAGACGCCGCTGTTACTGGATGCGGACGCATACGAGCTCGAAAAGTCGCTTTTGGCGTAACCGATTCGCGTTTCATCATGGGCAGCATGGGGTCGGTCGTTGGCGAGAAGCTGACGCGCGCGGTCGAACGCGCGCAAGAACAGGACTTGCCGCTCATTATTGTGTCGGGTTCAGGCGGCGGCGCGCGGATGCACGAAGGGATTCTTTCCCTTATGCAAATGGCGAAGACGTCTGCCGCTTTGGCTCGTTTTCACGAGGCTGGCGGGCTCTTTATCTCCGTTTTAACCAATCCGACAATGGGCGGGGTAGCCGCTAGCTTCGCTTCCCTTGGAGACGTAGTATTCGCCGAGCCTAAAGCGCTGATTGGATTTGCCGGCCCTCGAACCATTAAGGCGACTATCAGAATTGAACTTCCTAAAGGTTTCCAAACGAGCGAATTTCTTTTGGAACACGGGTTCATCGATAGAATTGTTAAGCGTCAAGATCTCAAGAGCGAAATAGCGCGCGCCATTGATTACTGCAGTAAATAACGCGGTGCAAGGGGAAGAGTTTGGGAGCCAAAAAAAACAAAGGCGATTCAAAGAAAATTCGTGTTTCTTTCAAGAGCAACCGGAGCGGACGAACGCGAGACGTCGATTGGACCAGGCGTTACGAGGAAAGCCGCGCTATGAAAGAAGCAGAAGACGCTTGGCACGAAGAAAATAATGACAAAAAGAGCGGCGAGCGCAGTTCAGGCGGCTCTTCGCCTCGAAAAAGATATTCTGTGAGGAAACCGCGCCGAAGCGGGGCAGGGTCATTAGACGTCAGCGACGCGGCTTTTGGCGAGAGTCTTGTAGGGAAAGGAGACGTAACGCGCAAACGGACTGTAGTTGGAACATACGTTGGCGAAGAGAATCTTTCTGGCGAGACGGGCGACTTCGTCGTTTTGCCTGACGTTGATTTAGACGTTTGCCAAAAAGGACGCGTGTTAAGCGTTCATGGTCTGAATTGTTACGTTGAAGACGAACAAGGCCGCGTATTCACTTGCGTAACGCGCCGCGTTCTTAAAACGCTTTCTACAAATCAACGTCAAGTGGTCGTAGCGGGAGACCGCGTTTATTTTCGCGACGCGCGCCTTCCTGACGGACGTTGTGAAGGAATTGTCGAGCGTGTCGAGCCTCGATATGGCGTTCTCAGCCGAACGAGCTGGAAACGCAAGCATATTGTCGTAGCAAATGTTGAACAAGCTTTGATTATGACGAGCGCGGCTGAGCCTCGCCTTAAGCCTAATCTTATCGACCGACTTCTCGTAACTTGTGAGCGTTCTGGGATCGAACCGGTTATTTGCGTCAATAAGATTGATTTGGTCGATCCCGCGTCGTTACAGCCTTTTATAGGCGTTTATGCGAAGATGGGTTATAAAACTGTTTTATTTAGCGCTCTAACAGGTTTTAACACGGATCGTCTGCGCAGATTGCTTGTAGGACGAGAAAGCGTTGTCGTTGGTCAGAGCGGCGTCGGAAAGTCGTCGGCGCTGAATGCGATCGATCCTTCGCTTAACCTTCGCGTAAGAGAAGTCAGCCGAGACAACCAAAAAGGCAAACATACGACAACTGCCGCGCGTTTATTAAAATTGTCCTTTGGCGGTTATGTTGTTGATACGCCGGGTATTCGGCAGTTTATGCTGTGGGACGTTGAGCCCGAAGAAGTGGTCGGTTATTATCGTGATCTGCGGCCTTATGAGAACTTATGTAAGTTTCCCGACTGCGTACATATCAATGAAGCGTCTTGCGCCGTCAAAGACGCAGTTGCCGACGGCCGCCTCGACGCTCGGAGATACGAAAGTTATCTAGCGTTACGCTCCGGTGAAATGGAAAAAATAGACAAACTCGAGTGATACCTATGGAAAATCAATTACCTCGCCGCGCTTTCTTAGGCGCTCTTGCTTGTGGAACCGTTCTTTTAAAAACGCCTCTTGCTCAGACTGCCGCCGTTGAAAGTACGACGCCCTCTGTCGCCTTGCCCGATCCGTCGTCTGTGCGCTTCTGCTTGAATTTGGGAACGATTCGGAATTACAATCTTCCTTTGATGAAAGAGCTTGAAGTCGCTCGTGACGCCGGCTATCGCTCTGTTGAGCTTTGGATTGATCGCTTGAGCGACTATGCCAAAGAAGGAGATAATCCTTTTGCTCCTGCTAAACTTGCCGATTTGAAGAAATTCCTTGATGGCGAAGGGCTACAAGTCGAGGGCGGCATTGGTTTTGCAACGTGGATCATGAACGAGCCAGAGAAACGAGCTGCAGGTTTGGACGAGTTGAAACGACAAGCAGAAGCGCTGGCCGCTATTGGCGCGCCCTGTGTTGCCGCGCCAGCCGCGGGTCCGTGGAATGAAAAAATCGAAGGCATATCGGTGATTGCAGAACGTTATGCCGCCGTACTAGAACTTTGTTCGTCCTTTGGCGTACGCGCGCTTTTAGAATTGTGGGGCGCGTCTCCTACGCTCAGTCGTCTTTCTGACGGTTTAGCAATTTGTGCGGAAACGAACCGCGCTGACGCGGGGCTTCTGCTTGACGCCTATCATTTGTATCGCGGCGGAAATTCCTTTGCCGGCTTGAACCTTGTCGCTGGTTCGGCTATGCCAATTTTTCACTTGAACGACTACCCGTCGACGCCTGCGCGCGAGAAGCTTAACGACAGCGACCGAGTCTTTCCCGGCGACGGCGTCGC
Organism: Thermoguttaceae bacterium; assembly: GCA_028695965.1. GTDB lineage: Bacteria > Planctomycetota > Planctomycetia > Pirellulales > Thermoguttaceae > RUG369. The sequence goes on along the minus strand of JAQVHZ010000018.1, from coordinate 7,041 downwards.
GCCTTTGCGCGAGATTTTGTCGACGCTTGGAAAGAACGGATTCTCCGGCGCCCTTTCTCTTGAGCTTTTCAATCCGACGTATACGAAACAAATGTCGGCGCTTGAACAAGCGAAGACGGGGCTGGCGAAGATGCGCGCTCTGTTTGCCTGAGCTTGGATAGGGTCTGCAATTCTGTAAATAATGGCGGCGCTTGTTATAGATAACAAGCGCCGCCGTTTGTGTTATTTGCGTATGTTACGCTTTACTTGACGTCTTGCGTCTTTACTGTTTGATAAATCAATCCGCCTTGTGTTTCATAGAGAGCGCCGATTGTGTCAGCGTCGATTTTAATGATCGACGAATATCCGTAACAGTGCGGACGATAGAGCGTTAATGAACGCGGCCAAGTTTGACCTTCGTCTTCGCTCAGCTTAAGGGTCATATCGACTCGCGCCTTTTCAGAATTAGGGTTCATGAACGCAAGCAGATTAGAGTCGTCGCCGTCGAGCGTCGATTTAATGCGTATGAGAGAAGCCTGACAGATAGGGCAAGGCAGATCGTTACTCATCTCTTCGTGTTGCGTCCATGTCTTGCCTAAATCGTTAGTAACGGCGACGGAACGCGCAAAATTTTTCGTACCAAAGTTGCGCATATTGATCATGATTGAGCCGTCGTTCAGTTCAACGACCTGCGATTCACAAGTGGAATATTTAGCTCCGGTTCCAACTGTCCATGTCTCTCCTCGGTCGTCGCTCCAAATGATGGTCGAGAAGAATCCTTTATCTTTATCGAGAAATTGCGCTGGAAAGACAAGTTTACCGTCTCTTGTAACGATTCCAGTTCCAGGACCTTGGAAAAGAACACGCCAATCTTTGTCGGGAGCCGTATCGGCGGTAATATTTCGCGGTTCGCTCCACGTTGCGCCGTCGTCGTCGCTGTAGGCGAGAACAAGTTGTCCAGACGTTCCAAGTTTCAAGCCGGGCTCCGAATCCCACAATGATTTGCCGTTGTGAGCCCATAGTGCGGCAATCCAAATTCGTCCCGTCCTGGCGTCGACAAGAATGGCCGGATCGCCAACGCCTTCTTTCGCCTCGTCTTCTCCTTTGAAATCAATTGCCAGCTGCATTGGCTCCCATGTTTTTCCGTTGTCAAAACTCCTACTGCACGCGACGTCGATATCGCCCGGCAGGTCGGTTGGGTTAGCGTTTCTAGCGTCATAGACGGCGATAAGCGTCCCCGTGTTGGAACGGCCAAGCGCCGGGATACGATAAGCGCTGACGCCGTCCCAGTTAGGTTCACGAACTAAGACGCCAAACCTATACTCGATCCGTTCGCCTTCGACCGAGCGCTTTTCTCCGTCAATGGTAAGCGATTGTATGCCAATTGTTATTTTTATATCGGGCGCGGCGAATTCCGACGGGGAAGCCCAGACAGAAAGTTCCGGCGAATCTTTTAACGCTTTTGCAGCGAGTTCGGCGTCAATTCGAATTGGAATTTGTAGGGCCGCATTGGGATCGAGGTTAGAAGTTCCTCCGACTTCGCAGCTTCCAACAACCACGTCTCCAATTCGAGCTTCAAGCCCGCGAAGGAACTTGGGTTCCGAAAGATTGATAACGACCTCTTCTAATTTTCCGTTTGAAGAGAAATCAAACGCCTGTACTTTTGTCGAACGAATATCGCCTTTGGACGAAATGATAATCGGCGTGTTAGCGCCGGTGAATTTTAACGAAACGTTCGATGGTTCGAACCCGTCAGACGCCGGGGTAAAAGCAATAGCGCTAAGAAAACCCAGCATAAAAACGAAAGAGAAGGGTACTTTCATTGGATTCCTCCTTATAATGATAAACAAGCGCCGACTTGTGGAGACTACCTCTCCATTCTAACCGAATTGTAAACGTTTTTCAAGAATCAACTACGAATGAAGCGTATGGCAACTGGCGCATTAATACAAAAAGGCCGAGAGATTTCTCCCGACCTTTTCTATTGATTGACGCATTACCGCACTGTCAAGCGGCGAGTCGCTCAGTCGCCAAAGTAACGTTTAAGCAAACCGGCGAAACCGGCGCCGTGACGCGCTTCGTCTTTTGCCATTTCATGAACGGTATCGTGGATTGCGTCGTATCCGAGTTCCTTAGCGCGTTTTGCCAATTCGAATTTACCCGCGCAAGCGCCTGCTTCTGCTTCAACGCGCATTTTCAGATTGGTCTTCGTGTCAGCGACAAGGACTTCGCCGAGGAGTTCCGCAAATTTGGAGGCGTGTTCGGCTTCTTCAAACGCATAACGCTTATAAGCTTCGGCGATTTCTGGATAACCTTCACGCTCTGCTTGACGGCTCATCGCGAGATACATACCGACCTCGGTGCATTCGCCGGTGAAGTTGGAACGGAGACCTTCTACAACTTCATTATCTTCGACTTTGCCGTCGCCGATGGAGTGAACGGTTGCAAAGGCAATAGGACCATTGTTCGTTTTCTCCTCAAATTTCGACGCCGGAACTCCGCATTGCGGGCAACGTTCAGGGGGAGCTTCGCCCATATGCACGTAACCGCAGACTTTGCAGACAAACATCTTGACTTTTTCCATTTTTATTTTCCTTTCACGTTAATATTGTCAAACGAGGGCTATGGCCGTCTAGCGCGTCGCTGTCTGTTAACCCAACGTTCGTTTGGTAAGGTTGAGACTGATATTATTTGATTGTTTTAGAGACCGTTTCTTTATCCAAACATTCTTGACAAACTCCTAAGACGCGCGCTTCAACGCGGTCAATTCTGCCGACTGCGCTTAGCTTGTTTCTAATAATAGCGTCAATTTCGTCGGCGTTGAAATCGACAATTTTACCACATTGTTGGCAGAAGAAATGATCGTGTCTTTTAGAACTAGAATCATATCTGGCGACTACATTGGGCGGATCCAAGATATAGATCAAGCCTTTAGCTGCAAAGTCTGTTAAAATGCGATAAACGCTTTCGCGGGAAATATTTGGTTGTTCTTTTTGGACAGCTTTCCAAACAGCGTCTACAGTTGGATGCTCCTTGTTGCCTCTTACGTACCGATATACGGCAAGTCGAGAGGACGTCATCCTCCAATCCAGTTTGCGACAGATATCGCTAAATTCTTGGAATATAGGGTCCGTCTGTTGTTGCATTTTTATTTCCTTATTGTCATTCAATTACTAATAACATTAACATACAATAAAATAATTTCAAGGGGCTCTTTTATTTTTTTAAATTATTTTTACGGTCTTGTTTTATGAACCATTGCAGTCGGTTTTATAGGGAGTTAGTCAGAATTCAAGGATTGCGATTGAAGATTGTGGCTGAAGATCACGTTTAGAATAAAAAACAGAAGCGCCGCATAGCCGTTTGTTCTGACTATACGGCACGTTCTTTTCAAAAACTGATTGAGTCTAGCGCATTTATTTACTTTATATGCAAGATTTACTCTTTGTTTTCTTCTTTGCTTTGAGCGGCGTCGAGAATCGACTGGATAAATCCGCCTTCTACCACCGCTTCTTGTATCGATTGTCCGTCATATAACAACGGGTACGTCCAAGAAATAACGTGGTCGAGGTAATCAAAGCCAAAACAACTTCCGCCCGTTTTCATATCAAGTCCGCAGGGTTGGGACCATGGAAGCGGAATTGGACCTCGGAAAATCGTGTCGAGCGAGTCTTTGATTGTCGTCAAGCCTTCTTCGCGGCGGCCGTTATACAAAAAGGCTCCTGCTGTCATAGCGTTGCATTGGATAAAGTTGCCAGCAGACCACGGAGAATGGGGAAATCCGCCTTCAACACAGATTGTCCCGTCGGAGTAAACGGCGTTGACCATACCGAACGGGGACGCGTGCAAGTTTAATTTTGCAATTGAATCGAACGCCTTTTGTATTTTGTCGTCGTCGTCGAAAGGGCTCGGCAGGCCGACGATTCCAACAGACCATAATCCTGAAAGTTGACAACTTAGACAGGCGTCGTTTTTACGTCCCGATTTTTCGTCGACATAGACGTCGTAGTATTCGCCGTTCCACAGAACTTCGTCATACCTTTTTTTGCCTTTTTCTAAGCGTTTACGCCACTCGTTTGCCGTTTCAAGGTCTCCTTCAATTTCTGCCGCTTGAATTCCAATAGCCAACGCCGCCAGGCACTTGCCGGCTGTGTAACTGGAGACGCCATAGAACGGCCATTGGTCCATAGGCACGTTAGCCGGGTAGTCGTCCGTTCGGAAGTTGTGCGGATGATCTTCTGTTAGCGAATCTCCGTCGACGTCTAGTGAGTTCATAAAATCAATAGCGCTTTTCATCGAGGGCCAGAATTCGTCAAGAAAAGCTTTGTCGCCAGTTCTAAGGTAATAATGATAGATCATCTGGGCGTATTCGCCGGAGCCGTTCGTATGTTGGCAATGATATCGCGGGTCGCGTATAGCAAACTGCCCCGTGCTGAAGGGCGGTTCGCCGCTGCGTAATTGGAAATACCGCGTAGTTTCAAGGGACATTCGTTGAAGGTCCGGAAAGAAAAAGAGCTGATACCACTGGCCGAAATATCGGCAAGGCAACGTGTCCAAGAGCGGACAAGCAATAAGGCTCTCGCTGACGAGAACAAGTCCTTTGGAGGAGAACCAGTCGTCTGGGCGCGTTTTAGCGAACCAAAGCGTGTTTTTCGTTACCGCCGTAGGGATATTAATCAGTTGCTCTTGGAGGTAATTGGGATAATGGGACGAGTAAATTACGTCCTGAACCGCAAGAACTCGTTCTAGCCATTCGTCTTTTTTGGGAATGGACTTTCTTACAACGTCTTTTGCGCTTTCAAATCGGGTCGCATAATAATTTGTTTCAACGCGTCCGGAATTTTCGCGCACATAAGGTTCGTACCATGCGAGAAGGAACGAAATTTTACGTCGTTCATTTGGAGCAAGAGTTCCTTCGTAAACAGCCGTTCCATGTTCAGTTTTACCGCCCTCGCCAAGAACGCCGAGCGCATAATTGGCAATTGTTCCAGGGGGCGTGTTGAGCGCTTGGTGGGTCGTCTGAAAAACCGCCCAGTCTCCCTCGCGATAATCGTCAATTTCTCCCACTGGAAATCCGTATGGTCCGAAGATCAATCGAAAAGCTTTGGGTTCGTCGGACTTATTAGAAAGATAGGCGTCAAAAAAGACTATTGGCGTATTGCTGGCTTCATAATCACCGGGCAGCAAAGGATAGAAGGCGCGGCATTCAAATCCAAATGGGATAGTGAGATTCAAGCGGGCGTCGACAACAGGAAAATGACCAAAATAGTCCGCGCTTTCAGCCGCGCAGTTCTCATTACTGCCTTCAACGGGCGTCGCTAAGGAATAGTCTTGACCGTCGGTTTGAAGACGAAAGAAGGGCGAATTAGGAGTAACGCCCTGAGGATAATTGTTCAAAACCGTCATTAGACCGAGTCTTCCTGTTGGTTCAAACGTTATATATCCGGTTCCTAGTCCTCCTAGCGGGGCGCCGCCGCGCGTTAGCGTCTTAGCGTCGTAAATTGTCGCATTTGCCAAAGCTTGAAGACCGTCAACTCGGAACGTTTGCAGTTCGCTAGGGTTAGCGGACGCGTCAAAGAGCGTTTCTGTTTGGGCGTGAACAGCGGTCTCAAACGCAAGCAGCGCTGAAACGAGCAAAAGGGAACGAATGATTAGCGAAGACATAATCTTTTGTTCTCCGTATTTTCTAAGTAGAATCTGTAGTATTCAAACGGCGTGAAGACGAATACTCGTCTAACCGTATTGGATTACTGATTTAATGTTAAACTTGTTGTATTTGCCGAACGTTAAGGTTGACGCTCAAGCAGATCCAGCGTTTTGCGCAAACCTGCAATAGGGAGCGCCGCATTTGCCACATATTGAGGCATATTGCGTTTTTCTCCGAAAATCCATTCATTGACGCCATTTCTCCGATAGTCGTTTATCAACTCGCGCGTTGCCTGAGCGGCAAGGGGGACGTCAATTGTCGCCAATGCGTAGATGAACCACCCGCTTGCCGTACCCCAATATGCTCCATTTTGATAGAAGTCGCGTTCACAGCCCTTTTCCCAATAGACTCCGCCAATTGTTCCTCGAACTTGGCCATTTTGAGTAAGTTCGGAGTAGTGTTTCTTGAAGTAAGAAGCGATTCTTTGTGTTTTCTCTTCCGGCGCAACGCCAAGATAGACGGCAAAAGCGCTTCCTCAGACGTCGTGTTCACGACACTGGATCGTCGCTCCCCGGTAGAGTCCGACTTCTTCGTCCCAAAATGTTTGGTTGATGGAATTTGCAACTTTGATTTTATCGTCGTCAAAACGTTTTGCATCAATTTCTCTGCCGCCTTCACGAAGCATTTCGCTCAGTTGGCCTGCCGCTTGACAGTAAAGGAGCGAACAAAACAGCGCTTCTCCCTGTTTCCGAATTGTATCGTGGAATCCATATGGACAGCGATCCCAATCGAGTTGTGGATCGATGAATACAAGTCCCGATTCTGAACGCGGTACGGCGTTGAGCGCTTTAATGAGAGAGTCAAGAACGCGCGGTTCAAGGAGTTTGGGATCCCGTAATTTGCGCCACGTGCAGTAGACGACGTCGACAGTGAATTGGCTGCCGTCAGCCACAGGATTGGAACCCATCGAACCGTATCCTGGCTGGTATATGGGCGTTCCGTCGAATTTCACGCAGTCGACGCACGCGCCGTCGTCTCGCTGCGCATTTAGAAAGACTTCGACAGCGTCGAGTAGCTCTTTTTCAGAGAAGGCCTCCGGAGCGCCTTCGAGCATATATGCGTAGTCACGGAGCCAGAAGGCTTCATATCCAATTCCAACCTGCGGGGGAAAAGCTACGACGCCGTTGTGCATATCGCGTTTGCAAGCTCTAATTTGCCAAGTCGATTCCGCTTGAAGCCAAGAAATTGCATTTTCGAAGATTTCTCTTTCGTTTTCTGCAAATGCAGAAGCGCTGACAGTCGTTATCGTAAAAAGAAGCGCAATGGAGATTATTCGTTTTATCACTTTTTAACCTCTTTTTCTTTTTTCGAACGCTGCGCCAACAGGCTTCGTCTGCAAGCCTATTGGCGTTCGT
>JAQVHZ010000113.1 GCA_028695965.1 Thermoguttaceae bacterium | reverse complement strand
GATCCTGTCCGACATCGAATCCTACTTCTTTGTCAGCGCCGCGGAATCGGATAACCGCACCAACGTCCTGCAAGCGCCGAAAGTTACCATGTTCAACGGTCAAACCGCAAGCATCATGGACTTCACGAGCGTCCCGTACGTCAGCACGGTCATCCCGGTCGTCGGCGACTTCGCCGTCGCCCAGCAGCCGGTCATGACGGTCATCAACGAAGGTCAATTCATGACCGTTCAAGCGACCGCCTCGCCTGACCGCAAGTACGTCCGCATGACTGTTGTCCCGTTCTTCTGCAAGATCACCGACAACGACCGCACGTTCAAGTTCGAAGGCACTGACTCCATCGCGACGAACAGCACCAGCGCCAGCAAAGGCAGCAGCCTGCTCGAAAGCATCACCGACGAACGTACCGAGAACAACAACGCTGAGATCATCAGCCAAGGCACGACGATCCAAGAACCTGTTACCTCCAGCTTCTCCGTCTACACGACGGTCAACGTTCCGGACGGCGGAACCGCCCTCCTCGGCGGTATCAAGCGGCTCTCCGAAGGTCGTAACGAAGGCGGCGTCCCGATCCTGAGCAAGATTCCTTACATCAAGCGTCTCTTCTCCAACAGCGCGATCGGTCGTGAAACCACGAGCATGTTGATGACGGTTACCCCGCGCATCATCATTCAAGAGGAAGAAGAAGAGTACGCAACCGGTATCAACGCCGGAAGGTAATCTCTTCAAACAATACTCTAACCAAGACCTTGCCCGACAGGGCAAGGTCGATCGAAACAACAAACTGAGAGGGCGGAAGGTGAAAACCTTTCGCCTTCTTTTTTGCTTCTTGAGACGCTAAAACAGCAACGCTTCTATACTGCCTAAAAATAAAATCGACCTTGTCTGCGCTCCTCAAAAAGGGTATCTTTTCCTACTAGTCCCCATTAGTATATATTCAGGAACCTTGGCATAAAACTATGTTGCGAATTGGAAGAACAAATACGATCGTTTATATATTGACGCTCGTGGCTCTTATAGCGTTTCCAATTACGCTCGCCGCAAATGAACCGGACAAACCTCTCGGCTTCACCGGATACCTATTAGATACTTCTGGATTAGACGATCGCGCGCAAGAGCCGGCTTGGTCGGAACCCTTTGAGTCGCCCGGCGTCAGTTGGCGCTACCTCTATCAAGACGGTTCTATCAAGATTCTAACTCACCAACGCGTTGACGCGCAAGCTCATGGCGACGAACGTTCCGAATTTATTCAATACGAAGTTGAAGAACCCAGCGTCGTCGTCTTTGGACATTACGTCGACTATCCCAGCGTCTACAACGAAACTGCGCCGTCCCTGTGGATAAGAAGCGATCGCCCCGGCATAGCGTTAGCGGCGCTCGTTGTCTTTCCAAACACGCTGCGTCCCGACACTAACACGCCCCTCACGGCGCTGCTCGTCGGCTCGACCTATCAAAAGCCGGGCGAATGGGAGAAACTCGACTTTGCTCAAGGGCTTGACAAGGCGCTTGAAAAAACGACGCAGGCCATTCGCGGCGAACATAAAATACCCGTCGATCGAAATGGCGCTTATATTCGGCAAGTCTTGTTAATTTCGGAGGCGCGACGCGGACAGTTCTCGCTCTGGATCGACGACCTAACAATAGAAGAACATATTCGTCCTGATCTCAACTTGCTGCAGCGCTCCGAACAAAACGCACAATTCAATCCGATCAATCTGCTGAGTTGTCGCCTTGAACTCTCGCAGACGCCTATCTTCTGGAAGGAAAATCCAGGCGAAAGCGACTTCTACGGTCGCGAACCCTTTGAAATCGACGAAGAAAAAGTCGCGCGCAACAATGAACAAACGCTCAATTTTAGCGCAGAAACGCTGGCCTCGCTTGTTTCTAACCCTTCCCCTTTTGGAGTTCCGCAAGCAAGCCGTTCTTTGTTAGGTCGTTTGGAACGCAGAAACGGCGAATTCGGTCATGAAGCGCAAGGCGTTGGGTCGGCGTACGATGAGACGGCGAAAGAACCGACTTTCGAAGAATCCGCCTTCTTCCTGCCAACGATCGACAACGACATATTAGCGCCCTTTAAGCCTATGCTTGCACAAAACAACATAGGTCAGAACGCTGTTGGAACACAAGCCGACAAAAGAAAATTCGTTGGACAGACGGGGTTTCTAGGATCAGAAAACCTCGAAACGGGAAAGGTCGCTCAAGCCGCGTTTGACGCGACAAACTCCCCAAACGATCAAATCCAGGAAGGCGCCGATTACCTCAAATTACAACCGACGGAAACGCTCGTTTCCGGAAGCGGCACGCTTCAAAGTTCTGAACTTGCTGCTGAGAGCGGGTTCTTTCGCAAAGGCGAAAAGCTGATCCCAGACGCAAAAATTGAAAATGGAGTCTTAATGACTCCTCAAAAACACGTCTTCTCAATACGCGCGATCGAATACAACGGCGAATCCTTAGATTTTTTGAAAAGGATAGGCTTCAACGCCGTATGGTTGAATGAATCTCCAACGCCTGAACTTCTTAAAGAAGCGGCAGAAACGGGCGTTTGGCTGATAGCGTATCCGCCCGAACAAAACGGAATTCTCTCCGAAGCGGACGTCGAAGCGGCGGTCGTTCCCAGTTCAAAGCAAAACGGAACACAAACAGCGGCTGACAATACGCAAAATCAACCTTCGACAGCTGCGCAATATGGTCCGGCTTACGATCCGGTGCTCATGTGGAACGTTGGCGTTGACCTGCACTACGATCAAGTTGCCGTCACTCGTGAGAAAATTAAAAGAGTTCGAAAACTTGACGAACAATACAAACGCCCCGTCGTGGCTTCTGTCTTCAACGGTCTGCGAGAATACTCGCAGGGCGCGGATAAATTAAACGTTGTGCTTTTAAATCGGAGTCCGTTTCTAACGTCCCTCGAATTAAACGACTACGGGGAATGGCTCATTAACTATCAACTCCTCGCCGAAGTCAATTCCGTCGCCTTTTGGAACAAGATTCAAACGCAGCCGTCGCAGAGCGCCATACAGCAGCGTCAGTATTTCGGCATGCCCGACGAGACGCCGGGACTCGTTACCTACGAACAAATGCGTCAATGCGTCCGACTCTCGATGCGCGCAGGTTGTCGCGGGCTATTATTCAGCTCGTCGTCTGCGTTAGACGTCAAAGATCGCAAAACAGAGTACCGTGCAAAAGCGTTAGAAGCAATTAACCTCGAACTGCAATTCCTCCTGACGTGGTTTGCGTTGGGCGTTCCGGAAAAGAGACCGTTAGAAACTTCAGACGCCAACCTTAGCGCGTTGGTTTTCAGAGCCGATCGCGCGCTCTTGGTCGCCCCGATCTCTACGCAAGACAAGAATCAATACGTAATGGGGCAGGACGCCGCATATAACTGGACGGCAACTGTCCCCGTGCCAGAGAGCTACTCGCCGGACCTGCTCACCCCGGGCGCCTTGCGAAAAATTCCCTCCAAAAGAAGAGCTGGCGGCAGCGCGTTCTCATTGGAAGAAGGCTCGATGAACTCTCTGCTCTTTTTTACGCAAACTGATTCGTTAAGTCAGAGAATGACAGAATACGCATTAACGTTCGGTAAACGCATGGCGGAACTCTCGATCGACCTCGCTCGAAAAAGAGTCGATATGTACGAGCAAACGGTATACGCCTTGCAATACTTGGAATCACACGGCGGTTCCTCGTCGAAAGCGCCAAAAGCTCCTTTGCTCGGCCCTGTCGTCGACAGAGCCTACAAACAACTTGACGAAGCGGAAACGTCTTTACGAAGGCGCGACGTCTCGCAGGCGTACCTCGCCGCAGAACGCGCAACGCGTGAAATACGGAACATCGAACGGACGTTTTGGGAAAGCGCGACAAGTAACGAAATTATTCGTCCTGTTACCCCTCTGTCGACTTCTTTTTATGATATGCCGCTCTATTTGGAGCTGTATCATAAATTAATCTCTGGAAAGCTCAGAGCCGTCGGCTCTAATCTGATACGCGGCGGCGATATGGAGAGTCCGTCGACGGCGCAAATGGACGGCTGGCAGTTCTATCAAGAAAGAGCGGCCAACATCTCGGGTGAAATTCGATACGACCAGCAAGCAAGCCGACCCGGAAGCGGCTCTCTCGGCTTGCTCGTGAGAATCTTTCCAGAAAGAGAAGGAGAAGCTCCTTTAGAGGCTGAATGTCCAGCCATGTTCGTGGAAACAAGTTTTCCAACAAAAGTCGGACAGCTCATATGCATTCAAGGATGGATTAAAATCCCTAAGGATCTAACAAATTCAGCCGACGGAATGACGCTCTACGAAGACCAAGGCGGCAAAGCGCTCGCGTTACGATTTAAAAAAGCCTGTAATTGGAAACGCTTTGCGTTCTATCGTCTGTCGACAAACGACGGCCCTATGCGCATCCGATTCGCCTTCTCCGGCTGCGGAGAAGTCTATCTTGACGACGTCGCCGCTCATGTCGTTCAATAATGTTATGCAAACGTTCAACAAATCAGTCGTTTAAACCTTCGCCGCTTCTGCCAAAAAATATCTTTCAAACTATTTCTTTTAAAAATTTAGCCGGTATACTTAAAAAGGTACGCTGCTTATACGCGTTCAGTGTTTTTGTCGAGACTCTATTCCAACCGAGACGCCATTATGACAGATCAACAAGACGTCGTTAACGACCAAGAAAATCCTATCGTTCCAGAAGACGCGCCAACCACGAGCTCAGAAGAAGCGGACGGCGCTCAGAATGTCGCTCCTATGGATCCCAGCTCGCCGCAGGACGCGCCGTCTGCAGGTCCAGAAGCAAGCGCATACGCCGCGCAGACCGTCGCAGGTCCGAGCTATGGCTTGCCAGAAGACGTCAAACGCCGTTTTGCAGACGTCTACGCCAATTTGGAACGGGAAATCGGTAAGGTTTTTGTCGGACAAAAAGAACTTGTTCTCGGCGCTTTGGTCGCGCTCTTTTCTGGCGGACACGTTCTCGTTGAAAGCGTGCCGGGGCTTGGAAAGACCCTCTTTGCTTCTGCCCTCGGTCGCGCCCTCGGCTGCAAATTTGGGCGTATTCAGTTTACGCCCGACCTCATGCCTTCTGACGTGATCGGCGCCCCTGTCTTCAATATGAAGACCCAAGAATTCAAATTTCATCCGGGCCCCGTCTTCGCTCAGATTCTGCTCGCCGATGAAATCAACCGCACGCCCGCTAAAACGCACTCCGCACTCCTAGAAGCAATGCAGGAAGGAGCGGCGACCGTTGACGGAACGACGCACCTCTTGCCTACCCCGTTCTTTGTCATCGCAACGCAAAATCCAATCGAGTCGGAAGGAACTTATCGGCTCCCGGAAGCGCAAGTCGACCGTTTTATGTTCAAATTGGTAACCGACTACCCCGTCGAACAAGACGAATTCAAAATATTAGCCGAGCATAGCCAACACATCGATACCAAAGATAAACTTCTAAAAGTCCAGCCAGTTTTGTCGGCGGAAGAAATCTTGGCGATGAGAAAAATCGTAAATGACGTTTATGTCGCGCCGCAGCTTCTCGATTACATCAACAAGATCGTTCGAGCGACGAGAAACTTCCCTCGGCTTGCCTTTGGCGCTTCAACGCGCGCCGGACTGGCGTTAGTCCAAGGTTCTCGAACGCTCGCCGTTTTTCAAGGCCGCGGATTTGCAACGCCTGACGACGTCGCAAAAATCGTCGCGCCGGCTCTTCGACACCGGGTCTATCTCTCGCCGGAAGCGGAAATTGAAGGAAGGGACGTCGATGAAATTTTGGCAGCGCTGGTAAGATCGATCGACGTGCCAAGAATGTAAGACGCGCGTAAGATTTCTTTGGTCAAATCAATACCGAAAACAAGATGGAAGATCATTTAACCAAAGTAACGCAAATGTCTCAAACTCTTGAGCGTCTCCTTGAAAAAAGCTGCAACGCTCGAGGTCGGGGGCTACTCGAAAAGTTATCCTCAGTTCAGAACCAAATCCCAAACGACATACAAAAGCAAGTGCGTTTTATCGCGACTATTCAAAAAAAAGCAACTCGCGAAAACGCAAAAATTGTGGAGGAAAAATACAAGGACGTTCAAGCTGCTTACAATCAAGCGCTAACCTATTTAAGCGGAGGGTTTTCCTTCTGGGATATCCTAAAACGGAAGCTGATTGTAGCGGCAATTGCCGGTCTTACAGTCGCCGTCTTGTATTTGATTAAAATAAGATAACCGATTAGTTCACAACGCCGACCTCTCTGTTCAGAAAGGGCGGCTATTTTTTTCATCATTCAAGGGGTTGCAATGAAACATTTTATCAAAAGATCGCCAAGTCGTCTATTCTTGACGATTAGTCTCCTTACGCTATCTGTTGTCTTGTTCGCCCTACGAACGGCGTCCGCGCAAGACGCAAACCCTTTTCCTTTTGAAAAGGACGTGCAGCGATACGAACAAATTAGCGCTGAAAATCCGCCTTCCAGCGACAACACCTTTTTTGTCGGAAGCTCCACCTTTACCATCTGGAAGGAGATTCCAGAAGACTTCGCAGAATACAAAGCGATTAATCGCGGGTTTGGGGGTTCGCAAATTTCCCATTGGTTGGACGTCGCCGCAGAGCGCATTCTCAAGCCGTATAAACCAAGAAGAATCGTCTTCTTCTGCGGCTGCAACGACATAGCCTCTGGAAAATCGCCGGAAGAAGTCTTCGAAAACTTCCAAACCTTCGTCGAAATGATGCGCGACGCTAATCCTAACGTAGTAATTCACTTCTGCGCGCTGCATATGCCGCCGGTGCGTGAAAAACACTGGGAAGATTTCCGCAAACTCAATGCGGACGTCGAAGCGCTTGCTGAAAAAGATCCGAATATTTACTACATCGATTTTGCTGGCGCTACTTCCGACGAAAATGGCGCCGGAATCCCGGAACTTTTTCAAAACGACCGTCTCCACCTCACCCGCGAAGGCGAAAAAGTCCTGGTCCCAGTCATTAAGGAATCGATTGAAAAAGAAATCAGCGATAAGAGCCGCGAAAGAGCGACTTGGTATCCGGCTCCTGTCAAAAACTTCTTTCGCGAAAGGGACTTTAGCACAAGCGACGTCGACCTCGAACTGCCGTCGCAAGTTCCAGTTAAACACAAACTTGGGAACTGGACAGTAGCCTTCGATCACGAAAACGACGACGTCGTTATAGCGCTGACCTCCAGCCCAAATGAAGACGCAGCTCCCTTTGCCGTCACGAAAATTCCCTCTGACGACGTCATACGGATAAAAGCAACGCGCGCGACCTCTGCCGACCCTGAGCTTACTGTCGAATATCTTCAGTTCTACTTAAAATCGACGGGGATCCTCACTTTTTCAGATTCGAACGTCAAGCGGAACTTTATGACTATCGACTACTCTTTCACTAATTTTGAAAAGCTGACTTTCGAAGCGCCGCTAGTCTGGGAATTTCCAAATTTCGATTTGGAAAGGATCGGCGAACTCAAAGCGTTTGGCACGGCGGGATTAAAATCAGTTGACGGACACAAAGGCAGCTACGCTTTCTTATCGATCGTCGACCCCGCGAATCGCAGCGGCGTCGTTGGAGGATGGATAACAAGCGAGAAGGCTGGCGGCGTCCTAATGTCTGGGAAAACTGACGCTAATATTCCAACGATGACGCCTCAGCTTGATTTTGGAGACTACCAGAACGAACGCGTTATTACCGAACGATTTGTTCTTGGAGAATTTGACGATTGCAGAATCGGACTAGAAAACTACGCCGACGCCATTGCGACATACTACTCTATTGTTCCAAACAAGGAAGCCCTCACCGGTTACTGCACCTGGTATTCCGACAAAAACGGCGGCTCAAGCAACGAAAACGCAATGAAAGAACTGACGACGTCGATCGTTGATAATTTCGACGGCTTTGGGTTTCAATATGTTCAAATCGACGACAAATGGCAGCTGGGAAATTCCAAAAACGGTCCAAACAAAAATTTTACCGCGCACAACCCTAACGGTCCCTATCCGTCGGGCATGAAAACAACTGCCGACCTTCTCAACGCAAACGGTTTGAGAGCAGGCCTCTGGTTCATGCCCTTTTCTGGAAACTATGACGATCCTTATTGGGCGGATAAACAAGATCTCTTCGTAAGAAGCACTGTCGATTATCCAGAAGAGGGACAGAAAAACACGCGCCGATATTCCAATATCAACCAACGCAAGGGCGCGCCTTACGAAACCTTCTGGGGCGGCACGTCTCTCGATATGTCCAATCCGAAAACGATCGATTATGTCAAAGACGTCGTCAAACGAATCACGCAAGACTGGAACTTCAAGTTCGTCAAAATCGACGGTATGTGGGTCGCTGGCGCTATCGAACAACTCTACGTCAACGACGAATATATGCCGGAAGATATCGGCAAACAAATTTTCTTTGATCGCACAAGAACAAATATCGAAAACTTTCGAACAGGTATGGAAACCGTTCGTCAGGAGGCAAAAGACACGTTTATTCTCGGATGCAACGTATCGCAAAATATGCGCGCGCTCGCCTCGTCATACGGACTAGTCGACGCTATGCGCGTCGGTCCCGATAACGGAGCAAGCTGGGACGGCGTATGCGCAGGGCCGTGGAGAGGAACAAATCGATATTTCTACAACGGCAGAGTATGGTACAACGATCCTGACCCAGTCTATGCGCGAACGTCGATTCCAATCGAACGCGCTCGCGTTTCTGCGTCTTGGGCCGCTATCTCAGGGCAACTCTACGCTCTGAGCGACTGGATCCCCGACTACGACGAAGCGCGAATCGACCTTGTGCGCAAGACGATTCCTAATCACCAATGCGTCAACGTTCGCCCCGTCGACCTGTTCGACGTCGATTTAGCGCGCGTGTGGATTCTGACCGACGACAAATCGGGCGTCCGGCGCGACGTCGTTGCAATCTTCAATTGGCGCGGAGGCGACGACGAGCCGTTCGAGTTCTCGCCTGAAAAACTCGGTCTTCCCCTCGTTGATGAAAACGGGCAAAAGATCGAACAGTACGTCGCCTACAACTTCTGGGACGACGAGTTCATCGAACCGTTTGACACGCTGAAAACGACCCTTGCCAAGGAAACGTGCAAAGTCTTTGCCGTTCGCCCTGTTGGCGACTGTCCGGTTCTTTTGAGTACGTCAAGACACGTCGCGCAATGCGTCGTCGACGTCGTCTCGGAACAATGGGACGCTGAAACAAAAACGCTTCACATTGTCGCTAATATTCCGCCGAAGTTCCAATACGAACTGCGCGTATACAATCCGACAACGAGAAGACTTGATCGATGGACCGCGCCCGCCGAATGCGTGGGAACTCAATCGTTCCAGTATCAAATCAATGACGCCGGAGAGGGCGTCTTTACCGTTGTAAAAGCGGAGAACGACAGTAAATAACACGTTCCGCTAACGCAGAGCTCCTTCGCTATTCTTCCTGAAACGCCTCCTAATAATCGTCCGGGGTCGTCGTTCGGCGATCTCGGACGAAGCTGCCTATCCTTTGACAATACTTTCCTCCCCCTTTTAACTCTCGTATGACGGAACTTTCTATCTAGACAATCTAACTGCGCATAATTCTCGTCCTTGCCTTTTGCTGGATTGCCGCTTCTCCCTAGACGCTATCTGAACCTTTTCTATACTTCACAATGCCAGTACGTTATCCTTTTCAAACGTTTGAAAATTTAATGTCATCATCGACATGACGTCGTTCTTATAGTCGGTTTCAAGCTTTGCCAAACAATCGTCGATTGCGGTCTTGA
>JAQVHZ010000112.1 GCA_028695965.1 Thermoguttaceae bacterium | reverse complement strand
TGCATTTTTGAACCTCTGATTGTTGGTAACTTAAATTATTTCAATATGTTATATCATAAAAATGATATTGGTATAGACTTTGGCGACCAATTTTGGGAAAAATGCTGGAAGTTTTGAGAACTTCCCTGTAATCTTTTTACTTGCGTCAAGTCGACAAAGGTTGTAATTCTTCGATGGTTATAAAAAATTTTTTAAAATCGTACGTCGGGTCTCCTTTTTTGCTTGCAACGGTTTTCTCTGGTCGCTAAAATTGTTTTGTGCGCGCGTTCGTTTCGACAAAACGAACCCGCGAGCGCTCTGTCGAAAAGACTGGGCGCGCGTCGAGCGACGGATCGGTCCCAAAAGGCGCCGTTCGTTTCATCAATAACTATGCAGACAAAGGAGATAACGCAATGTTGAAAAGATTGTTGTTATTGCTCGTTCTCTTTGGTCCCGTCGTTGGCTGCTCGTCGGAGGGTTCCAAAGCGAGTCTTTTCGGTTCTCGTGTTGCAGCCGGCGTCAACCTGACAAGCCCTTCGCGTTGCTGCGCCCGAACATTTCGGTTCGGCATAGCGCCAAGAATACAACGCAGGGTTGAAGGCAGACTATTCGGCTGGAATAGGGCGCGCGTCTATCGCGAGCAAGTTTCGCCCCAATATGTTGTTCCCGAGCCTCAAAAAGAGAGCGCTCCAGCAGTTCACAAAGGGTATGCCGCCGTTACCAAAGAGGAAGCGACGGCTTTTGCGCAAGAACTTGTCGAAAGGACCGCGCAAGGCGACGTGTCTTGGTATCTGGGAGCAGGTTCGAACATGGACGCGCTGGACGCGCTCTATGCTATTGCAGGAGAAAACGGCCCTGACGAGTTCAAAGATCCGACAGACGAGGCGCGCGACGCGTGGAAGGCGGCGCGAGAAGCTGACCGCAGGTCCGGCGCGGAAAGCTTAAAGGGCCTGAAGCTGACAGAAGTCAAAGCAATGGGGAACTCCTACGTTGCCGTCTTTGAGTTCATGCACGTCGTGCCCGACAAGACGCCCCCGGAAACGCCGCCGACTACTCATGTCAATCTTCTGAAAAAGCAAGATACCGGCGAGATTGTCGTCGTGGACCTGGGGATCACGCTGTTGTAATTGCGCCGACCAGGTTTGCCTCTGATTTGCGGCGCGGCGGCCGTTCGCGCCGCGCTATTTCGTCTCTAATCTGTCGCTTCTCGGCTTCAGGGTGATCAGGCTGTCTTCCGCCAGGAGAACCGTTTCTCCGTCGAGCATCGCCATGACTTCCCCTTCTCGAATAATGGCGATAATATTAAACCCTTCCGTTTGTCTCAACTTGAGACTCTGCAAATCTTTTCCGACCCATTCCGGCTGAGGCTTCATTTCGATGATAGCGTACTTGCCGGACCGATGGATACTCGCCAGCAAGTCGTTGGTAATAAAGCTGTAAGCGACCCGCTCGCCCATCTCTTCCTCGGGCAAGACGACCCGATCGACGCCGATCGCTTCGAATATCTGCTTTTGGCGCTCGCCGCTGGCTTTTGCGACAATATAGCGCGCGCCCATTTCCTTCAAGATGATCGCGGTAACCGCTTCCGCTTCAAAATCGTTGGTAAACGCGATAATCACGACGTCGAAATCGTTGATCCCAATTTTTTTAAGGGTCGCTTTGTCGGAGACGTCCGCCTGATAGACATGAGCGGCATAGGGTGCGATTTCCTGCAGGACGTGTTCGTCAAGGTCGCAGCATAAAACGTTGAACCCGTTGTTGTATAATGTTTTGACCAGACTGCGGGCAAACTTTCCGACCCCTAAAACCGCAAACTGCGTGTTCTCGTCTACCTCAATCCTGGCGTTTTTTTTCTTTTCCATGAACATAATTTCTCTCCGTCGATAGAGTTACCCTATCATGACGTCCTCTTTTTGGTACCTGATAAGCTCTTTGCCAATTTGCGGGCCGTGCGATATTGAAGCGATCAGCGTTATAGGGCCGATCCGTCCAATGAACATACACGCCATCAACACAATCTTGCCCGCTGCTGAAAGGCGCGGCGTGATTCCCGTACTGAGCCCGACCGTTCCAAGCGCGGAAGAGACCTCAAAAATCAAGTCGGAAAGGGTGTGCGGGAATTTTGCGGCGTCCTCTGTCATCGCAAGAATCGTCGTCCCAATGAACAGTAAACTAATCATCAAGACTGCGACCGCCAACGCCCTCTGCAGCGTCGCGACGGAGACGCTTCGTTCAAACGCCACAATTTCCGTACGCCCTTTGACAATAGACCAGACGCTGCAAAGAATAATGGCAAGAGTTACCGTTTTGACGCCGCCCGCCGTTCCTCCGGGCGAACCGCCGATCATCATCAGCAGACTGCAAATTAACTTGGAGGCTTCGGTCATCCCGTCCTGTGCGACTGTCGCAAAACCCGCCGTGCGCAGCGACGTCGATTGAAAAGACGAGATCAGCAACTTTTGTGAAAACGTCAGCCCTCCTATCGTCTTAGGATTGCTGTATTCGGCGGTCAAAAAGAATAATGTTCCCGCGAGCAGCAACACGCCGGTAACGGTTAAAGCGAGCTTTGTATGGAGCGAAAAATTGTTCCTTCGCTTCCTTCGTCCCAAAAGGCGCAATTTAGCGTTGGCAAAGACGTCGTCCCAAACGATAAAACCAATGCCGCCGGTAATGATAAGCGTCATGATGACGATATTGATACCAACGGCGTCGGAATAGGGAATCAGGCTGCTTTCGCCAATAACGTCAAAGCCGGCGTTGCAAAACGCGGAGATCGAATGAAATATCCCGTACCATAGAGCCTTGTGCCAGACGACTCCTTGATTCAAAAATAAAATGAATAGGAACATCGCTCCCAAGAGCTCTACGACCATAACGCCCTTAATGACGAACATGACCATGCGCGCCATCCCGCCAAGGGTCGGCTCGTTAAGGGGCGTTTGAATGGCTAGCCGGTTTTTTAGGGAAATTTTCTTACCGGCAAAGACCATAAAAAAAGCGAGGATGGTAACCAGGCTGAGCCCGCCAATTTGGATCAGGAATAAGACGACAATTTTGCCGAAAACGCTCCACGTCGTCGCGGTGACGAGGGTGGTAAGCCCCGTTACGCAAACGGCGGAAACAGCGGTGAAAAACGCGTCCAAAACGGAGACGGACACGTTTTCCGCATGAGATATCGGAAGCGATAAAAGAACGCCGCCAATTGTGATGATGAGCAAAAAGCTCAACACGACAACTTGCACAGGAGAGAAACTCTTCCGAATTCGTTTCAGTATCTTTGAGGCGCTTGGCGCTTTGTTATCCATCTGTGGTTGCCCCTGGGCGTTCACCGTCTCCCTGATCGTCCGTCACACAGGGGAGATTCCAAACGCAACTATTATACTCTCCTTTTATTTTTGGGGAGATTATTTCAAAGAAAATTGGAGAAACGAGCGACTCTAGGGGTTTTATACCGGACGCCGCCTCGTTGTATCCGGTTTATCCGTTACAGTCTTGCGTCGTCATTTCTCTATGGCCCGTTCGTCTGCCTTCTGAAACGCTGGCATAATGCCGAGACAGTTCGCCCGGCTCAAAAGTGACGCCAGTGGTGACACTTTTGATAAAGCAATTACAGGTCAGCCTTTATCGAAACCAAATTGGCTCAGAATTACGAAACGGAGAACATCGCCCGGGACGTGCTTTCAACGTCTTGTACAATGGCATAATGACGAGCAGTTCGCCCGGCTCAAAAGTGACGCCAGTGGTGACACTTTTAGTAAAGCTAGTACCGGTCTGACTTTGTCTAAACCAAATCGGCTTGGAATTACAGAACGGGGAACATCGCGCGGAACGTCTTTCAACGTCTTGCACAATGGCATAATGCCGAGACAGTTCGTCCAGCTCAAAAGTGACGCCAGTGGTGACACTTTTAGATTAACCTTTTAATGACCTGTATTTATCGAAATTTAATCGGCTTAGAACTGCAGAACGGGAAACATGGAGGGCGTCATTCTTCCATCGTCTTGCGCGATGGCATAATGACGAGACAGTTCGCCCGGCTCAAAAGTGTCAGCAGTGATGACACTTTTTGTAAAGCTAGTAAAATCGCAATGTTCTGCACTTCAGCGCCGTTCTTTTGCACATGGTCTCTACACAAACCCAAAAGGAGTGTATAATAGAGGGCGAAATAAAAAACAGGGGAGCTTGTGTCAGCAGGCTGAGAGGAAGAACTCAACTTCGACCCTTTAACCTGATGCGGATAATGCCGCCGTAGGAAGTCGAGCTCGAGATTTTTTACACGAGGCGCCGCAGCGGCGTCTCCTTTTTTATTGCTGTAAAAGAACGAAAAGGAACGCGGCTCGATTTGTCGAGGAACAGCCCGCAACCGCCGTCGCCGCGACGGGCTATGCCGGCGAGCTTGCTCATGCTCGGCTCACGGAACTCGACGGCAACGCCTCGTACCGAAATTACGTCATTGACGCGATTTACAAGTTGACCCCAGAAATGTTGGAGAAAGGCGCGCGCTATGAAATGCGATAGGAACACCATGCTGCTCTACGCCATAACGGACAGAGCGTGGACAGGCAAGCAGAGCCTTGCCGAACAGGTCGAGTCGGCGCTGAAAGGGGGCGCGACCTGCGTGCAGCTGCGCGAGAAGGAGCTGAGCGACGCCGAATTTCTCGCCAGCGCGATCGAGCTCTCGGCGCTGTGCAAACGGTATGGCGTCCCGTTCTTCGTGAACGACAACGTCGAGATCGCGATCGAGTGCGGCGCCGACGGCGTCCATGTCGGACAGGACGATATGGCGGTTGCGCAGGTCCGGCGTCGAGTCGGCGACGCTATGCTGATCGGCGTCTCGGCTCATTCGGTCGAGGAGGCGCGCGACGCGGTCGAGAACGGCGCGGACTGCCTCGGCGTCGGCGCGCTCTTCGCGACGAACACGAAGCAAGGCGCCAACGTCCTGCCGAAAGAGGTTCTTCGCGATATTTGCGCGGCGGTGAACGTGCCCGTCGTCGCGATCGGCGGGATTAAGAAGACGAATATCGCTCAACTTGTCGGCGCGGGGGTCGCCGGAGTCGCGGTCGTCAGCGCGATCTTCGGCGCCGACGATATCGAAAGCGAAACCCGCCTGCTCCGCCAACTGTCCGAAGAGATGGTCAACGCATAAGAAGAAACAATAGCCAAACCCGAATATTCACAACAAGTTAAGCGCGCTGAATCTGCGCATATGCCAGCGAAACGACGACGACCAGGAAAGGAACCGAACGACGACCATGAAAAAAGTATTGACGATCGCGGGCAGCGACTGCAGCGGAGGCGCCGGGATCCAAGCGGACCTGAAGACGATGACGATGAACGGCGTCTACGGCATGAGCGCGATCACGGCGCTGACGGCGCAGAACACGACCGGCGTTCGGGCTGTCCAGGAGTCGACGCCCGAGTTTCTGCAAGAGCAAATCGACGCGATCTTTGAGGATATTCGACCCGACGCCGTCAAGATCGGCATGGTTTCCTCCAGCGAGCTCGTCCGCGTCATTGCGGACAGGCTCCGATATTACCAGGCGGCGAACGTGGTCGTCGACCCCGTCATGGTCGCGACGTCCGGCTCCGCCCTGATGAAGAACGACGCCGTCCAGACGCTCGTCGCGGACCTGTTCCCGCTCGCGGCGCTCGTTACTCCGAACATCCCCGAAGCGCAAGTCCTCGCCGGGCTCGACGTGGAAACAAAAGAGGACATGATCGCCGCGGCGCGGCAAATCGGCGACGTCTATCGCCGCCCCGTCCTCCTGAAAGGCGGGCACCGCCCCAACGACGCCGACGACCTCCTGTACGCCCAAGGCGAACTGATCTGGCTCGAAGGCAAACGGGTCGCCAACCCCAACACGCACGGAACGGGCTGCACCCTCTCCAGCGCGATCGCCGCCAACCTTGCCAAAGGATTCTCGCTCGTCGAGTCGGCGCGGCGCGCCAAAGCCTACGTCTCCGACGCGTTGTCGGCGATGCTCGACCTGGGTCAAGGCGCCGGACCGATGAATCATGCGTTTGATCTGCAGGGCGAATATGCGAAAGACGCCGCGAAATGAACGCGGCGGGAGCGCCCGACGGTCGGCAGACAAGTCGGCAGACAAGTTGGCGTAAAGGCGGGTAAAACGCGCGTTTTCCAATCTTTCCAGAGACGCAAACTTTGGCTGTTTTTGTTAGGCGTCAGCGCTTCCGGAGCCGCAGTTTAACGTCCTGATAAGCAGGTCGACGCCGCTATGGATTCCGAACAATGGCAAACACGGGCCCGCTTCCCATGAAATACTAGCAAAGTTTCTTGAAATAAATCTTGAATCAATCGTGCTTTCTCGTTAAAATGCATTTCTGTTTCCTCGTTGTTTTGGAACTTATTTTTTGCGGAAGATCGCTCCGAATCTGACGAGGCGCCGTTTTTACGCGGGGTCAGCCGCAAAGACGACTGGCGACCGCGGCACGAGATAGAAGCATAAACTCCTTTTATCGTTGATGAAGCGCTGAATAGAAATGATCGAGTTCCTTTTTTATTTTCATGTATACGCCTTTTTAGGCTGGTGCGTCGAGGTGATTTACCAGTAGCTTAAACGGGGAAAGTTCATCAACCGAGGAATGCTCGCCGGTCCGTACTGCCCGATTTACGGCTTTGGGATGCTTTTACTCATTAGCTTTACCGAGCCGATCGACGACAATTTCTTTGCCTTGCTCTTGGCGTCGGCTCTTTTTTGCACCGTCTTAGAGTTGGCGGTCGGTCTCACTTTAGACATAATTTTCCACGAACGATGGTGGGACTACAGCGAGGAACCGTTCAATATCGGAGGCTATGTCTGCCTTCGATTCTCGATCATTTGGGGAATTGCCGGCGCTGTCGTGATGAAAGAGCTGCACCCGTTCGTTGAGAATCTCATGGAGTTCCTGCCGGATACTCTGCTCGTCATTCTCACTGCGGGTCTTTCCGTCTCAATACTTGTGGACACGGTCCTCACCGTCGTTCAGATCAAAGGGCTGGACCGCCAGGTGGACGAACTCGTCAAACTCTATGAAGTGCATGAGAATATGAGGAAGTTCTCCGACAGGATTGGAAGAAGAATATCTGATAGCACGGCGAAGACGTCGAGCAAAGTCAAAGCGATCCTGGAAGACCCCGAGTTCCAAGAACGCGCGAACCAGGCCCGCGAGCGCTTGACCCGGACCCAAAAACGGCTCATTCGGTCCTATCCGAACCTACGCGGAAACCGATCGGAACTGCAGGAAAACATCTTGCGCCATTGGGCGACTAAAGACAACGGCAACTGACGCGCTTTCCAGGCTCACTGCGGCGGCTTGAGCCCGCGCCGAACGCAGCCCGACTTGCGGGCTCGTCGCTTCGCCAGCCGAGCGCTTCCAGCTTGCAAGTTCGTCGTCCGTCCTTTCGGGCTCCGACGCGAAGGTCGGGGCCCCGCAATTTGCCTATATTCAAAAAAAACGGCAAAAATTACGCAAAAAAGGTTGATTCCGGCTCCTTTTTTCATACTATAGCAGCAGAAGGTCAAACGTCGCTGAGCGTTTAGAGAACCGAGGAGAAGCGACGCAAATTTTGGGGACCGTTTTTTGCGCCGACAGCGCGGCGACCGCGTCTGACGCCTGTCATAAAGGCAAGGAGATTGATGATGAACCAAAAGGTATCGTGCGCGACCGTTGTTTTATATGTCTTCGCGAACTTTTTTGCCTTTGTTTATGTCATAGCCGCCGTGGATTTGGATAAACACAAAGGCGTCGGGCTCGCTCTTGCGGTTATCGGCGCCAATGTTGTCTACTGGGCTTATTATCGTCGGATAACCGCGTTCATCGGCTCGCTCTGCGAGAAATTCAAGAATTGGCGTAGGAAACAGCAAGAGGAACGAGCGCTGCTGGCGTCATACGAAGAAATTTTCGAACAGGAAAAGAAAGAGCAAGAGAAGCAAGAACTGGAAAGCAATGCAAACGACGCCGACGCCGAGCGCCAGGGTTGAGACAGCGCCGCGAACGTTTCAAGGGGCGATTGTTGGATAAGCCCTTCGTTTAGAGACGTTCCGGAACTTTCGTCTTGGGTTGAAGTCAAAAATAACGCAATTGATTTGGTTCATTTGCGCGATTGAAAATTTTTAATTTTTTGGCTCTTAAGCTTGAATTTCTCTTCGTCGCTTGTTAGAATTATGTTGCGCGCGTTTGTTTGTTGCGATAAAAATAACGCGCCCTTACAAGAGAGACGATAATAAAGTAAAGAGAAGAAAACATCGAATAGAAAAGCTGTGTTCTGCTGTGTGGTGATTGTGGAGATAAATGCCTTCTAGGGATTCATGTATGGAACCAAAGGGAGAACAAAAAGGGAACATGATACTGAAGGCAGTTTCATAATAGCGCAGGGAATTAGGTGTGATCAATGGAAAAGTATCGATATTTGCCGGAATTGGATTCTGTTCGGAATACCAACTTGCAGGTTGCAATCGCTCAAAACGAGTTGTGGCGCGCTTTGGTAGCAGACGGCTATATTGTTGTTTTGACAATGCAGCAATTGACCGATTCAAAAGCTTTTGTTTCTCTTTTAGGAGACAAAAAAACATACGAACTTCTGCTTAATTTTTTTGCTCGCGGAAGATTAGTTACGGCACAATACTATGATTGGCGCCAAGAGGAAGAAGGGCAAGATCCTAAACCGATTCTTATTAGAACTCCTTCTCAGCACGCCCAACGCTCATTAGGCAAAATACTGGAGGGAAAAGGTGGAAATGTAGATTTCATTTTCTCTCTGTTCGGTTTTCATAAAGACAAAGAGGCTGAACGTCTCTATTGGAAATATGAGAAGAATCCGGAGCGCCAGGAAGACCTGAGTCCGTTGCAACAAGCGAGCTATCTGGAATATGCGAAATATATGGATTATTTGAAAAAAGTCCAGTCTTCGCTGAGCAACGCTGATCTAGTATCATTACAAAAGGATCTAAGAGCAGAACGAGAGGAAATAACAAAGGTTCTTGCATCGGAAATGAACGTCTTTTCGGAGAAAAAGCGACCTGCCCTCTACAAGCGCATAAGTTCACTGATGTTGGCGTCGGCTCTTGAGAAAGTCGAGTCGGCGACAGACGATGATTTCTTACAAAAAGCGAGCATTTTCTGTAAGAAAATTGGCCTGTCTGGCAAAAGTCTATCGAGAGAGACAGTAGTCGTCTCATTGAGACAAAAAAAGAGCTTTATAAGAATAAACTCCTTGTGCTGCGCTGGGTGAAATTATTGTGTGCGGCTAGCGTTTCTGATTCTATACTGCCAGCCAAAAAAACGACGCGTCCGCTAGTTTCCTATTTGAAGTTAGTTGCTGAGCTCAAAGAGTCTGATCTTGAAAATTGTGTGAAGCGAAATCCAATTTTTGGAGAACTGCTAAAAGACTTAGGGACGTCAGAGCGCGGTTTTTGGCAACAATTCGAGCGTCGACGCGATAGAATGTGGAAGCTGTACTACCAGTATTCAAATCAAAACCTGCAAGGGCGTCTTGACGAAGAAGGCGCTGAAGGGAACGTAGCTCAAGACGAATTGTTTAGAAGAATCCAAAATCTGGACGGAATCAACTTAAGAAGCGCTTGGTACAAAGCGTTAGAATATGACGACGAATCTGAGTGGTTAAAGCCCATTGTGGACATACTTCAGGGAAGTTCTCAAAACTTCCAGCATTTTTCCCAAAATTGGTCGCCAAAGTCTATACCAATATCATTTTTATGATATAACATATTGAAATAATTTAAGTTACCAACAATAGAGGTTCAAAAATGCA
>JAQVHZ010000017.1 GCA_028695965.1 Thermoguttaceae bacterium | reverse complement strand
ACCCCGCAAACCATCCATATCAGCGTCGACGACCAACCTTTCAGGCAGCTCGGGCGTTGGGAAACCGTTACGCTGGCGCCAGGTTCGCGCATCGTCCGATACTATGCTGACGGAAACTCGAACGTCATGTTCCGCGCGCATATCCAGGTTGTCGACGCCAATACGAGCGTAATCGCTTCGCAAATCAATCTTAGCGAACACTCCTACATCAGCTCCAATCTCCTCGCCGCCGGAGTCTCCCTGCGCGTCTACTCCACGACCGCTAATCCGGTTAAAACCTGGACGATTGGCTGGGGCGACGGAACGACCACGACGATCGACAATTTCGGGTTCGCCTTGAACCTCTATCACCTCTACTCCGCCGCCGGCTCTTATGACTTGACCCTCACGACCTCCGATTTCGCGGGCGCCTCCACGCCCTACGGAACCGTCGGATTCTGCGTCGTCCCGAAAGCGTCGTCCGCCGCGCTGTTAGACGCGCAAGATGAGCTCTTCAGCGACGCCGCGCTCCTCGACGAGCTCTTCGTTGAACTCTGAGCCGAAGCGCAGCGAACACCTGTCGTAAAGAACGCGGCGCTGGATTTGTTTCCCAGCGCCGCGTTTTGCTGTTAACTCAACTTCCGCTGAAAACGACCCTGCCAATCCTAAAAGTCGCTTTTTTGAAGACGCCGCCATTCTCGTCAGACTCTTCGTTGGAACTTAGTCGCAAGGATCGTCCAAACGAGCAAACGCGGCGTTAAGCTCCTAATCCCAAACTGCGCCCGCTAAGGACGATACAAATGAAGAGGGCAAATTTCTTTGTCCAAAACCACTGGACAAAACCTGTTCAGGCGTTAAAATGGACTTGCGGAAGTATAAGCGTTCAAAACGCGCCACACTTATTTGAACAACCAACGTGAAAACAAAGCGTTATTCAACTGTGGACAATGCGTTAGAACGGCGCTCTTTCCCAAAACAATCGCTTTTCACTAGTAGGAATAAACGATATAGCTAGATTACAATGGGGATAGGAAACGAATCTCCAGGTCGGGAAGAAAAGAACGGAGCCTTTCTATTCTTCGGTCGCCCGATTATAACGCGTCAGCGCCTCTCGTTTAAAAAAGACTGCATTCGCAGCTCGCAACATTATTGATTACGCCGTTTGATACTTTCAAAAAAGGGGAAGTTGATGTCCTTTTCTAATTTGTTGGGTATTATCTCACGTCCTTCTAACCGCAATAATCGCCGCAACGCGAAAAACGCGCCGAAAACGCGAACATTACGGCTCGAATCCCTCGAAACGCGAGAGCTCCTCGCCGTCCATACGGTGACGACGTTGCTTGACGTCGTTTCTACGACAGACGGAGTCACCTCGCTGCGCGAAGCAATCTCTGCCGCGGCAGCCGGCGATACAATCAATTTCCGCGCCGATCTCATCGGCGGAACGATTAACCTTGACCCCGCTCGCGGCACCCTCACTATCCCCAAGCAACTTACCATCGACGCGTGGAATCTGCATACGGCGGAACAAAGTATGTCGGTCAAAGACCACAAAGGAATCACGATCAACGGCTCGAACCTCAATTACGCCGCAACGGGCGGGACGCCGATGGTTGAAATAACCACGTCCTCCACCACCCCGACAATCCTGCGGGGACTGACCTTCACCAACTCGGCGGCCAACGGCTCCGTTTTCAACCATGATCGCGACGGCGTCGCTATTTACGCTTCGTCAGCCAACGGCGCCAGCCTTACGATTCAGAACTGCGTCTTTACCGGCGTCAAATACGGCTCGGGCGGCGTCGTCGATTTCTACGGCCATCAGCTCCGAATTGCCAACTCGCTCATCGCCGACAACACCACGTTTCGCTCGAACAATCCCGATTATCACTACGGCGCAGCTATCTTTGTCGGAAGCAATTCGGAAGCCTATATCTACAACTGCACCGTCGCCAACAACTCCGTAGAAACGTATCCGGAAGCCACGGCCTCTACTGCCAGGCAAGTTCTCTAGCCTACGTTCGCAACTCAATCTTCACGGGCCATACTTGCTCGGCCTTCTACAGAGCGTCGACAAATGCAACGTTTGACGTCCAGTATTCCGTCGTTGAAAAAGGAAACAGCAACGTACCCATCGGCAACACCAACGTCCTCTATACCGGCGGTCCTCTCTACGTCGACGCGGCAAATGGGAAATACTGGCTGGCCAAAAACAGCGTCGCCAATAACAAAGGCAGCGACGCCTACTTCGGCGCCAGCAACGGATATATCCTGACGTCGCTGAACAACAATCGCGGCTATGACCTTGCCGGAAACTATCGGCGCAAAAACGCGTCCGCGCCCTACGCTATCGACGCCGGAGCGTACGCCGCTTTCACCCCGACCATTATCGTTACCATTGAAAGCGATACGGTCGCCCGCACTAACGACTTCTACGCCGACGGCGCCGCCAATACGATCGCCCTGCGCGAAGCGTACAATTACGTCGACTACTACTATGTCGGCGGCAACTTCAGAGCCCCCGACTCCTTCGCCTATACGACGACAAGCGACGCGTACAAGACGATTAAATTCGCCTCAAACGTCTCCAGCTGCCGACTGAACGAAGAAATCTTCTCGCAAAAAACCTATATGATCATAGGAACCAAGCCGAGCGCGCCCCACGTTACCGTGAGAGGAAGCGACGCCGACCCCTTGCCGAATCTTGCCACAACTGACGCCGTCCGGCTATTCAACGTCCAAAGCGGCTCGATCAACGCCTTTAACCTCAAGCTCAAGAACACGCTTGCGCGCGCTAATCCCAGCGATACGTCCTCGACCAAAGGCAAAGGGGGCGCGCTCTACATCGCTAGCGGCGCAAGTTACTACGCCTACGGCGGAGAATATTCCTACAACTACGCATTAAGCGCCGGCGGCGCCGTCTATGTCGAAGAGAACGGCTATTTCGGAGGCTCAAACCTCAATTTCCACCACAACCAGTCGTTCCGCGGCGGCGTCATCGCCAATTATGGCGACGTCTCGATCTCGGGCGTGAACACGTTTGCCAACAACACGGCAGGCGCTCTATCTGCCAATATGACGTCGAACAGTTTTGGCGGTGCGATTTACAACGCCGGGACGATGGAGATTGGCTTAGAGAACTATGCGCCGGACGTTACAACCTTCAGCGAAAACACCGCCGTCAGCGTTCAGCCCGCATCCGGCGCGCATCTCCAAGGAGGTTCCGGCGGCGCCATTTATAACACGTCCCGAACCGGAAAGACCGTCTCCTTGTCCGTCTACAACGCCGCATTCAACGGGAACACCGCCTCCAAGTACGGCGGCGCCATTTCGAACTTCGGCGACCTTGACGTCCAGAACACGACGTTCTACAACAACCGCGCGGCGGCAGGCGGCGCTCTTCAGACCTCCGGAACAGCGACGATTACGGGAAGTTCCTTCACTAAAAACGTCGCCAATGTAGGCGAGAACAGGCTGACCGCGAACCCTCGCGACGGAGACTACGGCGGCAACGGCGCCGCGATCTTCGCAAGCGGCTCAGACTCCAGCCTGACGATCGTCGGCGCCGTGAGCTTCACTGAAAACGACGCGAAAAACGCGGGCGGCGCTATCGATTACATCAACGGGTCCCTGACCTTCAACAACGCGACCGTTGCGTTCAAAAAGAACAAAGCAACGGTCATCGGCGGAGCGGTCGTCGCCGCTAAACCGATCGCCTTCGTCGGCTCGAGCTTCACGTTTGGTCAGAACACCGACGCTAACACGACTGGATATTACGCGCCGAACGTCGCCGTTACCTGCAACGTGCGCGACGACGATATTGGCAATATTGCCAACGCGTTCTTTGCAACGAGCGCTCCGACGCGCGATAAACTCGACACGTTTGTACGCTACGCCGTCTCGACCTCCGAACACAAATTGACGTTTGCTGCGCTTGCCGAATCCTTTACGGAAGTCCCGACGAACCTCTACGTCAAAGTCGACTCCAACCCCTATGGCCTCTGGAATAACGTAACCTCTTACAACTTGTCGGTCGGCTCGCATACTGTCTTTTACTACTCGAGCGACAACCCCGACGTCGTTTTCCGTTCGCATATCCAAGTACTCGACGAGACGACAAGCGTCGTCTTCTCGCAAATTGACCTTGGCGAACGCACCTACATCAGCTCTAATTCGCTCGCCGCCGGCGTCTCCCTGCGCATCTACTCCACTGCCGCTAATCCAATTCCGGTCGGTTCGTGGACGATCAATTGGGATACAGAAGGCGGAACCCAAACGCAGACAATCCCTCGGTTCGGTTTCACCTTGAACACCTACCACCCCTATGACAATGCGGGCAAATACAAAGTGTCCCTCACGACCACTGATTCCTCTGGCGGCAACTTCAAGGATTACGGGTACGTCGGCGAATGCGTCGTCAAAGCCCCGGCGTCGGCGGCGGTCCTGCAAGAGGAAATCTTTGCCGACGAAGAACTCCTCGACGAACTCTTCGTTGAGTTCTAAACCAAACAGCATTAAACAGACGTTAAGATAAACGCGGCTCAGGGCTAAAAGCCTTGCGATGCGTTTTTTGTCAAAAAAAATTTTTTCGTCAAATGCCTTTAAATCCTTATCCAAAGCGCCTAAATTACAAAAATTTTTCATTTTTTCTTTTTTTGTTCCATTTAGTACTTGATTTTATTAACATCCCGGTGTAGAATTTGGAAAGTAGTCTGGGAACGTATGCAAAAAATTCCCAAATTGACGCTATTTGTTCCGTAGCCCCGCTGGACGAAAGCCGTTCAACTGTCAGAATTAGCTCCAGCAACTGCCGCACCGACGTCGTCGGAACAAAAAGCCGATAGAACGAGCCCCGCAAACAGGGCGGATACGCCTTCAGACGGGCTCTTATCAACATAAGCGCTTATTATCAGAAGAGGATAAGCGAACAAGTTGACAGATGCGCCAGGGGATGGGAAACGAATCGCCGAGCCGCAAAGAAAAGAATAGAGCCCTTCTATTCTCGGGTCGGCTGAACACGTTCCATTTACGCGCTCGTTTCAAACGTAGGCAGCGCGTCTTAACTTGCGGCGCGGTGAGTTCCTTATAGACGCTTTATAAAAACAGGGGAAAAGTTATGTCCTTTGCTAACTTGTTAGACACGCTCTTACGTCCGTCTAACCGTAATACTTACCGCGACGCCCAAAATCGTGCAACACGCGGAAACTCCGGCTCGAGTCGCTTGAATCGCGAGAAATGCTTGCTGTTTGGGTCGTCGATTCGCTCGCCGACCCCGGCGTCTCTGGCGATAATCTGACGACGTTGCGCGAAGCGATCGCTATTGCTAACTCCGGCGACACTATTACCTTTGATCCTAGTATCATCGGCGGGAAGATTGTCCTTAGCCCGGCTGCCGGAGCTGGCAAGCTTAAGATCAATAAGTCGCTGACTATCGACGGATGGGCTTTACCGGGCGAACCCAATATGCCCCTCAAAGAGTTCGAAGGAGTTATCATCTGCGGAACCGATCTCTATTACCCCGGCACGGGTAATGAGGAGATGATGGAAATCAAGGGCAACAATATCAACGTTACCTTGCGCGGTCTAACCTTTGCGAACTCGAAGACCGTCCAGGAAATGACGGGCATTATAGACAACCAGAGGGACGGCATTGCTATCAACTGCAACAGCGGCGTCGACCTGAGCATCGAGAACTGCTCCTTTATTAGACTCAAGTACGGCGCGTACGGGCCCCTCCGAATCGCCGCCGACAACTTCACAATTACCAACACCCTTATCGCCGACAATATCGCGCTTTCCCACAACTGTCACACTAGCTCCGGTCTCTATTTTGAGGGGGGAACCGGCGCCATGTACAACTGCACCGTCGCCAATAACTCCGTCCGTGACGACCTCACAGGCGCCTTAGAATACGGGGTCTATAACAACTCCAACACAGCGTTTTCCGTCCACAACTCCATTGTGGTCGGTCATGAAACCTCGGACTTCCGTGCAAAAAAAGCTGCCCTCAACGTTACGTACACTCTCTATGAAAAACCTGGAACCAATCCGAATGTAAACATCGGCATTGGGAGCATACAGTATGCTCCTGCAACCCACGGCGCCATCTTTACCGCAGAGCACAATGGCTACTGTAAAAGCAGATACTGGCTTGCCCCGAGCAGTATCGCGATCAACAACGGTCATCGCCCATACGTTAGCAATACGAACGGATATAACCTGAATGCCCAAAACAACCAACGAGGATACGACCTCGCAGGAAACTGGCGCCTGAAAGGCGCGACCGAGCCATATGACGTCGACATGGGCGCCTTCAGCGCCGGATGGGTTGTCGTCCCGATGATCGTCGTAACCATCGAAGAGGATATCGTCAACCACAGCGACGACTTCTACGCCGACGGCTCGCCTCGTAACATCTCGCTGCGCGAAGCGTACGAATATGTTGGTCGATACTACTACAGCGGCAATCTCAACGACTTTGCTAACTCCTTTGCTGTTACTGACGGAACCCAACCCCTGAGCGAAGTCTACTCGACGATCCGCTTCGCTGACAACGTCGAAAACTGCTACCTTACTTCCGAAATCTTCTCGGAAAAAAACTATGCGATCGTCGGAACGAGGCCTATCCCCGCCGACAACGTTACCATCCATGGAACCGTGAGCAGGTCGAACCCCGCCGCAGGCGACGGGCTCGCCGCCACTGACGCCACGCGGCTCTTCAACGTGCGCGGCAACACGACAATCACCGCTACTGACCTCAACTTGAAGAACACCTATGCGCGAGCGAGCCAAACTGAGGAGACTACGTCGTCGACCTATGGTAAAGGCGGCGCGCTCTATATTGCCGCCAACGCTAACTTCCTTGCTAACGGCGTAGGATTTAGCAACAACTATGCAGTGGTCAGCGGCGGCGCCGTCTTCGTCGAACCGACCGGCTTCTTCAGAGGATCGAACGTCAACCTCTCTGACAACCAGTCCCTGCGCGGCGGCGCGATCGCCAATTTCGGAACTGCTAACCTGATCAATGTGAACACGCTTGCGAATAACAAGGCTAGCGTCGCTGTCTTCAACGGCGCGCCCGGCTTCGACGCGACAGTTAATCCCGGTTTTGGCGGCGCGATCTACAACGCTGGAGAGCTGAATATCGCCGCTCTGAACCAGCCTCAGTGTATAACCACCTTCACCGGCAACAAAGCGCTGAGCGAGAAGCTTGGAGCCAGCGGGCAGTTGGTAGGCGGTTCTGGCGGCGCCATTTACAACACGGTCCAAGGCGGCGTCTCGGGCGTTATTAGCGCCTATAACGCCGTGTTCAACACCAACACTTCGTCCAAATACGGCGGCGCGATCTCGAACTTCGGCGCGCTCGCCGCTGCGAACGTTACGTTTCAGGGAAACGAATCGTCCGCCGGCGGGGCTCTCCAGAACTCCGGAACCGCCACAATCACCGGCGCCACGTTCGACACGAACAAAGCCCTGCTTTACCGAAACTCGTCGCTCACGTCGAACGGTCAAGATTACGGCGGCAACGGCGGCGCGATCTTTGCGAGCGGCGCCGACAAAAGCGTTACGATCCAAGACCGCGTGATCTTCAAGACCAATGAAGCGGAAAATGCGGGCGGCGCTATCGATTACATCAACGGGTCCTTGACCTTCAACAACGCGGACGTCGACTTCCAAGGCAACAAAGCAACGGTCATCGGCGGCGCGGTCATCGCAACGAAACCGATTACCTTCGCCAATTCGACCTTCGCGTTTGACTTCGTCAACCCACTCGACCCTGATGGTCCGCATATCGAAAACACCGCGCGCTACGCCCCGAACGTCGCCGTTGCCGTCGGCGTCCGCGACGACGCGATTAACGCGATGGCGCAAGCCTTCTTCCCAACCGCTCAGTCCCCCGTGGACCGCAAGCTGCTCGATACCTTTACGCGATACGGCGAGACGACCTCGGAACATAAGTTGACGTTCTCTGCGTTGGCAGAATCCTTCACGTACGTCCCGACGAAAATCTATGTCAAGCTAAACAACGCTGCTGACTATCCTCCCTTGGGACCGAACGATCCGCCGCTTTCAGGCTTGACAACCGGTCCGAACGTCGTCGAGTATTACTCGCATGAGGAGCCTGCCGTTGTCTTCCACGCGCACATCAATGTTGTCGACCCGACGACAAGCATCGTCGCCTCGCAAATTAATCTTGCCGAACGCGCCTACATCAGCGGCGGGGACAACCTCGCTACGGGGGTCTCCCTGCGCGTCTACTCCACGGTCGGCAATCCGGTTCCGATCAGGCAATGAACTATCAACTGGGGCGACGGCACGCAGAATATCGTCGAAGATTACGGGTTTGCCTGCAACGCCTATCATCTCTACACCGTCGCAGACGATTACGAGGTAACCGTTACGACACTTGACGCTAACAACAACTCCGAGACGTACACAAGCCTCCTAAACTGTGTTGTCCCTCTGCCGACGTCCGCTGCTCAGTTGGATACGCAAGACGAGTTCTTCAGCGATTCTAATCTCCTCGACGAGCTCTTCATTGGGCTCTAACCTGGAACGCAAGGATCGCGTTAAATGACAGACGCGGCGCTGGAATAAAACCCAGCGCCGCGTTTTTTAGGAACAACGCCAATAGTCGGTCGTCTTGGCGCTCCGCTGCAAAACCAATGTTTTACTGTCTTTTTTGAATCCAGACAAAATCCGGTCAAATATCAGAATTAACGACTCGTCACGCGCTGACGGCAAATAGCGCGTGCAACTCGCAGCGCGATCGATTACGTTGCCGACGCCTTAAAAGAGGGGAGCGACGTCGTCTTTTGAACTCATTTAACGCAAATTAGCGTCCAACCGCAGTAATTGCCAAACCTGTTCGCTGCGCGCCCGTTGCGAATCTTTCCGACGTTCTCATTAATGTCGACCTTTACCGCCGCGTCTGACCTCCTTTTCCGGCGGCGCGCTTTGAACGCGTCCATTACAAACTAATTAGGGTCGATTGGCAACAATTTCTAATCTCCTCAAAGAAAAAGTTAAAAACATAAAAAATAACGGAATTTCTTTGCGTATTCTGTTGTTTTATTGTGGGGATTATGTGATAATTGCGCATTAGAGGGCTTTTGTTCCGCTATGTGCGGCGCCAGCTCCAAAATTGTGTTGACGCCGTTATCTTCCCGTTTTAAGCGATTTGCGCGTTCGAAAACCGGCGGATAACGGGCGCCATGGGTTCAGCTGATCCTTGCTTATGGAAGAATTAGCTCGATCCTTATGTCGCCGATTGAAGTGAAGCAACCTTTTTGAAGGCAATTCCTATGAAAAAGATCAGTTTGTTCACCAAGTTTCGCAACGCCGACCCCTTGAAAGGCGCTCGTCTTACGCGGCTCAGGCTGGAAAATCTCGAGGAGCGTCAACTCTTGAGCGTTACCGATCTCGCCGCGCTCGACGCCCCCAGCGACGACGCCGAACCGGTTCAGCTAACGACCGCCGCAAACCTTTCCGACGCGCCTATCGACGTAAGCTCCGTACACAAGACGACGGGGACTGCCGCGCTTGACGCGTTAAACGCCGCGCAAGTCATATACAACGCCTATGGCGCAACCACGGACGAGGAGGTTGTCAAATTGACAATCACAGAGGCGCCCGGCGGAAACCTGACTCTCGGAGCCTTCCCAAATCTGACCGAACTCGTCGCCAGCCGTTGCGCTCTGACAAGTCTGGACGTCTCCGCTTTGCCGAATTTGAGCGTTCTCGACTGTTCCAACAACAATCTCACTGCGCTCAACCTGAGCGCAAACACGCTTCTTGAAACGCTCTACTGCTACAACAATAGTCTGACGACGCTCAATCTGAGTCCCAATGCGAGTCTGACACACCTCCACTGCTACGACAATAATCTAATGACGCTGGATCTTTCCGGCGCGGCGGGGCTGACGTACCTCTACTGCTACAACAATGGTCTGACGTCGCTCGATCTGACTGCTAACGTGAATCTTAAAGACCTGAGATGTTACAACAATAGTCTGACGTCGCTCGAACTGACTGCCAACGCAAGTCTTAAGGAGCTCAGGTGCTATGAAAATAGCCTGACGACGCTAGAACTTTCCGGCGGGGCGAGTCTGACGTACCTTAGCTGCTACGCCAACAATCTGACGACGCTTAATTTGAGCGCCAACACGAATTTGACGAGCCTTAGCTGCTACGACAACAATCTGACGACGCTCAACCTTTCCAACTTTACAAAACTTAGGAA
This sequence comes from Thermoguttaceae bacterium, assembly GCA_028695965.1. GTDB lineage: Bacteria > Planctomycetota > Planctomycetia > Pirellulales > Thermoguttaceae > RUG369. The sequence continues at coordinate 30,431 of JAQVHZ010000017.1, read as the reverse complement.
TCTCTATTGCTACAACAATAACCTGACGACGTTAGAACTTTCCGGCGCTGCGAACCTCAAATACCTCTACTGCTACAACAACGATCTGACAACGCTGGAACTTTCGAACGTTCCCAGTCTTGAGACTGTCTACTGCTACAACAATAATCTGACGACGCTAGGACTTTCGGGAGCTCCAAGCCTTAGTATTCTCCACTGCTACGACAATAACCTGACGACGCTGGACCTGAGCGCCAATACGAACCTTTACCACTTCTACTGCTACAACAATAACCTTATGACGCTGGACCTGAGCGCCAACACGAAGCTTTATCATCTCTATTGCTATAACAATAATCTGACGGAACTAGATCTGAGCGCCAACACGAAGCTTTACCATCTCTACTGCTACAACAATAATCTGACGGAACTAGATCTGAGCGCCAACACGAAGCTTTACCATCTCTACTGCTACAACAATAATCTAACGGAACTAGAACTGGCTGCCAACACGAATCTTTCCTACTTGACTATCGATTACGACGTCGAGACCTTGATCGTCAAACGCGGTATTACAGTCAACTTGGAGAATCTTCCCGATGAAGCGACCGTTCAGATTCTCGATTCCTCTAACAACGAAATCTCCTTTAACCATTATTATGATAGATTTTATTTACCCAGCGCCGCGGCGGGCGTCGTCGATCCTGTTCGCTTGACGACCAATACGAACGGCGTTGAGACGCAAATGCTGATCAACCCGATGGTCGCGCTTACCGATTATGCCGGTTCCGCATACGCCGTCGTCGACGTCAATAAGGAAATGACCGACGTCAACTTGTATGAAGGCATTACCGCCGCCGACCTTGCAGTCGCTCTCGGTAATTACACCGTTGAAGAATCTGCCGCTTTCGTCAGCGTTGCCGACGGTAAATTGATTTCTAGTGGCGGGCTCAACTCTTCTGGAACGCCTTACGTTGTTACAATTACTGCTGTAGAACCAGTCAGCGGCGTCGTTCAGTCTGTCGAATACGACCTGACGATCAATCAAGCGCAGCTCGCCGCGCCGACTGGTCTTCTCCACGCCGCGACGTCCGATTCGCTCGCATTTACTTGGGACGCCGTCCCCAACGCAACCGGATACGCCGTCGTCTTTAACGGCGCAACCTATACGACGGACACAAACTCCTATACCGCAGTCGGGCTCGCAAGCAATACGGAATACGCGTTCTCAGTCAGCGCGACTGCGCCCGATATGATCGCTTCCGACGTCGTTGAGCTTACGGCGAGGACCTTTTCAGAAGCGACTGCAACGCAGACGTCCCTGTCGACCGATTCGCCGATCTTTGGCTGTTCGGTTGCTGTGAATATTGCTCCCGACTCGACAGCAACGTACGCGTGGAGCTGCGTCGACGCTGAAAATATTGAGACGCCGCTCGGCGCCGAGGCTGCGGAGTACTGCATTGGAGACGCCTACCTTCTCGGCAAACGCCTGAAAGCGGTCGTTACCTACACGAGCGGAGAATTCGCCGGGCAGACTGTCGCCCTTTCGACGGCCAACGCCGTTGCGCAGGAAGTCCCGGGCGGATACGGAGACGCAGCCTCCGACGCCGAACTAACAAGCCAATTTTTCGTTACGACAACCGCCGACGTCGTCAACCCTAACGACGGACACATCTCGCTGCGCGAAGCGCTTGCCAACGCTCCAGACGGGGCTGTGATCGCTTTTGCCGACCAAATCATCGGCAGGACAATTATTCTTACCGACACGTTGCAAATCGAAAGACCCGTTACCATCGACGCATGGAATCTGTTCGGCAGAGAGGGCGACGCTCCTCCAACGTTTGAAGGCATGACGATAGACGGCGCCGCGCTCGGTTATACAAGCGCCGTTGACGCCCCAATGATTAAAGTCCATAGTTCCGCCGGCGCCGTGGTTCTGCGAGGTCTGACTCTAACAAACTCAGCGTCCGTCGAGTTGATGCAAAACGCAATTAACAGCTCGCGTGACGGCGTGGCTATCTACGCCGAAAACAACGACAGCCTGCGTATCGAGAACTGCGCTATTACCAACATTAAATATGGCGCGACAGGCGCTCTTGACGTCGGAAGCGCGCTTTTCAAAATTACCAACTCGCTCGTCGCCGATAACGCCGCCGTCAACGCCGTCCCCGGCGCCGGGCTCTATTTCAGCGGCGCTGAAGGCGCGCTCTACAACTGCACCGTCGCCAACAACACGACCGTAAACGGCGCCGACAGTTACGGCCTTTACAGCGCGTCCAGCGACGAGTTCAACGTCTACAACTCAATTTTTACGGGACACGCCGGCTCCGATTTCTACACGGCAAACGCGAGGGTCTGGGTAACGCAATCCGTCGTTGAAGACACGCCCGGCGGAAACGTGGACGTCGATCCAACTAATATCGTCTAGACCCACGCAGTTTACGGCGATCTCTACGTCGACGAAACAAACGGAGACTACCGGCAAACCTACGGAAGCCCTGCAATCAACCTTGGAAGTATCCTGTATGTCAGCAGTGAAAACGGATACAACACGGAAAGCGATCTTCGCGGATACGACCTCGCTGGAATCCCCCGGATCAAAACAGAAGCCGAGCCCTATAAGGTCGACGCCGGAGCCTATCGCGGCAGATGGGGTATCGCGCCGCAAATTATCGTGAATATCTCCGAAGACGCCTTAGACCATACCGACGACTTCAACGCCGACGGCTCCCCAAACAGGCTTTCTCTGCGCGAAGCAAACGACTATCTCAACCGATATTATCGCGGAGGCGACTTCAACGACTTCGAGAACTCCTACGGATACGTTGACAGGTACTCGTATGAGGACGGCGTCTATCAGACGATCCAATTCGCTGGAAACGTCCAAAACTGTTTCCTCGATTCCGAAATCCTCGTGATGGGAGGCGGCGTCATCGAAGGCAAGAACTCCAATGGCGTTAACGTTACCGTACAAGGAAGCGCCGATAACACCGGGCGTCTATTCAATATCCAAGACGGCTTTCTCGCAACCTATAATCTCAACTTTGCAAATACCTTCGCGCGTGCGAACGCCAGCGAACCTGCGTCGATCGAAGGACTTGGCGGCGCGGTCTATGTCGCGTACAATACAGAATTCTCCTCCGTTGGCGGAGTCTTTTCCAATAATTATGCTGAAAGGGGCGGCGGCGCAGTCTGCGTCGCCGAGGGCGGACATTTCGCAGGAACAGACGTTGAGTTCCGCAACAACTATTCCCTGCGCGGCGGCGCGATCGCCAATTATGGAGCGGTCTCTCTATCGGGCGAGAATCTATTTGAACTAAACGAGGCTAACGGCGCGAAAGTTGGGCTCGACCCGGCGACAGCGCGCGGCTTTGGCGGCGCGATCTATAATGCGGGATGGCTAACGATCGGTTTCGAATATCCAGAATTCCCCGAACGCACAACCTTCAGTGCAAATAAAGCATTCGGCGCTGAACCCATATCCGGAAGCGCCTCGCCGTTGCTGGGCGGTTCCGGAGGCGCTATTTATAATACGCTCCTATACGATTCCAACCAAGACCCCGTCCCCGCCCATGCGGATATCTACAAAGCTGACTTCGCCAACAACGTTGCGTCTAAATACGGGGGGGCTATTGGGAACTTCGGCTGGCTCAGCGTCTACAACTCAACCTTCGCTTCAAATACTGCCGCGTCCGGCGGAGCTATTCAGAACTCATTGCTCACGTCGATCGACGACTGCGCGTTCTCTGGAAACGCCGCCGAGATCAGTCCCTACTCGCTCGTCAGCGGGTCAAAAGATTTCGGCGGCAACGGCGGCGCGATCTTCACAAGCGGCGCCGAATCTGACTTTACAATCCAAGGCGAAACGAGCTTCTCCGGCAATACTGCCGAAAACGCCGGCGGAGCGATCGATTACATCAACGGAGTATTAGAAATTTTCGAAGCGAACGTTGCGTTCACGAACAACAGAGCCGACGTCATCGGCGGCGCCATCGTCGCTGTTCGACCTATTGATATTGCTTTCCCCACTGAATGGGTAGCCCCCTCGACCTTCCAATTCATCGGCAACGACGCCTCCTATGCTCCGACTGTCGCCGTTACCTGCAACGTTGGCGACGACGCGATCGGCGCTATGGCGCAAGCGTTCTTTCCGGACGTGTCCCCGCTCGGACGCGAGCTGCTCGATACCTTCGTCCGCTACGGCGAGGCAACCTCTGAACACAAATTGACGTTTGAGGCGTTGGCAGAATCCTTTACGACCATGCCGAACACAATTTGCGTCAACGTTAGAAAAGTGGACCAAGTTAGCGGCGTCGACTATCAATTGCCGGGCGATACGATTCCAGCCCTGCAGTCCGGCAGTTCGTACGTCATTGAGTACTACTCGAGCGATAACCCCAACGTTATTTTCCGCTCGAATATTCAAGTACTTAATGCGACAACAAGCGTCGTCGCCTCGCAAATTAATCTGAGTGACCGCGCCTACATCGTTGAAGATTTCGAACCCAATTTGTTCCCTGCCGGAATCTCCCTGCGCGTCTACTCGACAACCGCTAATCCGATCTCGCAGTGGATTATCAACTGGGGCGAAGGCGCCAATCCGCAATACGAAGCGCCCGTCAACCATTTTGGGTTTACCTACAACGCCTACCACCCCTACTCGGCTCCAGGCGTCTACCCCGTCAGGCTCAAGACCGTCGATTCCCCAGGCAGCGACCCCGTCGACTACGGAGTCGTGGGTTGCTGTGTCGTCAAAGCCCCGGCGCCGGCGGCGACCTTGCAAGAAGAACTCTTCGCCGACGAAGAACTCCTTGACGATCTCTTTGTCGAGTTCTAACCTGAACCGCAACGAGCGCGTATCACAAAAACGCGGCGCTGGATTTGTTCCCCGGCGCCGCGTTTTTTCATCTCCCATCCCTCGAACTGCCGCACAATTTGGCTAATTTGCTAAAACTGCAAAAAATTTTGGGGAAGAAGCTTGATTTTCTTATCGTAATCTTTTATCATTACACAAAGAGGTCTTTTTTCGTGCAATTGTGCGAAAGAGACTATTTCCATCTTACACAATCCAAAACGTTTTATTTCCGTTCGACGCCGAACTTACTCGGCGCAGGCGGTTTACCCCTGCGAACGCCAGAAAGGGTTTTTTACATGGATTCCACTCAACACAAACTCGGACGCCGCGATTTTCTGAAAAATTGCGCGATCGTCGGCGCGGCGGCGACTCTCGCCCCGACCTACATTCCCGCCTCCGCGCTCGGGCTCGACGCAGCCGCAGCGCCCAGCAACAAACTGCAGATGGGCGCGATCGGTATCGGCGGCCGCGGTCAAGAAGACCTGAGACACTTCCTCGCTCGTCCCGACGTCCATTTCAAAGCGATCTGCGACGTGCGCCGCGAACGGCGCGAAGCGGTGAAAGCGATGGCCGACCAAGCGAACGGGGACGACAAATGCGATATGTACAAGGATATGGAAGATCTCCTCGTCCGCGAGGATATCGATTTCGTCCTGATCGCAACCGGCGACCGCTGGCACACGATGGCCTCGATCACCGCCGCGAAATTCGGCAAAGACGTCTACTGCGAAAAGCCGCTCTCCCTCACGATCCAAGAGAGCCGCGCGCTCGCCGACGCGGTCAAGAACTACGGGATCGTCTACCAAGCCGGCACGCAGCGCCGCAACATCGGCAACTTCCAGCTCGCGGCCAAGATCGTCCAGAGTGGCAAGCTCGGCAAATTGACCGAAGTACACGCCAACACGCTATGGCCCGCCACCAACCACGACTGGTACCCCGCCGAACCGGAACCGGACGTGAACGAAGTCGACTGGGATCGCTGGCTCGGCCCGACCCCGTGGCGGCCGTACAACCGAGCGTACGTGCGCGGCGACTGGCGCAGTAAATTCGACTTCCACGGCGGCGGCATCCTCGAATGGGGCTCCCACACCGTCGACCTGTGCCAATGGGCGGCGCAAAAAGACCACACCGCGCCCGTCAGGTACGAACCCCAATTCAATCCGGACGGCACGATCGCCGGAAACATCGTCGCATACTACGACGACGGCGTCAAGTTGGTCATGCGGACCGACGGCTGGCTCGGTCTGGGCACCTGCTCCGCGCGCTATGTCGGCGAAAACGGCTGGGTTGAAACGGGCGACAGCGGCCGTATGGCGGTCTCCGACGACTCCCTGCGCGGCGAGCTCAAGTACTTCGGCTTGCCCGGCACCGACCCGTCCACCCATATCGCCGAATTCGTCGAATGCGTCAAGACGCGCCGCGACCCCGCCGCGAACGCCTACGTCGCCGCTCAGTCGCACATCGCGTCCCACTGCGCCTACATCGCGTGGCAGCTCAAGCGGCCCGTCGAATTCGACCCCGTCAAAGAAGAATTCACCGACGAAGCGGCCAACCGTATGCGCACTCGCGCTATGCGCGCCCCATACACCCTGTAAGTCAAGACGGCGTTACTTTAATTTCAACAACAAACAACCGTTTGTCATTACCGCTTAACAGTAAGCAAGCAAACGATTTGGAGATATTCATTATGAGAAAATTATTCACGACGTCGCTTCTCGCGCTCGCCGTCGCCGCGCTCTTTGCCGCCGCGTCCGCGCGCGCGCAAGACGTGCAGGCGATCATCACGTCCGACGACGAAGCGTTCCTGATCGAAACGATCGAAAAGCCGGGCGACGAACCCCAAGATATCCTGGTCAAAAACGTCGCGTGCAAGCGTCTTGCCGTTATCGGCACGGAAAAAGCGATTCCGGCGCTCGCCGCGATGCTCCCGTACGAAAAACTCAGCTTCAGCGCCCGATACGCGCTCGAATCGATGCCTTACGAAGCGTGCGACGCCGCGTTGGCGCAAGCGGCTAACGAACTGACCGGCTTGCAGCTCGTCGGCGTCGTCGACACGATCGGCGTCCGAGGCAAAGCCGAATCGGTTCCGCAGCTGAAAGAACTCGGCGCGAAATACGCCGACGACGTCCTCGTTACCAAAGCGATCTACGCCGCAATGGGCATGATCGGATCTGAAGACGCCGCCGCGTACCTCGCCGACGAAGCCAACAAAGATTTCTCCGGCGCCGATTTCCTCCTGAAACGCGGGCTCGGCGACGGGATCCTCTACGCCGCCGACAAATTCGTCAAAGCGGGGAACGCCGCAAGAGCCGCCGAACTCTACGCGCTCCTTGCGAAGCCCGACTTCCCGAGCTTCGTTCAAGCCGCCGGGCTCTATCGCTGGATCGTTACCGTCGGTCCTGAAGACGCCGCCGCAAAGATCGTCGCGACCTTGAAGACCAGCGACGCCCTGAAAGTAAGCGCCGCAATCAAGTCGATCCGCGAACTGAACGACGACTCCGGCGTCGCCGCCGTCAACGCGCTCGTCGCCGCCTTTGGAGATTTCTCGGAAGCGACGCAAGTTCGCGTAGCGCGCGCTATAGGCGACCGCAAAGACGACGGGTCCCGTCAAGCCGCCAACGCGCTGCTCCTCAAGATCGCCAACGACGGCTCCAACGCCCTGAAAGTCGCCGCGGCCCAAGCGCTCGCTAAGAACGGCGTGAACCAAGTCGCCGCGTTCGAAACGCTCGCCGGCAATACCGCGAACTTCGACGACGCCGAACTCTCCGACGCGATCGTCGCGATGGCGGCGGAGTTCGAAGCGGACGATTTCGACGCCGCGTGGAAAGAGATCTGCGCCGATGATTTCGGCGCGACGCTCGCCAAGTCCGACAATCTCGCCTTGGCGTATATGAAGATCGCCGAACTGCGCCGCACTGCCGAAGCGGGCAAGACGCTCGTTACGGTCGCTGAAACGAAAGAAGGCGCGCTGCGCGACGGCGCTCTGAGCGCGCTCTCGGAAATCGTCAGTCTCGACAGCCTCGACCTGCTCGTCCAAGCGCTCGACGGCGAAACGGACGACGCCAAAGTCGACTGGCTGCTCCGCGCCGCCCTGACCCGTCTGCCGCGTGAAGACTGCGCCGCCAAGGTCGCCAGCCTCTTTAACGACGCGGATCTCGAAAACAAGCTCAAGATCCTGCCCTTGCTCAAGCAAATTGGCGGCGGGACCGCGCTCATGGCTGTTGCAAACGCCTGCGGCGGCGACACGCTCGACAAAGCGACCCAAATCCTCGGCGAATGGAACACGCCCGAAGACGCCGAAATACTCGCGGAAATCTGCCTGACGATCGCCAAGCAAACGAACGATCCGAAATATCATGTGCGCGGTATCCGCGGCTACGTTCGCGTCGCGCGTCAATTTGAACTGCCCCTGGCGACCAAAATCGCGATGTGTAAGACCGCGTTTGAAACGGCGCAGCGGCCCGAAGACAAAGCGCTGATCTTCGAAGTCTTCAAGCGCAGGATCGAAGCGGAAAACGTCGCCGCGGCGCTCGAATACGCGCAGTATCCGGAATACAAAGAAGCCGCGTGTGAAGCCGCCGTCTTCGTCGCCGAGAAGATCCGCGACAGTCAGCCCGACTGGAACTGGACCGCTCCGACCGACGACCAAGCGCGAGCCGCGGCCGCGAAGATCCTCGTCGACGGCATGAAGAAAGTCGTCGAAACGACGTCCGACGCCGACTTGAAAGCGCGCGCGCAAAAGCTGCTCTAATCGCAGAGCGCGCGTTTTAGGCTAATTGTTCCGCGCCGTCGAAGTCGACCCTTTGGCGGCGCGGTCTATCGCATTCATCCCCTTTTAGGAACCTAAATAATGAAAAAGTTTTTCGTCGCCGCAGTCGCCGCGTGCCTCTGCGCTTTTGTCGCGGCCGCTCAAGCTCAAGACGGTCAGCCGCTGAACCAACTCACTGAGCAGGAAAAAGAGCTCGGTTTCGAACTCCTCTTCGACGGCGGACCCCTTTCGCCGAATATTTGGCAGAGCGGTATCGACGGCTACCCGGTCAAAGACGGCTATTTCGTCTGCGACAAGGGCGGCAACCTTCAAACGAAAAAAGCCTATTCGGACTTCGTCTTCCGATTCGAATTCAAATTGCCGACCGACCGTAACGGCAACAACGGCTTAGGCATACGAACGACCTCGCCGAATCTTGACGCCGCCTACCACGGCATGGAGCTCCAGATCATCAACGAGGACTATCCCGGTATCGCCGACTGGCAGCAGCACGGCTCGATCTACGGGTGCGTTCCCGCTAAGACCGGCGCGCAAAAGCCGCGCGGAGAATGGAACTACCAAGAAGTCATTGCGATCGGTCCGTACATTAAAGTCGTCTTGAACGGCGTCCTCATCGTCGACGCCGACCTGACGAACGTGAAGCCGATCCACAACGCCGAACACCCCGGCTTGCACAACAAGTCCGGCTACATCGGGTTCCTCGGGCACGGCGACCCTGTCGAATTCCGGAACGTCCGCATCCTCTCCCTTGCGAAGTGAGACAGCGCGTAAAACTGCGGCGTTTACTAACCGAATCGCTCGAGACGATCGTTTCGAGCGATTTTTTATACCGCCTTTGACGAATCGACTAATTGGAGTAGAATGCAGGAAATTTCGTCGACTCAATATCCAACCGTACGGAGAATGGTTCTATGTACATGACGACCGCACTTACCCCGCAATTCGCCGACGCCGATATGCAGGGACACGTCAATTTCCTGGCCTACTCGAAATGGTTCGACCGCGTCAGGACCCCGATCTACCGCGAGCTCGACCCGACCCTCAATTTCAATCCGCACGGCATGGTCGTCTTAAAGACGGAAATGACGTTCCTTAAAGAAGTTTCCGTTACCTCCGACGTCCAGATTCGCACCTGGGTCAGCCTGCTCGGCAACAAGTCGCTCGAAGTAACGCAAGACGTCTGGCAAGAGGGCGTCCGGCGCGCCGTCGGCAAGACGATCTTTTGCGGGTTCAACTTCGAAACCCATTCGAGCGAGCCGATCAGCGACGAATTTCGCGCCGTCTTTGAGAAATACCGATGGGACGAGCACGCGAACTGACCGAACCGCGCCCGTCAATTATTCCTTGGATCCATAAGTCATGTACTATAAAATCATTATCTCGCCGCAGCTCGCCGACACAAACGCGGCTCGGCATATCGACCATACCGCGATTATCGACTGGTTCGACCGCGCCCGCGTCTATATGTACCGCGAAATGGACCCGACCTTGACCTTCCGTCCGCACGGACTAGCCGTCCTGACGACGACCGTTTACTACCAGGCGCCAGCGACCGCACTGGCGGACGTCGAAGTTCGAACGTGGGTCACGAAACTCGGCCGCAAGTCGATGGAAGTCTGTCAGGACCTCTGGCAGGACGGAAAATGCCGCGCGAAAACCAAGACGGTCGTGTGCGGATTCAACGTCGACACGCGAACGAGCGAGCCGATCGTCGACAGTTTCCGCACGATCGCCGAAAAATATTTCTGGGACGAATACTTTGAATGAGCGCAACAGTTCTGCTCCGCGTCGACGCGCTAAGATGGAGCTCTGACGAAGGCGCGGAAATCCTGCGCGGCGTCTCTTTCGACGTGAAGCAAGGCGAGCGCGTCGCGTTGGTCGGCGTGAACGGCGCCGGCAAGACGACGACTCTGCGCTGTTCCGCGCTCCTAGCCCAGAACTGGACCGGCTCAATCACGCTGAGCGGCAAGTCGGTCCGGCTCTTCTCGCGCCGCCAACTCGCCCAAAAAATCGCCGTCGTGCGGCAAATCTCCGACTACTTCGGCGCCTTCTCCGCGCGGCAAATCGTCGAATTTGGGCGCCTGCCCTACCTGAAGCCCCTCGAGCCCCTGACCGACAAAGACGCCGCGATCGTCCAAGACGCGCTCGAACGCGTCAACGCCGAACAGTTCGCCGAAAGAAAACTCGAGACGCTGAGCGGAGGCGAGCGCCAGAAAATCCTAATCGCCGCCGCATTTGCACAAGAGCCCGACCTGCTCCTCTTAGACGAACCGACCACTTTCCTCGACTACCCGAGTCAAGCGGAGATCGCCGCCGCCGTCGACGCGTGGCTGCGCGAAAAAGGCGCCGCCGCGCTCGAAACGACGCACGACCTGAACCGCGCCGCGCTCATGGCCGACCGAATCGTCGCGCTAAGGACCGGAGAAGTCGCCTACGACGGGCCCGCCAGAGAAGCGACCTCGCCCGACGCCGTCCGGAAGATCTACGGCACGAGCTTAACTTCCGTCCCGCACCCGACTTGCGGCGTGATAATGGTCCTCCCCGACGCCCCGGACCCCGAGCCGAAAAGGAAACGCAAAGAACCGACTAAAAGCGCCGAAACTGTCCCCGTCCATAAGAAAAACGCGGCCGCCTGGCTGACGGTCCTGTTCGTCGCCGCCCTCGCCGCGATCGCGCTTCTGCCCCTCCTGGGCAGAACGACCTATGCGCCCGACGTCTGGCTGCGCTTCCCAAGTTCCGCGCGTCCGCTCGGCGAGCTGGACCCCGCCGCAAAGATCTTCTGGCTCGAACGGCTCCCGAAGACGCTCCTCGCCGCGCTCGCCGGCTCGGGGCTCGCGCTCGCGGGCCTGGCGATGCAGACCCTCTTCCGCAACGCGCTCGCGTCCCCCTACACGCTCGGCGTCGCCAGCGGCGCCTCCTTCGGCGCGACGTTGACGCTCGTCGCCAGCGGCGCGATCGCCGCAATAGGGCTGCCCGCAATCATCCTGGGAACCCCGCTCGTCGTCTGGGGCGCCGCGTTAGGCGCGTTGGCGGCGACGGCGCTCGTCTACGCCCTTTCGCGCCGCGCGGGCTCGAACGAGCGCATCCTCCTCTCCGGCGTCGCGATCGGGTTCCTCTTTTCGAGCCTTGTCCTTTGCGCCCAGTACCTCACGAGCCCGACCCAAGCGTTCGCCGCGCTCCGCTGGACGATCGGCGGGTTCGAGTACTGCGAGCCGCGCTATCTCGTCATAACGAGCGTCGTCCTCGCCTTCTCCGCGCTCCTGCTCTACCGCTACTCGCGCGAACTCGACGCGATCACCCTCGGCGACGACCGCGCCAAATCGCTCGGCGTCGACGTCGACCGGTTCCGCAAAGCGCTCTTCGTCGTCTCGTCCGTCCTGGTCGGCGTCATCGTCGCCTTCTGCGGCCCGATCGGGTTCGTCGGGCTAACCGTCCCGCACGCCGCAAGGCTATGCGTCGGCGTCGAGCACCGCCGACTCATCCCGGCGTCCCTGCTCGGCGGCGCCGTCTTCCTAGCCGCCTGCCACACCTTCGCAAGAATCGCCGTCTACCCCAGCGTCCTGCCCGTCGGTATCGTTACCAGCCTCCTCGGCGGACCCATCTTCCTAGCGCTCCTCCTGCGCCTCAAATAAAAATCGCGGCGCTCCTGACCCGTTCCATGCCGGAATGCTCAGAAAGCGCCGGGCGCTCTCCGAACAGATTCCGGCTGCAACGGGCAAGACTAGAGCCCTTTTGTTTCCCCGTCGGCGCGGGTCGAAAGCGCCCGGATCGTCTCCTGGTCGACCGTTTCGGAGATGAAATGCACTGAGCCGTCTCCGAAAAGGAAGTTCGCGCCGCTGGGGTGGTCGCTTGAGAAACCGTGGCCCGCGCCGGTGTTGTTGAATCCTTTGAACACGCTGGCTGTAACCAAGGCGGTCGAGCAGTGCGAGCCCGGCGGCATACCGACCCAGGTCGCGACGTGCGGCTTAGAGGACGCGCGTTCGCCGACAAAGATCGTGTTGCTCAGCCCGTCGGTGAACGCGTTCATGCCCAACGCGCTGTTGTGATAAAACGCGCCGTCGCTCTTGTAGACGTAGCCGGGAACGATCGTCGTGCCGTGCGGCGGGTGGACGCAGGTCGTGCCGAGCGATGCGACGTAATTGGCGATGGGAAAAACGGCGTTCAGTTCTTCGGCGGTCATGTGCTCCGACTCCACAAGCCCCGGTCCGAAATCGAGCTCGGAGATCGAGCGGAGCGTAAAGGTCCGATCCGAACGGGAATTCGACGGACAAGCATACGCCGTCAGGAACGTCTCCCTCGGCTGTCGGTTGACGGGGTCGGCGACCGAGCGGTTCAAGTCGATCAAATTGCGCGCGTTTTGCTGTTCCATATACGGTAGAATCGCCGCGGCCCAGCTCCAGCCGGGGTCGCCGTATATATCCGCAACGCTCGGGTTCTGTCGGCTGTAGCCGCGCCACGCCGAAGGGAACGCGCCTTGAACGTCGTGATAATTCTGCAGCGCAAGTCCAATCTGCTTTTGGTTGTTCAGGCACTGCATCCGTCGGGCCGCCTCGCGCGCCGCTTGAACCGCGGGCAGAAGCAGAGAGATCAAGATGCCGATAATCGCAATAACGACAAGGAGTTCGACCAGCGTAAACGCGGCGTTGTTCGCTCGGGACGCGCCGAGAGCGCTCTTTTGGAATTTCACCATAAAACCTATTATTTCGTTTGTTGTTTTGGCAATTTCAAGAAAGCTCAGGCGTCGTCAATACGCAACGGCGCAACATCGCTCCAGACGCAGTCCGAGAGCGCTCGCGCTGAAACGCGGCGACACAGAGCAAAAGAAGAATCAACAGAACGAAAAAGAAGGCGGTCCCCGAGCGGAAACCGTGTCGCGTTCAAAGTAACCTAAGCGAACCGACGTTACGACAACCGACTCGCAAGGCGGCTCGGCGACGTCGATCACAACCGGCGCGGCGACGGTCGTTTGCTGCAGCGCTTGGCAAAACGCGCAAATTGCGCACGTGTCCTCGTCATGACGCGGACCTTGATCAGACGGAACGACCAAACTGTCCGTATCGTGCCCGTCGTGTTCGCCAAGAAAACCGCAGCCGGAGGGCGCCGACACAAAAGCCCGATGATCGCAGCCGCAATCAATCAACGCGTGCAAACCCTGACCCGCAACAGTCAAAAAACTGAAGCAGACCAGCAAAAGCCACGTGAATAATTGACGTTTGGTTTGGCGCAACATAAGATTTTGTTCCAAAGAGGAATACTACACAACTCAGTTATTATAGACGTTCCAATTTCATTGTCAACGGGGGAGTTTTCTAATCGAAAAACAACCGACCTCCAGCTTTAGACTCTTCACAGAATCTGACAGTTCCAAAAAATCTTTGGAATGCGCCGCTGCGCCGCGCCCGGCGTCCCGCTACAATTCAATCCGCTTAGGAAACGCCTCGTTGCGCATGATCCCCCACATCTTGTCGATATACGCCAGCGTATAGAAATTCTCGTAGTAGTGATAATAAAACGCGCCTTTCAGGGTCATTTGGTAAACGCCGTCCTCTTCGGTGAAGAACCCCAGCCGCTTGGCGAGCCAGAACTCAAATCCATAGGCTTTTTTCAGCGGGACGCCAAAGAATCGCTCAAAATCGCTCGCCTTGACTTTCGTGCTGTACGCGGTCCAGAACAGCCAGTAGATCATCCTCTGCCGCTTGGTAAACCGGATTGTCAGTGACGTCGCGAGCTGCCCGGAGTCGATCCGTTCGCAGTAGGAGCCGACGTCAAACGTATTGATTTTGAACTGTTTCTTGAACAAGCTGGTCGCCGAGCAGCCGAACCCGAGGAAGTTATCCCGGGTCATCGACGAGTAGTTCGCGTCCGGCGCGCTCGTGAAGGTCCAGATCGACGCGCGGGCATATCCTTTGCTTGCGCAGTATTTCGTGATCGCGTCGAGCAGCGCGCGCTTTTCCTTCTTCGGCATTGTCGGCACGGGGCTGTCCGTAAAGGTAAATTCAATAAACGGATAGATCGCGACATGATTAGCGCCTGCGGAAAACGCCGCGTCGATATCCGACTTCAAATCGTCGTACGTCTGACCCGGCAGCGCGAAGATGAAGTCCATCGAGACCGTCTCAAACGGAACGGCAGCCAAAGCGGACGCCATCGCCGACGCGTCGACCTTCTTTCTGCCGAGGATCTCCTGAAACTTGCTCCGAAACGACTGGACGCCGACGCTGATCTTCGTAACGCCCGCGTCTTTCAGGGTTTGCAACACGTCCGGCGTCACATTATCCGGATGCAGTTCCAGCCCTACCCCCTCGGTAATGACGAAATGCTCGCTGAGCGCGTCGATAATTTCTCCGATCCGGTCCGCCGCGAGCGCCGGCGTGCCGCCCCCAAAATAGAGGCTCGTCGCCTCTTTCTTTCCGGACTGCCGACTCCCCACTAGACGAATCTCTCGAATCAGGGCGTCGATATACTTGTCGCACAACTCCTTAGAATAGAGCGTCTTGCAATAAGGGCAAAAATTACAGACGCTCTTGCAAAAGGGTATATGGACATAGAGACCAAGATTCTCGCATTCGGCAAAGGGCAAGACCTGGTCGTATTCATTCTTGAACGTAAAGGGTCTCAACGTTCGGGTAAGCCACGTTCGCGTCAACGTTGTAATAATGCTCATCTCAGTCCCTAAATGTACTTCAAATACGCGCGGAGCGCCTCGACGACGATCTTCGGATTGCCCTTAAACAGAAGCGTGTATTCAGCGACAAAGAAGTACCCGCATTCCTCGCAAAGGCCGGGGATACTAACGCACCGTCCGCATACGGACAGCGCGCCGTCTTCGAGCACGACGCACTGACGACACGGCGTCGGGAATCGGTTCTCGACGAGGTACGGAAACGCGCTCTTTAAGTTGAAGACCGGCGCGCCCTCCTTCATCATCTGCGCGATCGTTTCGCAGCACGCCGCTTTTTCCTCGCGGCTCAACGACAATTCCTCCGTGCCGGGATAGGGCGTGTGGAAATTGAACGAGACGGCCCGAACATTTTTCATATCGCGCGCGGTCACGCACACGTCCCGTATGTGGTCCTTGTTGATCTGATTGATCGCCATATAGAAGCAGATATTATCCGCCGTCGCGTTCCGGACATTCTCCATAATGACGTCGTACGTGTCGCCGCGGATCGCGTTATGCCGCTCCCTGTCCCCGTCCAGGCTGAGGAGAATCAAGTCGGCTTCCGGCAGGTCGATCGGGAACGTGCCGTTCGTCACGACGTTCACGAGCAGGAACCCCGTCTTTTTCGCTTTGACGACCAAATCCCGCAAGGTCCGCTCGCCGTCTTTCCAGAGGAACGTTTCGCCCCCGCACAGGAACAAAATCCGGATCCCCATATCGTACAACCGCCGCATCTCCTGCCGAATCTGCGCGTACGGATGAACGATCGCGGTAATATTATTGACGGCGCAATGCTTGTAGCGCAAGTTGCATTTGTCGGTAACGATGACCGTCCCAAGAATGGGCGCGTTCTTCCTAAACAGGATCGTCTTCGCGCCAAAACCGGCTAAATATAAAAAAGACGATAGTTTCATTTTGCCAACTCAAAACCCTAAAAACTCTAAACGAAGCCCAATTTTGGAACTGACGGCGCGTATAACCGGGGACCGCCTCAAATTGGCTGCTTTTTCCCAGCCAAAAAGTCTTTCACAAACTTGAGGTCAGTCCCTCTATTACATAGTATGAAGACTTTCTGCATTTTTCCAACTTTTTTCCAAAAAATAAAAAATTTTTAGCGGCTGGTTCGGTATTCAGGCGCCTTTTGCGCGTCGTCTCGGCGACAACCAACCCCTTTCCGCTCGTTTCCAGCTCTTTTCAGCAAACTTCCCAAAAATCCGCGCCTATTCTCGCAGATTAACGCAAAAAATCGTTTACTTTCAGAACTGATTCTGCTATATTGAGTTCGACGACGCGCCTGATCGTTCGAGCGCGCCTGCAATTGTTCTTTTATCGGGAGGTCGAGCCTTGTTCAATCGTTGTATTGCCGCCGCAGCCGCCGCGCTTGCGTTCGTTGCTGCGAATTTAGCCTATTGTCAGGAAATCCCCTTCGATCCCACGTCCCCCGGCGCCATGTCGCAGGAGACCTTTGCGAACCCAACCGCCTCGGTCCGGCCGTGGGTCTACTATTGGCAGCTGAAAGGAAACACGTCTAAAGAGCTTATCACGCGCGACTTAGAGAACATGAAAGAGATCGGCGTCGGCGGGCTCCTCGTCTTCGATTCGCGCCGATACTGGGACGACTACGACTCCAAAACGCACGTGCCGGTCCCGCTCGAGATCAAGTACGAATTCATGTCGGACGGCTGGGTCGAGATGATGAGCTGGCTCGTCTCCGAGGCGTCGCGGCTCGGGCTGCAAGTCAGCTTCAACATCTCCGACAGCGGCGGGCAGCTGCGCGGACCGTGGGATATGCGGGAGCTCGGACCGTACGAGCTTATCTGGACCGAAGGGAACCTGAACGGGCCGCGACAGGTCGCGCTCGATTTCAGCATCCCCGCCGACAAGCCCTATTACAGCGACGTCGCCGCGCTTGCCGTCCGCATAACGTCCCCCGTCGCCGAAGGCCGAGAGGCCGTCAAGCTGAACGAGACGTGGAGCCAAGTCGCCTACCCGGACGCCAACGCGCCTCGATACGGCGAAATCGTCGACCTGACCGACCAAATCAAGGACGGCAAGCTCGAGTGGGACGTCCCCGAGGGCGCCTGGAAAATCCTGCGGTTCGGGTCCGTCCGGATCGGCGAGCCGGGCTGCGTCGATATCCTGAACGCAAAATCGGTCGAGACGTATTTCCACAAGACGCCCGGCGCGCTCCTGAACGCCGTCGACGCCGACGCGGGCAAGACGCTGACCCATTTCTACAACGTCTCATGGGAAGGCGTCCACCCGAACTGGAGCGACGGGTTCGAGCCTTTCTTCGCGGCGCGGCGCGGCTACGAACTGCGTAGTTATCTCCCGATCCTGCGCGGACTTGCGCCCGAGGGCGAGCTCGATCCAACTCGATTCGTCGCCGACTACATGAAGACGATCTCCGAGTCCTTCTGCGCCAACTGCTACCAGACGGTCGGCAGGCTCTGTCACGAACGGGGCGTCCGGTGGCATTCGGAAAACGGCGGTCCGTGGAACCGCAATTCGCCCCTATTCAAAGAAGCGGACATGCTGACCTTCTGGGGGCAGAACGATTTCCCGCAGGGCGAATTCTGGATCGAGAATCTTGCGCGCACAAACGCCCCTTACGCGTCGATGGCGGCGCATATCTACGGCAAGCGCGACGTCTCGCTCGAAGCGTTCACCCATATGAAAAAACACTGGACGTCCTACCCCGGCATACTCAAGCCGTACGCCGACGTCAGCTTCCTCTCCGGCGCGAACCTGATGATCTGGCACACCTACACGGCCTCGCCTGAGGAACTCGGCAAGCCCGGCTTCGAATATTTCGCGGGCTCGCACGTGAACTCGAACGTAACGTGGCAGCCATACGTGAAGCCCTTCATGGACTATATGGCGCGCTGTCAACACCTGCTGCGCCAAGGGGCCCATCGCGCCGACGTCTGCGTCTATGCGAGCGACAAGAACTACGTAACGTGGGGGCTCGCCGAGACGTGGAACGACAAATCAACCATAAAACTTCCCAAAGGCTATAAATACGACCTGCTCGATACCAAAGTCCTCGTCGAGCGCATGACCTATGAAGACGGCTGGTTCCTCCTGCCCGGGGGCGCGAAATACCGCGTCCTCGTCTTCGACCCAGCCGACGAAACGATCCCCGAGGCCGCGATCCGCAAGATCCGGGACCTCGCCGCGCAAGGCGCGCCTGTCCTCTTAGGCGCCGCGCGGCCGACGAAGTCCGTCGGGCTCGCCAATTGGCCCGACGCCGACAAGGACGTCCAAGCGCTCGCCGACGAGCTCTGGAACGGCGGCGCGTTCGATAACGTCTATAAAGAGACTGAGTTAAGCTCCGTTCTCGCGGACCTTGGCGTCGCGCCTGATATGGAGACGCCGACCGACGCCGATTTCGTTCACCGCACCGCCGAGGACGCCGAAATCTACTTTGTCGCCGCGCCCGAGAAAGGCGCCCAACAAGGCGACTGCGTCTTCCGCGTCGCCGGGAAGAACGCGTCCTTCTGGGACCCGTCGACCGGAACCGTTACGCAGGCGCCGAGCGCGCCGACCGACGACGGCAGGACGAGCGTGTCGATCTCCCTGCCGGAAAACGGCTCGATCTTTGTCGTCTTCTCGAACGACGCGGCGCCGACGCCCTACGAACAGCCTAAGACCGTGTCGTCCTTCGAATTAAGCGGTCCTTGGACGGTAAAATTCGATCCGAAAGTCGGAGGTCCTGAAGAAGCAACATTCGACAAGCTGACCTACTGGAACGAAAGCGACGACCCCGGCGTCAAGTACTACTCCGGAACCGCGCGCTATTCGATCGAATTCGAGCTAACCGAAGCCCAAGCGTCGCAGCGGCTCGCCCTCTCCCTTGGGACCGTCTGCGATATCGCGCGCGTTACGCTGAACGGCGTCGACCTTGGGATCGTCTGGACCGCGCCGTGGTCCGTCGAATTCGGCGCCGCCGCCAAGCCGGGCAAAAACACGCTCGAAATCGACGTCTGCAACTGCTGGCGCAACCGGCTCGTCGGGGACGCCGCGCTCGAGCCGAGCGAACGGTTCACCCAAACGAACGTCGTCCTGCTGAAAGAAGACGAACCCGGCCAGAAGACGCCGGGCTATCGCGGGTACCTCGCAACCGATCCGCTCGAGCCGAGCGGACTCGTCGGGCCCGTGCGCGTCGAAACGCTCCAATAATCCTAACGCCAACCAATAAGGAAAACCATAATGCATAGAAAAATGTTGCTCCTCGCGGCGTTCGCGCTCCTGACGCCCTTTGTCGGCGCGGCGCTCTTCGGCGCGGAAATCGAACGCTCGATTCCAGCCGACGCCGTCAAGCCAAACGCGGTCGTGCTCGAATGGACCGCCGACCACGACGCCGCGCTCAGCGGATACTTCGTCCGGCTCGCGAACTGCCTGCCCCCGCGCGACGAGCCGATCGTCACGGCGCTCAGCGTGAACGGCCAGCGTGTCGGCGAAAACGTCGCGATACCGATCTTCCCGTACCCGCTCCTCCATCACACGCTCCCTTATACGCACGGCTCGCAAACGATCCCGCCCCTTGACGTCGGGCGCGAATATCGACGCGCCGTCGAACCGATCGCGCTGCGCCAAGGGGACGTCGTCGCCGTTGCGATCGAATCGTGCGGTCCCGAAATCGCCAGCGGGGTAACCGCAGGTCTGCAGTTCCAAGGTCGACGTCCGCTCGCCGAGATGCGCAATCCGTTCCGCGAATGCCGCACGAACGGCCCGGTCTGCTCGATTCCATGGTCGGAACCGGAATGCGTCGCGGTCGGGACGCAGGAGAAATTCGATCCTCGCTGCGCGCCGCAAAACAACTCGTCCGTCATTGCGGACAAAGACGGAACCCTTTATATCTTCTGCGCTTACTACTCCGTCGACGAGCAGTACGGGGGCGGTCGCGGCGGCTCCTACTCGCGCATCGTCGGCTTCAAAAAGGCGCCCGACGCCGAGCAATGGGAAGATATCGGTATCGTCGTCGACCTCATGGAAGGCGCGACCTATTCGGGCGATCCCTTCGTCTTCCGCGACCTGGAAGGCCGACCGTGCCTGCTCTTCTGCTTCTGCGACGGAACAAACGGGTTCGCCGACTGGAAATTAGGCGGCAACTACGTCCTTCGTTCCGAAACCGACAGCTTTTCCGGACCTTGGTCCGATCCGATCCCGCTCTGGTCGAACTATCCTCGCGAACCGGACGACAACAAGACCGGCGGACGCGCCAACTGCGTCCGGATCTTCCCGCGCCAAGAGACGCAAGATTACCTCGTCGTCTGGAACCACGGCGCGCAAGATATGGACGCGCGCGGGGTAGTCGTCAAGAATTTCGACGTGGAGATCACGCACGAACAACTCGGCGACGCAATGCTCTTCTCCAAGAACCAAGAGGAAGGGGGCGGCGGGTTCACGTATGGAAACAAAGGCTACTACTCCACGTGGCAGATCCCCTGGCGGAACGACCCGAACGGGCTCCAGCGGCTCTATGAAGTCGACCTGACCGAGCCCCTGACCCCGGCGTCCTGGCGCGTCGTGCCCGGCTCGATCGGGTTCAACGACGGCTCGAACCCGAAACGCGACGGGGGCGCAACCGCCGACGCGTGGGCCATTTCCGTCGCCAACGACCGCGTCTGGGCGACGTCCTGCGAGTACAGCGCAACCGAAAATAAGAACTACCTGTACGTCCGCAGCGCTCCCTTGGACGCGTTCGAAAAGCACGTCGAGAGCGTGAAGCCGGACGACGTCGTCTTCCGGTACGGGGCGGTTCGCGTCCCCACGTACCACGAAGTCTTCCCGACGATCGAATACGCGCTCGGTCAGCAATGCTCCCTGGAATTCGACTTCACGAGCTATGGCGACCTCTCCTACGCGTTCATTTCGCTCGGTCCCTCGGACGTTCCGAACGAATCGAGAAGTCTCTTTTTCGAAATGAACCCCGACGGAACCCGGCTCGTCGCCTATAAAGACGACGCGACCCGTCACGTCTTAGCGGAACAACCGGAACCGACCTGGGAGCCCGGCAAGACCTATCGTCTGAAACTCGTCCGCAACGGCGCCCGTTTTGCCTTCTTTGTCGACGGCGAAGAAGCGCTCGACGTTACGATCGACGACGAAGAGATCCTCCGCAACGCCAACGACGAACCGCGCTTCAGGCTCTACGGCTGGCAGGGCGGAAGATACGAGATCGCCAACGCCGTCCTTGTCGACGGCAAAGAATGAGCCCGAGCCGAACCGCGTCCGTCCAAAGGAACGTTCGCGCCCCGGCGCAGGAGCGTTCCTCCGGCGTCGGCAAGCCCCGCTTAACTCAAAAGAACACTTTCATTTAGGAAAAGATTATTCATGACTACAGAAACTACTGGCTCATATAAATGTCCGCTCTGCAATAAGCTCTCGCGCCACAAAATCATCATGTCCACCAACGAGTTCGGCTCCTGCGACCTCGACACGCGGCCCGCGGAGATGCGAAGAAGCACGATGCATACCTGGGTTCAGGAATGCCCGCACTGCGGATACGCCGCCAGCAAGCTGACCGATAAACCGGAGGTCGACGCCGCGTTCCTGCAGACCCCGGAATATCTCAGTTACGGCGGAATCGCGTTTGGTTCCGAGCTCGCTAAGAAGTTCTATCGGCTCTACTTAATCAAGCGCCATGCGAAGGACGCGCGCAACGCCTACTTCTCCGCCCTCGAAGCCGCCTGGGCGTCCGACGACGCCAAAGACGACGAAAGCGCCGTCGCCTGTCGGAACTTAGCGATCGAGCCGCTCGAAGAATGGATCGAAGAAGAGCCCGAGAACGAACACCTGAAACTGATGAAGTTCGACGTCCTGCGCCGCGCCAGGCGCTTCGACGAAATGCTTCAGTACGCCGAAGAAGTCGCGTTCGAAGACGCCTTTTTAAGGGGAATCGCCAACTTCGCCGTCGAACTTGCCAAGAAACAAGACGCCGCGTGCTACACGGTCGCGGACGTCCCCGAATAACCGCGCCGAAGAACGCCCAATAAAGAATAGCGCCCGGGACGGCAAGCAAATCGTCGTCCCGGGCGTTATTTCGCCAATTAAGTTTCTTCAGTATGGTCAAGCCCTCGTTTATTAGCAACCCTTCCCATCCCCGTTCCGACCTCTCCCAAGCCTGACGAGAAGACGGCGTCTTAAACATACCGGCGCCAGTTGCGGTTGTTTTGGGTTCAGGCAATCAAGCTAGCACACGACGATAATATGATAATTTGGATAAACAAAGAACGGCTGCGCGTGAAAAATTTTTCAAGTTTGTCAAAAAATGCTTGTAACAGGCGTCTTCTTTGGTTAAAATGAGGATTCCTTCTTCCTTGTTGTTTTTGGAGGTAAAATTTTGACGAAAAGTTACTCCGGATTCTAACGAGGAAGCGTTTTTACGGGACTTCGGTTACCAACAACGCTTGATGGCTGCAATACTAATGATCTAACGACGCCCTTCGTTTTTAAAGCCAAAAACGTAACACATGTCAATTCGGGAGATACAATGCGAGCGAACAATGCGCTTCAACGCCGTTTCAGCGTTTTTGCAACCTTAACTTTTGCTGCAGCCGCCCTATTTTTCGGACTTTGCGCGCTTGGTTGCAGCCAGTCTGAACTAAAGAACGCCGCGTACGCCCAAACGGAAAGCGCCGCAAGCGCCAAAGAACCGTCGACGGCTTCTTCGGGTTTGGGTTTCGGCGGCGGGCTTCGAGAAGACGGAAGCGTTTCGTACGCGCCTTTTACCGACGCCAACTTCGAGAAATTCGAAGCGACGCCAGGTTCTATCGACCTTGGTTTTTTTCATTCGCAGGTTTCCGAAGCCGACCTCGACCGCTTCGTCGACAATCCGCGCATTATTAGGATTTCATTCATCGACGTCCCTAATTTGACCGACGCCGCCGTCGAGAAATTGGCGCGTCTGCCCAATCTTGAATCGATTACCCTCGACCAAGTTCCGCAGTTAAAGAATCCGAATTTCGCCGTCTTCGCCAATTGCAAGAAGCTGAAAAGGCTAACGTTGCGACAATGTCCCAACCTGACGGAGGAAGCGTTCGCAAGCCTCGCCGAATGCGGCGACAGTATAAAAAATTTAGCTCTTCAGTCTTGTCCTGTTACCGACAAGACGATCGCGCAACTTGCAAAGAATAAGTCGCTTAGTCTCATCGAACTCACCGACTGTCCGGAGCTTACCGACGCGGGCCTCGCCCATCTGAGCGACGCGCGGAAACTTAGCGTTCTCGTCCTCAAATCCTGTCCGAAGGCAACGGAAGAAGGCGTCGCCGCGCTGCGGAAAAAGCTTCGCCGAACGGCGATTGACTCGGAAGATTTAAAGAGGGAAATCCCCGCGCCCGTACTCTCGACGCCGACAGCTCATTTGTCTTTTAGCGGCGATCCCCCAAAAGGCGAGCTCGGCGTCCAGTACGCGCCTTTCACCGACGCCGAATTCGAGAAATTCGAAGCGAAGCCAGGTCCTGTCGAACTTTATTTCCATCGTTCGGAGATTGCCGTCGCCGACCTCGACCGCTTCGCCGATAATCCGCGCGTCGTTAATATTTCGTTCCGCGACGCCCCCAATTTGACCGACGCCGCCGTCGAGAAATTGGCGCGTCTGCCCAACCTTGAAATGCTTGACCTCGAACAACTTCCGCAGTTGAAGAATCCCAATTTCGCCGCGCTCGCCAATTGCAAGAATTTGAAAAGGCTGACGTTGCGGCAATGTCCCAACCTGTCGGAGGAAGCGCTCGCTAGTCTTGCCAACTGCGGCGACGCCATGCATCGTTTAGTTCTTCATTCTTGCCCTGTTGCCGACGAGACGATCGCGAAGCTTGTGAACCATAAGTCGTTTACGCTCATCGAGCTTGCCGATTGTCCGGAGCTTACCGACGCGGGCCTCGCCGAACTCGCAAAACTCCCCGAGCTGCGGATTCTTATACTCCGACAGAATCCGCAAATTACCAACGCGGGCCTCGCCCAATTGAGCGACGCGCCGAAACTTGACCTTCTTGTCCTCGAAGCCTGTCCGAACCTGACGGAAGAAGGCGTCGACCCGTTGCGGCAAAAGTTTTCACAAAGGCTGTTTCACTGCGAGTTCAAACCAGCGCCGTGAAAACAGCCGCGCCGTGAACTCGGCTCGACGTCTTTCGTTTTTTTGAATTGCGGCTTTCTAAACTCGTACTGGAGCCGTCGAGCAAATTATTAATAGACGCCGTATAACACAGCGGCTCCTCGTCAGAATTCGGAACGGTTTTACACTTCCTAAAACAACGAGGAGCCGCTGTGTTTGTCTTAACTCAAAGCGCTCGTCTTTGCCGATCGACGCTGCAAATGCAGACGAACCCGCAACGGAACCCGGAGCGATTCGACTGCAAAACCGAGTCGCCGGACGTCAATTCGCGGCGCTCAGTACTTGACCTCGGCGACTTGTTCGAGCGAGCGGAGGTGGCGGTCTCGGTTGTTCTGATCGGTAGGTTTCCAAGTCGTTTGCAGGAAGCCGAGGAGCCGTTCTTCGGCGATGTTCTTTTTGCAGAATTCGACGGTCTGTCCGAAGTTGAGGTCGTTGCTCCAATTCGAACCGGTTGGGATCTGGTCGAACCCCGCCGCTTCATAATCAAGGTACGCCTTGACGTAGGCGCAGGTCTCCGGGTTGAAATCATTGCCGTAGTACCAGTTGCTCATAACGATCGATTTCGGCGCCCATTCGTAGAAATCTTTATGTCCCCACGCGTAATCGGCCCAAATCCAAGGTCGAACGTTGTTCTTTTCGCACTGTTCCACAAAGAAAAGGAAGTCGTGTTTCCAAAGTTCGCCCTGTCGGATAACCACATAATCGTACGTGCTCTGGTGTTGGTAAGTTTCCTCGTCGTATCCGAGATGGAAGAACCGAGGATGATCGAAGATTTCCGTAACTTCTTTGATCAAGTCGGCGCAGACCTTGTAATACGCGGGCGTGGAGACCATCTTGGCGTAGTCGCCCAGCCAGTAGTCGTGACAGGTCGAAAAGTTCAGTTTAGGAATCGGTTCAAGCCCGATCTTCCGCAAGCGTTCGAGATCGGCGCGCAGCTGCTCGATCGACCATGAGCCCTCGACGGCAAGTTCCGGATGAGTCTTGTACTGAACGCCCTCGCCAAGGTCGACGACGACCATATTCAGGCCCGACTTGGCGGCTTTCTCAGTAATTTCGACCCAAAGTTCTTCGTCGCAAATCAGCTTGTCCGAGAACGGAACGATCGCGCGGGGGGAGTCTCCCCACATATTTCTGCCCAGATGCAGAAGAACCGACCATATCCTCTCATGTTGAGAATCAGCGGCAAACGCGCCCGTTTGTGCGAGCGCAGAAAGGATCGGAGAAGAAGCAAGAGCCGCCGCTCCCGTCTTCATGAAATGTCGCCTGGTAAAGTTCATTTTAGTCTCCTTGTTCAATAGGGCGCGACAAAATAGGAGACGCCGGGATTCAACGAACCCCTGCGTCTCCTACAATATACGCTTTTGAAAACCGCAAGTCAATAAAACAGCCAAAAAAACAGATTATTTTAGCGCCTTGCGCCGCGTCCGTCCCCGAACAACCGCGCCGCGCGACCCTAGGACGTCTTTTTGTTCCTGACAAAACTCCGATACGCCTGAATCGCGACAGCCGCAAATATCGCCAAAACGATCCCTCCAACGGGCGACCGATGTTTAAGCCGCGCGGTTTTCGGCGTGGGATAATTGACGGGCTGCATTCTTTTCGGAACCTCGGCGACGACGCAATTGCGTCCCAATTTCTTGAAACTCTCTTCGGAAAAGAGCTCGGCGTCCGGCTTCGCAGTGGAAACGATCGTAACGACAGCGCGCGAACCAGTCGTCTGGATTCGCTTTTGCCCGTCCGCAACCGATTCGGTCGAGCTGTAACGCGCGACCTCTTTCGGGAGGATCTTGCCGTCGGCAGTTGCTTGGGTCGTTCTTGTTCCCGACACGACTAGCTTCGTTTGTCGTTCAGGGATCTCGACGTTGACCTCGTAGAACAAGAGCGCATAGCGCTCTTTCGGATCGAAAACAAAGGTGAAGTCGGAAATGTTTCCCGCTTTGTCGGCGTCGACGCCCTTGAGCCACAACGCCTCCGAAACGCCTTCATAGGGACGATATTCGACGCTGTCTATCGCCTCTTGAAATTGCGTCCAGTCGACCGCGTTGGCGTCATGATAGCCGTCCGTGCCGACCAGCGCGCCAATGACGCCGTAATGCTCCCTCGCCGGCAGTTTATCTTTGACTCGAGAAGCGGGCCTTTTCACAAGGCTTGCGTCGGTCGCTCCAACCGGCAAATATTCGTAGAACCAATCTTTCGTATTGACGAGTATCCTCGTAACGTCGTTTTTGCCGACCTCGGCAGACGCTTCCGTCCCACGCCGCGGCTCGATATACTCCACGCGCAGCGAGTCGGCGTCTTTATAGAACAACATATGCTGCTCGGACGAATATTCCAGTTCTTCGCTTTCGGACGAACCGCTGGAAATTTTCAGCTCGCCAGACAGAGTTTCAAAGTCTTCAGCAAGCGCCCGACGACCCTGCTCGATATTTCGCAGGACGTCTGCAATCGCCTGCTCGTCTTGTGCAAGACAGACGCTGTTCAGGCAACATAAACCTATCAAGACCAAAAAGAACAGTCGTTTTCTCATAGTTCCCTCTCAATCCGCAACCGGAGCTCAATCTTTGTAATCTGCAGTTGTGTGTCACGGGGGAATCGTCTCAATTTGGCGGAATTTTTCCTGCCGAAAACTGTTCCGCCAACCTGAGAACGCCCCGTTATATCCTTTGAATGAAAACTCCCTCTGTCTTTCCAACTTTTTTCCAAAAAAAATTTAAAAATTTTTTGGCAATCCAGCATTCATGCGCCTGTAGTCATCATCATTCGCTATATCCATTACTAAGGTAAAATATTACTGCAGAGACGCGATGAACCCTTTGCGGAGAAAGTCCTCAAAACAAACACAGCGTCGAGCTCAGCGATTCTGACTCGGACGCCCGGCAGGCGTCAGAAAAAGCGTTGGCGGAACAGAAAGGATAGCGCTCGAAGCGCTTGAGCAAAATCCGCCCATCCGCTCGAATAAAAACTCAAACGCTTGAATGAGAAACGCTCAAACGCTTGAGTGAAATTTGCTCAAACGCTCGAAAACGAGACGTCGTATCTTGTTTTGTAGAGGAGCGAGGTTTATAACAACTTATTTACCAAGGATTATAGATAATGGGGCTCTAAAACCTCGTTTTTGAACGGCAGTCTTGGTATAGAATATTAAACGGAAAGGAATAAGGGGCGAGTATTGTTTTTTTTGTCTCTTTGTTTATACTGCAGGTAGTCGTCATAAGATTATTGGAGGTTGAATGTCCAGACCAATTGTTTTAGATCTTTTTGCAGGTTGCGGCGGTCTTTCGCTTGGCTTTGAACAAGCGGGCTTTGATATTGCGGCGGCTGTTGAAATTGATCCGATCCATTCCGCCGTGCATGAATTTAATTTTCCTTACTCAGCGGCTATTTGTGCAGATATTTGCGAATTAACGGGCGATGAGATAAGGCGCCGCGCTAATCTTGAGGACATGGACGTGGACGTCATTGTCGGAGGCGCGCCTTGTCAGGGGTTCTCTTTAATTGGAAAGCGTTCTTTTGACGATCCCAGAAATCAACTTGTTCTTCACTACGTTCGAATAGTAAGCGAGATTCAGCCCAAATATTGCGTTTTTGAAAATGTTAAAGGCTTGACCTTAGGCAAGCACGCGCAGTTTCTCGACGATTTGATAGACGAGTTGAGGAAAGTTGGTTATCGCGTTCGCCTTCCCTATAAGGTTTTGAACGCTTCCGACTACGGAGTACCTCAAAATCGCGAGCGGCTTATCCTGCTGGCCGCGCGGCGCGATCAAATTTTGCCGGAATATCCGGAACCGACAAAAGGTCCCAAAATTACTATTGCCGAAGCGATTTCTGATCTTCCCGACGCAGACGCCTTCGACGAGCTTATAGAAAGCGATTCTGTAATAACAGAATGGGAAACGCCCGCCATTTATGCAAGAAAGTTGCGCGGGCTCGAAAAGGATGAAAAGGATTTCAGTTACCAACGAAAATTTGACGCCAATGAGCTCACGTCGAGTCTGCGCACAGAACATACAGCAGAAAGCCAGCGGCGCTTTTTAGCCGCGCCAAACGGCAAGGTCGAGCCTAAAAGCCGCTTTTTCAAGCTTGCGTGGGACGGTCAAGCGAACACGCTTCGCGCTGGAACCGACAGCGCGCGCGGCGCCTTTACCTCGCCGCGTCCGATTCATCCGTCGTTGCCGCGAGTGATAACCGTTCGAGAAGCGGCGCGAATACATTCGTATCCTGATTGGTTCCGCTTTCACAAGACGAAGTGGCACGGAATGAGGGAAATTGGCAACTCGGTTCCTCCGCTCCTTGCCAGAGCGATCGCCGAAAAAGTTATTGAAGCGTTGGGCGTCGCGCCAACGAAACCGCGAAACGTCTTAGTTCAGGGCAAGTTGAAACTCTTGCAATTCGATATGGCGGGAGCGGCTAAATATTTCAATGTTTCCCGATATGTAATTGCTCAGCGAACGCGCAAAGAGAAAAAAGATGAGAAAGCAAAATCAAAGGCGGAACTCCTATGCGAAAATCCTGGAAACTATCTTTTTTGACAAGTACCAGGGAGATGAAAAGCCTTTCGGATTTGATCGCGACGATATACGCGCAGCAGCGGCAAAAGTAGGCGTCAATGTTCCCAAAAATCTTGGGGACGTGTTATACGCATACCGCTATCGTTCAGCAGTTTCTGAGTCGATCAGCAACACGGAGCCGGAAGGGCGTCAGTGGGCTATTGTCGGAGCGGGAAGAGGCAAGTATTGCTTTAAGCTGGTTAAGTTACTTCGCCTAGTTCCTAACCCTGATTTTTGCGTCATTAAGATACCGGATTCAACGCCGGAGATCATTTCAAAATATGCGCAAGGCGACGAGCAGGCGCTGTTAGCTAAGCTTCGTTACAACAGGCTGATCGATACCTTCTTAGGAATAACGGCATATTCTTTGCAGAATCATCTCAGAACGTCTGTTCGTTCTCTTGGACAGATAGAAATCGACGAGGTTTATGTTGGCGTCGATAAAACGGGGACGCATTATGTTGTTCCCGTGCAAGCGAAAGGAGGGGTCGATCAATCGAGCGTTGTTCAAACGAGACAAGATATTGCCTGGTGTAAAGCGGCTTATCCTGATCTGGTTTGTCGGCCCGTAACCGCGCAGTTTATGTCTGACGGAGTTATTGCTCTCTTTGAATTAACTTCTCAAAAAGATGAAATCAGCGTTGCTGAAGAGAAACATTATCGCCTGGTCAATAGCGACGATATAGTCAAAGACGATCTGGATTTTTATAAAACCCAAATCAGATAGCTCAAAGGAACGGCGTTGTTACAACAGTAAAACACTACTGTCAAGACCCGGCAAACCCTTTGCAGGGAAAGCCCTCAAAACAAACACGGCGTCGTGCTCAGCGATTCTGACTCGGGCGCCCGGCAGGCGTCAGAAAAAGCGCTGGCGGAACAGCGAATCGGAAGAGGTCAGGAACGGCTCCCTTAATTCATATTCCGGCGTCGTCCGAAATTTCGTCCAGGCGGCGAAGACCCAGCCTCGGCAGGTCGTCGGCGCTTTGAAATCCCGCCTGCAGAAGGTCGACGATCTTGTTAAATTCTGCCCTGTTATTATCGATTTCAATAAGATAAACTCCGTCGCCTTCGTCATGGACAAGCTCGAAATCGACGTCGTTGTAGGCATAGAGCTTAATGCAGTCCCTAATTCCGGGCAGATTCCCTTTGCATTTTATCCCCAACACCTTTTCGACCCGCGCGGCAAACTCAGCGAACAGCTCGGCGTCGTCCCTGTCCTTATCCTCAGGATCCAAAAAGATCGCGCGGTAATCGGGCGCGACGCTCGGTCTCAGACGTTCGGAGTTTTTACAAATCTCCTTGGCTTCCTTTTCAGTATAATATCCCCTTCTTCGTCCCCTGACGATCGCGCCTAAGCCTTTCTTCTGAAAAAGTTTTATACTTTGCAATCTCACAAAATGCTCTTTTCAACATTGTCAGAATATAGTACTCTCTAGCAAAAAAGGAGACGCTAATGTTACGAGGGAGCTATACAAAGGAAGAACGCGATTATTTTTTTCAGA
>JAQVHZ010000111.1 GCA_028695965.1 Thermoguttaceae bacterium | reverse complement strand
CCAATTTTGCCGTAGTGCCCAAGGATAAGGCCCATGAGCAGCGCGCCGCCCGTATTGCCGAGCGAAAAGCTTGCGCCCCCGGGGAGCGGAACGTAGACTTTGCCGAGCAGAATACCAAGGACGATTGCAAGCGAGAAGGGACCAAGGCCGATCGGATCGAGTTCGATGAGCTTGTCGGAAAGCTTGTGCTCGACGACGATTTCTTCCGCCGCTTGCATCTTCTTTCGTTCTTCGTCCATATCGGCGCGGAGAATTTTCGGCACAAGTTGGACGAACAAAACGAGGCCGACGACGCCAAACGGATACCCGATTGCATGACCGACGGTGCAGCGGTCGACGAGCAGGTTTTGAATCTCGCCATGAGAGAGGCCCGACAGACCGCGCTCTTGCATATACGTGTCGAAGACGCCCGCGTTCATATAGCTGTCGCAGAGCGCGGGGCTGGCGTGCTGAAGGACTTCGTTTGCCGCGGCAAACCCGGGCGTCGTCGTCAAGGAACCGGAGAGGATGCCGACCAACATAGCGGCGTCGACGTCGGTGAACAGAACGAGCGCCGCGCAAGAGAGCGCGCCCGTGCCGATGATGACGACCGCGAGGAGGACGTACGATTTGTAGTTTTGCTTGAGGTTCTTGAAGAACTTAGGACCGGCGATGAAACCGACGCTCGTAACGAAGCAGAGCAGGCCGAGTTCGCTGACGAACTTCATCGAGGACTTCATTTGCGCTTCGTCGATGTTAACAAGCCCAATTTGGTGGAAGAGCGAATCGTTGTTGCAGGCGTAATGCCCAAAGACCAACGCGACAAGGAAAACGCCTGCGGTGCCGAGCCCGATTCCCTTGTATTCGAACCTGCCGAGCACGTAACCGGCAACAGCAATCAGAAAGACGAGGAAAAGAACGTTGTTGAACGGGGAGAGGAAGACTTTGGCGAGGTAGCTTTTCTCCGCTTTTGGTTTCTGCGGTTGTGCGGCGGCTTCGTCAGCGGCAGCCTCTTCAGTAGCCGCGTCTGCCGCGGCGGCGTCAGCGGCGTCGGTGGCGTCGGCAGTTTCAACAGCGGCAGGTTGTTCCGCGGGGGCTTGGAAAGCGGCGGTTGTAGCTTGCCACGCGCAAGCGCACAACACCGCAAGGAGGAAAACCGTAGGAAATTTCATCGGTCCAAATTTAGACAACACGTCGGCGTCTCCAAAAGTACTTATTAAGTTTGTAACTTCTGTTCCGTCGGGTACTTAGCGACGGAACTCGTTAAAGGGTTAGTAACAATCAGATCTGATAGAAAATAAGACGCGACGCCCTGCTTGTCGGAAAGCCGACGAATCAGAACCGCGCGCCTTATTTTGCGTAATGCGGAGTTAAAAATCCGCGTTAATCTTGAATTTTTGCGAGCAGGAATTCGCGATTGAGGCGCGCGATATGAGCGATCGAGACGCCCTTGGGGCACTCGGCTTCGCACGCGCCGGTGTTGGAACACGCGCCGAATCCAAGCTCGTCCATCTTCGCGACCATCGCCTTAGCGCGGCGCGCGGCTTCCGGACGGCCTTGGGGCAGCTTGGCGAGCGCGGAGACGCGCGCGGCGACGAACAACATGGCGGAACCGTTTTTGCACGCCGCGACGCAGGCGCCGCAGCCGATACACGCGGACGCGTCCATCGCTTCTTCGGCGTCGGCCTTGGGGATTTGGATCAAGTTGGCGTCCGGCGCGATACCGGTGGTCGAGATGAACCCTCCTGCCTGCAGGATTTTGTCGAACGCATTGCGGTCGACGACAAGGTCCTTGACGACGGGGAACGCCGCCGAGCGCCACGGCTCGACCGTGATGACGTCGCCGTCTTTGAACTTGCGGCAGTGGAGCTGGCAGGTGGTGATTTCATCGTCCGGACCGTGCGGTCGACCGTTGATGTAGAGCGAGCAAATGCCGCAGATACCTTCGCGGCAGTCGTGGTCGAACGCGATCGGCTCTTTTCCTTCGCGGATGAGGTTGTTATTCAGGATATCGAGCATTTCGAGGAACGACGTGTCCGGAGAGATTCCGTCGATTCTATAGGTTTCGAAACGACCCTTCGCCTTAGCGTTCTTTTGGCGCCAAACTTTAAGTGTGAATTTCATTTTCTTGCAATATCTATATTTTGAGATAGTCGTTAATTTGCCAAGTTCACGAAACAACGCGCAGACTGGGATCAGTCTTTATAGTTGCGCGTTTCCAGTTTGACTTCTTCGTAAACCAACGGTTCTTTGTGGAGTACGGGGTCTTGGTCTTCGCCCATATATTCCCATGCGGCGACGTACATAAAGTTTGCGTCGTCGCGGAGCGTTTCGCCTTCCGGCGTTTGACTTTCTTCTCTGAAGTGTCCGCCGCACGATTCCCTGCGGTTCAGCGCGTCGAGCGCCATCAGTTTTGCAGTTTCGAGGTAGTCGACGAATCGGAGGGCTTTTTCGAGCTCTTGGTTGAATTCTTCGTTCGTTCCGGGCACGAGGACGTCGGACCAGAACTCCTTCTTGAGGTCTTCAATCATCCCGAGCGCCTTCTTGAGCCCTTCTTCGTTGCGCGCCATACCGACATATTCCCACAAGATGTGGTAGAGCTTCTTGTGCAGTATGTCGACCGGCTGCGAGCCCTTGATAGCGAGAATCTTCTTGATATTGTCCTTGACGGCGTCTTCCGCTTCTTGGAAGGCGGGGTGATTCGTGTCGGTCTTCGGCGTTTGAATTTCATGCGAGAGGTACGCGCCGATGGTGTACGGCAGGACGTAGTAGCCGTCCGCGAGACCTTGCATGAGCGCGGACGCGCCGAGCCGGTTGCCGCCGTGGTCGCTGAAGTTCGCCTCGCCGATCGCGTAGAGACCCGGGATCGTCGTCTGGAGCTCGTAGTCGACCCACGTTCCGCCCATCGTATAGTGGATGGCGGGGAAGATCATCATCGGTTCTTCGTAGGGGTTGACGTCGACGATCTTTTCGTACATCTGGAACAGGTTGCCGTAGCGTTCGCGAACGACGTCGATCCCAAGACGTTTGATGGCGTCGGCAAAATCTAAGTAGACTGCCAAGCCCGTTTCGTTCACGCCAAACCCGGCGTCGCAGCGTTCTTTGGCCGCGCGCGAGGCGACGTCGCGAGGAACCAAGTTGCCGAACGCGGGATAGCGGCGCTCGAGGTAGTAATCGCGGTCTTCTTCCGGGATCTGCGACGCTTTGATTTGCTTTTTGCGGAGCTTTTCGACGTCTTCGAGCTTTTTCGGAACCCAAATGCGTCCGTCGTTACGAAGGGACTCGGACATGAGCGTCAGCTTCGACTGCTGTTCGCCGTGGACCGGGATACAGGTCGGGTGAATTTGGACGTAGCAGGGGTTCGCGAACCACGCGCCTTTGCGGTAGCACTGGATAATGGCGGACGCGTTGCAGTTCATCGCGTTGGTCGAGAGGAAGTACGCGTTTCCATAACCTCCGGTCGCAATGACGACGGCGTGCGCGCCGTAGCGTTCGATTTTGCCCGTTTCGAGGTTGCGGACGATGATACCCTTGGCTTTGCCGTCGATGAGGACGACGTCGAGCATTTCGCGGCGATTGTACGATTTGACCGTTCCGGCGGCGATTTGCGCGTTCATGGACGCGTAGGCGCCGAGCAGGAGCTGTTGGCCCGTCTGACCGCGAGCGTAGAACGTACGGGAGACTTGGGCGCCGCCGAAGGAACGGTTGTCGAGCCATCCGGCGTAGTCGCGCGCAAAGGGGACGCCTTGCGCGACGCACTTGTCGATGATCATATTGCTGACTTCGGTGAGACGATAGACGTTCGCTTCGCGGGCGCGATAGTCGCCGCCTTTGATCGTGTCGTAGAAGAGACGATAGACGGAGTCGTTGTCGTTTCTATAGTTTTTCGCGGCGTTGATACCGCCTTGCGCGGAGATAGAGTGGGCGCGTCGCGGGCTGTCGGAGATACAGAACACCTTGACGTTGTACCCGAGCTCGCCGAGCGTGGCCGCGGCGGAGGCTCCAGCCAGACCGGTCCCGACGACGATGATATCCAACTTGCGTTTATTAGCTGGGCTGACGACTTTGACGGTCGACTTGTAGCGCGTCCATTTTTCAGACAGCGGCCCTTCCGGAATTTTAGCTTGCAACTTTGTTTCAGACATGGCTCTATACTTTTTGCTAGTTTGTATTGTGAACGAGACGTCGCGACAACGCTCGATTCGCTCTTGAATTCAACACAGGCGCCTAGACGCGACGCCTCACCCGCAGAGGCCGCTCAGTACGCAGAGCGGAACGGCGGAGAAGCCAAGGAAGATGACGGCGGCGTAAATCTTTGCAAGGAACTGCAAGCGCGGAAGCCACTTCGAGTTGCTTACCCCGATCGATTGGAAAGCGCTCCAGAAGCCGTGCGAGACGTGAAAGTAGAGCGCGGCAAACCAAACGATGTAGGCGGCGCAGTAGTAAGGATTCTTGAACAGCGCTATAAGAAGGTCGTACGCATTTTCCGGTTCGCCGCCAATGAAGTGTTGAAGCTGCATTTTAGCCCAGAAATTGACAAGGTGGAGGACGAGAAAGCCGACGATAATAACGCCTAGCACGAACATATACTTCGATTCCCAACCGAGCGCTTTCGATTTATTGGGAACGCGGTACGCGATCGCGCGAGGGCGAGCCGTCCAGTTCTTGAACTCGACGAACATCGAGAACAAGATGTGAATGATGAACCCGGCTGCAAGAACAGGAACCATGATCTGTACGAGCAGGTTCGTGTCCATAAACTCGCAAACGCTTTCGTAGAGTTCGCGAG
Organism: Thermoguttaceae bacterium; assembly: GCA_028695965.1. Lineage (GTDB taxonomy): Bacteria > Planctomycetota > Planctomycetia > Pirellulales > Thermoguttaceae > RUG369. Next base: position 5,326 of record JAQVHZ010000111.1, on the reverse strand, counting down.
AGAAGAGCGCCGCAAAGTTCAGCGCCAAGTGCAGAGCAAGGAAAATCAGCAAGAACAAGCCGCTCAGGCTCATTATCAGTTTTTTACCGATTGACGAACAAAGAAAGTTGATCATGGTCTCGTATTGAAATACTCTGCGGCAGAGCGCTCGAAACGCGACAGCGGCGAACGGCTTGCCTTACGTCCAATGATTGACGACAAAAAACGCGATAGGCACGCGCATTTGTTCTCCTGCGTTATCTGAATACCAAGCGTGGCTCGTTTTCGATAACTCCACGTTTTTAAGGCGAAAGGGTAAACCGCTCGCCTTATCGATAAAGTTATATCGATTTAATGTTACCGGAGGTTTAGGTTTTGTCAAGATAAACTAGGGCGACTTGGTAAGGACTTTATTAAAAAAAGCAAAGATTTTCTCCACGAAATCACAGAAAAGAACGCGACCGTGGAACGGCGCTTGACAGGCGCGTTAAAAGCCTTTGCGCAGTAAGCGCTTACGGCGTTGAGGCTCGAGCGGCGATTCTAAGAATTTGCTCAAGCAAAAACGCCGGCGTCCAAAAATCTTGAACGTCGGCGTGTCGATGAAGGGCTTCGAGTTCGCCGAGAACTCTTTCGGCCTAGTTATTGCGCGTTGTTCGTAAGTTTTTCGAGCGCTTTTCCGACGTCGAGCCTGATTTGCTCAAACTCTTCCGGATCGGAAATATAGCGGCTCGAATACCTTCCGCTTCCGCATTGGAGGGGCAGGTAGTCGAGCGCTCGGTCGAGAATCGCCTGCGCTTCGGCGCGCTCTTGGGACCCTTCCGCGGTCTTTTCGGCGATCGCGTTCTGGAGCCCGACAAGCCAGCCGGCGTCTTCAATCCCTTCGCGCGCCTGTTCCGAGCGAATCGAGTCGAGAATTTCGCCCGGTCTGCCGACAAGATCGCCCGGATAGACGATATAGCCGTCCCCGTTCGGATAGCGGACGTAATAGTGGACGCCCGGCTGATCCGACTGCGGAATATAGAGGTGCGACGCCGATTCGAACGGATCGCAGGTGTACCAGCTCGCGCCCCAGAACTCATAGAGTTCGGAGCCGTGTTTCACGCACGTGTAGGGCAGGAGCCGCTCGACGGCGCACAAGGGCGTGTCGAGGCACATCTGTCCGTCGGTCGTCCACCAAATTCGGCTTCCGGCGTCGCGGATCGTTTGAAGCGCTTCTTCGCCGACGCCCCCGTAATGACCGACGCCCCAGACGTCGATATAGCCGAGCCATTCCGGCACGAAGACCCAAACGCTCGAGTAGATTGGAATCTCGGGGTCGACTTCGTGGATCATATCGCAGAGCGCTTTCATCTGAGCGATAATTTCCGGTTTCGAGTAGAACGGTTCGTCGGAAATATAGAGGACGAACTTATCCGCCCAGCCCTTTTCTTTCAGGTAATCCCAGAACAACTTGAGCTTCGCTTGGTAGACTTTCTTATATTCCGGGCGCAGCTGCGCGCGGTCGGCGCCTTCGTAGGGATATTCTCCTTCGTAGGGAGCCTCTCCTTCGATCAATTTCGGAGGATTGCCCCAGCCGAACAAGTAGAAATCGCGCGGGAAATACGCCGCTTTGCCGCCGAGCTCGAAGAATCGGGACGTTTGGGCGTCGTAGTCGGTCCAATCGGCGGAAAATTCGCCCGTCTCTTTGTCGTAAGTGAAGGCCGGGGACGCAACGGGCATATCGGGCGACAATTTTCGGTTCAAGAGATGTTCGGCGACCTTGCGCAATTTTTCCGTGCGCGAGCCCTCCCCGAAATAATCTTGGTAGATGCGCGCGTCGTAAATTGCGGCGATTTTCGTCTGCGGCGCGATGAAATTTAACACCTCGACCGTATAATAGAGCTCGAATTTTTTACCGCCGCCCTTCTGGTCGACGACGACGAGCTTGCCGTCGTAGACGCCGGGCTTCGTGTCCGCAGTCGTCTTGAATCTCAGCCATACGGCGCGCGTCTCGTCCTTTTTCATGTCAAGGAGCCCGTTGGCGCCGTTGTACGCAAGCCGCTGCGAGTCGTTCCAGAGTTCCGCGCCAGCCGGGTCGAGCGCGGACGCGCCCGCGCCCGTCTCAATTGGGATCAACGGGTCGGGCCAATAGCCGACCCATCCGTCGCAGGATGGCGCCGCAGTTGGGAATTTGCGCGTGGTTTTCGGCGTTCTTTCCTGATAGTAGCTTGTCGGATAGTCGACGAGCACATTGCCGACGGCGAAGAGTTCCGGCGGGTCCAGCTGCGTTTCTGTGGAGCCGCGCAGCGTCGGAGCGGGCCCGTCGAGACGCCACGTCGCGTCTCTGCCGACTCGAAACGCCAATTGGAGCGTTTCCTCTTCGTCGAGCGCGAGCGCGCATACGGCGGGGTTCTTTGCGGTTACGGTCGGTTCGGACGCCGCGAAGGTCGTGTCCGAAAAGACTTTGGCGACCGCGGGGACTTGGAACGCGCCGCGCTTGCCCCCGTAGAAGTCGACCGGTTCGGCAAAATCGACCGGCGCGACGAAAACGGAGTCGTATTCGGCCGTTCCGCGCGCTTGGCTCGTCAGGTGCAGCTCGAGTAGCTCGGCGTCCGACCCCGCGCGGATCGAGCCGGTCTTGAGCGCCCAGTCGGCGTCGCCGCCGACGCCCTTGCCGAGAGCGGCAAAACCTCCGGACGTGAGCGAGCCGTCCTCCGCGCGCCAATGCATATGCAAATCGTACGACCCGGACTGCGAGTTTGCCTTAATTGCGTAACCGACGACGTAGGTCTGATTCGGCTCGACCTTGACGCGTCGGCGCCACCCTCGCCAGCGCAAGGACGCTTCGTCGCCAACTTCGACGCGCAGGGTTTTTTTGCCGAGCGCGTCGACGCCGGAATCGACGATCGAATAGCGGACGCCTGTTTCGTTGGGATCGTCGTACGTCCAAGCGCGATCATCGGGGTTGGGGATCAGCGGTTTAAAGGTCTCCGGGTCGATATTTTCGAAATCGCCGTCGGTAAGAATATTGCGTTCGGCAAGGAACGACGGGAGTTCGAGCGAACTCGCGTCGGCTTCTGCGGGGACGCCGACAACATTGTCGACGTCCGGCTGTTCGATCAGGACGCCGGGGAACGCTTGATTTGCGAGAACTTTTTCTCTTTGCGCCGCGTCCGCCTTATGAACGGGGTCGGTCTTTTCAACTAAGACTAAGAAATTGCTCGCGTTGGGAACGAGCCTGACAGTAAAGAACGCCGCACCGTCGTAGAACTGCGCGGAGACGCGTTTGCCGTCGAGCCCGATTATATCGAAGTCGTCGGTTGTAAAGGACCGGTTCCAACGCCGTTCAAACGAAAAGAGATCGAGCCGGACGAGCCGCTCGTCTTCGGCGGGGCCCGCGTCGATTTTGATCGTCGCATAACGCGCGTTTTTCTGAAGGTCAAGCTTTTCCGGCTCAAATTTGGCGACTGGGCCCGACGGGCTCGGATAGACGCTCGGACGGACCGGAAGCGCTTGCTCGGCGCCGACGGAAACTCCGCTCGACGCCGTAAAGGTCGCCGCGTCGACGAAATTCCCGTCCGCGTCGATTTTTTGCAGGACGACGGAATCGTACCACGCGGTCCCCGTTCCGTAGAGGACCGTTCCGAACGAGAGTCGATCCGCCTTTTCCGGCGCGGCATATTCGCCTGAAAGGGTCGTCCAGTCGAAATCGCCCTCTTTATTGACATAGAGCATCGGCGACGAAAGCATTTCCGTCGCCGCGTCGCCGAAGTGCAGGTACCAGCCGACTTGCCCCGTAACGCCTTGACCGCGGACCTTCGCTCCAAAGCGGTACTTTGCGCCCGGCTCGATCGCGACGTTCAATTGTCTTGCTGCGATCCAGCTCGGCTTGGCGTCTGACGGGACGTCGCATCGGACGCATTTCTTCCCGGCGCCGGGGGATTCGGTCGTCCACTCGAGCGCTCCGTTGTTGCCCGAAAAGTCGAACGTCCAACCAGCGGGAACGGAGCCGGAGCCGTCTTCGAAGTCGAGATTTGTCGCCTTTTTACGGAAGGCGTTGAGGCGGTCCGGATTCGGATACGCTTTGTCGTTTCCGGCAAAAACGTAGTAAGTTCCCTTCGCATTAGCGGGGACCGTCGCAGGAATCGTCAAGAGGCACGGCTCGTCGATAACTCCTTTGTCGATAAAAGTTCCGTCTTTTCGAACGACGTTGAAAATATATTCGACGCCTTCGGCGTCCGTAACGCGAATCGATTCGGCGCGTTCGGAGATAAAGGGAAGCGCGCCCGGCTCGGTCGAGATGGGAATCGAGATAATCTGTTCGGCGTAATCGGCGTCTGTCGTATTCTCGACGACAAGCGGGACGACGCGCGTCCACGAACCGCCCCCGCCGCGGTACAGCTTCGAGGCGATTTCGACGGGGTCCGCGCCATAAGTAAACGGCGCCGCGCATATCAGCGCGCAAAACGATATGAAAGTTAACCAACGTGATTTCATTTGCATCTCCTCCGCAAGAATGTTGCGACGCGGCGTCGCTTATCCTACTGGATATTATAGGGAACCGCCGCGCGAGATTCAAGTTTCTTCACGTTCTTTTGGAAATTTGGCGCTTTTTTCGACGCCCTGCAGCGTTATCGCAGCGCTCCTTTAAAACTTGCCGTCGTCGCGCCGACTCTGAGAAAACGAGCCTCATCGTTGTCGCAGACGCTGTGCCGACGACGAAACGCAATTCTTTTCACCAAAAGAGACGCCGACGCTTCCGCGTCTCTGTATACGTTCAGCTGTCGGTTAGAAATATCTAAATATTACCAATCCTTAATACCAAGTATCCACCATATAAACAAGAGCAGCCGAAGAAGCTGCTAGAACGACGGAGGTTGCAAGTCCATAACCAAAAAATTTTGATCGAGTTTTTATTAGTAAAATCAACAAGACGATTAAACAAAGAACGTTGTCGACAAGAAAGACATGAAAAATGCCCCATGCCGGGATCGATACCTGCCATGAGTACGGGATAAAGATTGCAATAAAGATTGCAAAAAGACAAGGCGCGTTTAACGCTAGTATCCCATAAAAGATTTTTTGTCCAAAACTAACGACTGCCTGCGGGGAAGAAATAGCTTTGCGATAATCGTTTACCGCAAATAAACCAACGAGAGGAAGGAGCGCGCACACTAAAAAAGCTAAATAGACTATTGCAAGCATGATAACAATATCGTCTCCTTTTGAAAAGAAACAAAGAAATATACTTCACAATGCCAGTACGTTATCCTTTTCAAACGTTTGAAAATTTAATGTCATCATCGACATGACGTCGTTCTTATAGTCGGTTTCAAGCTTTGCCAAACAATCGTCGATTGCGGTCTTG
>JAQVHZ010000110.1 GCA_028695965.1 Thermoguttaceae bacterium | reverse complement strand
GATCATAAAACGAAACCTTTTTTAACTCCTCGTCGCTGTAGGTAAGGTACAGATCAATCCTAGCAAAGTCGTCGGGCGAAAAACATAGACAAGTGTACTTCCAAAATGGGATAAAAAACCCAAATGCGACAATAAGCCAAAATACGATTAATAACAAATAGGTCATGATATTTTCTTCTCCTAACACTATAGTATGCAAAAAGGAGCGAGAATCAACATAAATTTCTCATTTTTTGAGAATCGGTCTCGTAAAGCTTAAAACGCTGAAAACTCCTCGCCTACTGTCGTGCTGAGTCAAAGCTCTTTTGCACGGCCAATATCGAGCGGCGCTGAAATCTGCTTGAAAAATAAACCGTTCAAGCAGAACGCGCCGTCGCTGTATGCGCCGCCCGCTTGTCCGTTCCTTACAATGTTCGCCTTTTCGCCTTAACCATCCGACAGCGGTAATAGCTCTGGCAGGGCAGATATTCCGTCGCCGCCTGGGCATATGGGGTACGAACGAAAAATGAACCCAGCCTTCCATCCCATACGACACAAAAATATGCATAACCAGCCGTTCCTTTTCGCTTCGACGGTCGAACATTAGGAGAGGAATGAACAACATGATGAAGAAAACGAAGTTTTTGAGGGGCTTCTTGACGCAATATTCTCCAAAGAGCATAATGTACGAGACACGTGGAAGCGACATTTGCGCGCCGAGATAACGGAAGTTGCCTCAGAGTCGGCGCTAAAAGGATTCAGTTGAGCCCAATGACCGAGACTCTGTGCAAGACGGTCTCAGAAGCTTTTTCGATCGATAGAGAGGGTCTAAAATGGATGTAAGGCGATTATTGTCGTTTCGCGCTGCATCAAGAGCGATGCGGGCTGGCGGAATGGCAATGCGTTACTGCCGCGAGCCTTCGACGATTTTTGATCTGCCCGCCAGTGAAGGCGGCGACGAAGTGCAAACGTCTGACGGTTTTCAGCAAGACGGCGCTAAGCTCGCCGGCGATTGGCGAGCTGTCGGAAACGACCTTTGGAACGCAATGCAAAACGTAGAAGTTCACGGTGTCCAAAAACAACAACCATGACCAGTTGACCGATATTTCAGCCAGTAAAGAAACCTCTTTTCTCCCGGGGTCGACGGCGTGCAATAAAGTTATAATGTCCGAAGTCTGGGGGAACATAGGGAAAGTATTCACCTTAGCGCATTTTTGGGTCCGTTGTCTGTCGCTTCAGAGTCTGTAAGGCGCAACATTTTATTGCAAGGAGCCGCAGAGCGTACTTTAACAAAGGCAGAAGGGGAACCGTCACGAATTGGAACTCAAAGCGCTTCCGCACTGAAATAAGGAATCTGAAAAACAAAAACAACAGAATCAATATGGCAATTAATACCAGAAGGCAGAGCTTAAACTTGTCGGCTAAGGTCAAGTCTTGTTCATTGTGACAATTTTAGCCTTGATTATCGCAAGTACTCTTGCGTTGGTCTCGAAAAAGCCAGGCTTGAGCCTCGTTTTTCATTATTGTGGTTGTCGTTTATCTCTACTCTTTCGAGATTATTGGAAAGACAGGGTTAAAGAGGACGGAAACGATAAGAAGAAGAAGAAGAAGAAGTAAAACAACATCAATTATTTCTTTATCAATAAGGTTCGCACTATGTTCAATTTTCTGTCGCTTTTTCACGTTTACCAATCCTCAGCGCTCCAAGATCAGGTCGCCTTTTGGAACTGTTGTCTGATTGTTGGTCTAAGCTTAATAACGCTTGTCGCCCTGTGTGAAATCCTGAAAACGCCTTTTATTGTTACGTCTTTGTTAACCCTGCTTACTGCGCCTACTACTGCTGCCGTTGTTGGAGCCGTTATTTCTTACTATACGCTAGGTCCTTACGAATCCAGCAATCCGGAAAGCGCCGTAGTTGAAGAACTGTATAAAACAATAGTTTTTCCTGTCTATTTTGCCGTTGCTGGATACGCCTTCTTTGTTACGCGTCGCTGGAACGCGCTTGTTGATAGTTGTAAGGGAGAAAAAGCGGGCGTGCCTGTCGATCAAGAAATTTCCCAGAACGCGCAAGAGCTCGTTGGAAAATTTCATCGAAGCGGAGAAAGCGGAGGAGCCAATCTCCAAGGAGGCATTGTGGCAGATTCTCCAAAAGTTAACGCGGCTGAGTCTCCAATTAAATGTCCAAAATGGTTTCCACAGACGAAAAATTTGACAAAAGCTTCTTATCTCTTAAGTATTGTGCAGTCGCTCCTATTCTCGTTCCTTATTACTCTTAATTGCAATCCCATCTAGTTAGAGCCTCTTGTCGGCAACAGTAAAGCTTTAGAGTCTATGAAGTCGCCGTTCAATTCTTTCTAGGAAGGATACCTTATTGGACTTCGGCAAATCCAACTCACTCGCCGCGCAGGGCTTCGTACTCTTCGAGGATCGCGCGCGCTTTGCGGCCGATTCCGAAGCGTCCGACTTTATATTCGAGCATCTTGCGAATCGTCGCCAGGTCCCCGACTCCGCCGGCTACCTTCAAGCCGATATCATAGCCGACCGCTTCGCGGATCAGGCGCAGATGGTCGAGCGTCGTTCCGTTCTTTGTCCAGCCGGTTCCGGTCTTGACCCATTGCGCGCCTCCTTGCACGACGAGTTCCGCCGCGCGTTTCACGTCGTCCGGCTCCAAGACGGGCGCTTCGATAATGACTTTCAGCGGCGTGTCGCCAACGGTCTGCTTGACCGCTTTGATATCGTCGAGCGCCTCTTGACACATACCGGAAAGCAAGTATCCGACGTTCAGGACCATGTCGGTCTCGTCGACGCCGAAGTCTACAAGAATCTTCGCTTCCGCGCATTTCATCCGCGTCGACGTCTGACCGCTAGGATAACCGACGACGCCCCCGATGAGGAAGGCGGCGCCGAGGCGATCTCGCTCCTCTTTGAGGAACGGAAGGAATCCGGAAAGCGCGAACGCCGCTTTGCAGTTGAACTTAGCGGCCAACGACGCCACAAAAGCGACGTCGTCTTTGGCGGAAGTCATTTGGACCGCGCTCACGTCGAGCAGGCCCGGCAGGTCAAATGTTAATTCGTTGGACATATTAGGTTTATATTTTGATTTTCTCTAAATTTTTCTAAGAAACTCTAAATTCGTTGACGTTTGCTTATAGGACCAGCGCGTTCGTCAGCGTTCGGCGTATCTCGCAAGCAGTTCCCGCGCAAAGAGATAGTCCGCATATTTCTGGTCGTACAGCTCCGCAAGGTCCGGATTAGGAACGGCGCTTTCTCCCTGTTGGACAAGCTCGTCGACCTTTTCAAAGGACGGCCATAGCCCAGCGCCAACGGCGGCAAGCGCGGCGGCGCCTAATGCGGCCGCATTTTGCCCGACGTTCGTCTTGACAATCTTCGTTCTCATCACGTCCGCATAAATCTGACGCCAAATCGGGCTGATCGCGCCCCCGCCGACGACCGTCATCGAGTCGCTGGAGCCGCCCTTCGCGAAGAGACATTCGCGGACGTTGCGCAGTCCGAGCGCGACGCCTTCAAGGGTTGCGCGGAGCACATCGGCGCGCGTGTGCGCCAAATCGAGCCCGAGAAACGCGCCTCGCAATTTCGGGGTCCCGTCTTGCGAAGCGCCGCCGGCAAGGGACGGATTCATCATAAGCCCGTTAGCGCCGGGCGGGGACGTCGCGGCTTCTTCGATCGCTAGTTCATAGACGTTGCGGTCTTCTTCCTCGGAGCGTCTGATCAGGTCGGAACACATCGTGTCTTTGACCCACCGGAAGGTCGTGCCGGACGAATAGAGCGCAAGCGCGACAGCGTAGAAACCGGGCACGCAGTGCGCAAAGACGTACGGTTTCGTCGCGGGGTCAAGCTCCAGCCGGTCGTCGGAGACGGCGATCCACGTGGAGGAGCCCATCGACGCGTAGGACCGCCCGCGTTTGAACGCGCCCGCGCCAAGCGCCATGCACGAGTTGTCGACGCTTCCGCAAATCACGAGCGTTTCGGGGCTCAAGCCCATATCCTCCGACGCTTGAGCCGTCAGCGTCCCAATCGGCTCGGTCGACGGGACGACGTCGGGGAAAAGCGCTCGGTCGAGCCCCGCGCCGTCAAGAAATTCCGGCTCGTAATCCCAGCCGGGCAGATTCCACACGCCGCATCCGGACGCGTAGCCGGGGTCGGTTACGATCCTGCCGGTCAAATAGTAGTTGATATAATCCTTGGTCCCGACAAACTTTTTAGCTTGCGCGAACATCTCCGGCTCATGGTTGCGATACCACATAATCTTAAACGCAGTATAATGCTCCGCAGAAAATCCGCCGCCGGTCTTGAGGTACCACTCGGTCGGGTCGATTCTCTTAAAGAATTCGTCCGCTTCCTCGGTCGCGCGGACGTCGGACCAAATCGGCGTCTGTTCGCGAAGCAGCGCGCCCCTTGCGTCGAGCGGAACGCAGCCGAGACTATGGCCCGAGAGCGCCAGCGCCGCGATCTCCTTCACGTCGACGCCCGATTCCGCAATCAGCTTGCGCGCGCTTTCGATCACCGCACGACGCCAGTCCTCGGGCTTCTGTTCGTACCATCCGACGCTCGGAAAGGACGTCTCGTATTCGACAAACGCAGACGCTATGCACGTCCCGTCGACGTCGAAAAGGGTCGCTTTGTTGCCGCCTGTGCCAAGGTCGAAGGACAGGATTTTTTTGCTCATTATGTAATCCTTGCTCTACAAGTTCCGAGTCGGTCAAAAGGACAATTCTAAAACGCCGTGAAGCGCTTATCAGGAGTCTAACATGGCGCGATAGGAGTCCGCAATCTCAGGGTGCAGGTCGACGTTGATTCCGTCGTCGTCGCAAGACACGCCGAGCATTGCAAGGTCTTTTTTCAGCTGCGCCGATTCTTCGGCGGGCGAGACGCGCGGCGGAACGGCTCGCTGCAGCGGCGCCATCCAAACGTTCAGCGTGTGACCGCCGTCGACGAGCAAATCGTGTCCGGTAACGTAATTCGAGGCGTCGGACGCCAAGAAGATAATTGGGCCGTACAGGTCTTCCGGGCGCTGAACGTGCCCCAGCGGCGTCAGTTCTCTAATCTTCTGTCGAATTTCGAGGGGCGTAGACGCGTGCATCGGCGAGAGCAAGTAGCTCGGACTGATCGAATTGACGTTGATATTGTACGCGCCCCATTCGGCGGCGAGCATCTTCGTCATTTGGACAACCGCCGCTTTACTGGCGTTATACGCGACGTTGCAGTTGCTGATTCGCGCGGACATTGACGCGGTGTTGACGATCTTGCCGCCCGTCCCCTGCTTGATAAAGACGCGTCCTTCGGCGCGAGCGCACAGCCACATGCCCGTCAAATTGACGCCAATGACCTTGTTCCAGTCGTCGAGCGAATAATCGGCGTCCCCGCCAAGGATACCGATCCCCGCGTTGTTCACGCCAATGTCGAGTCGGCCGAACCGCTCGACGACCGCCGCGATCGCCTCGTCGACGCTCGATTCCTGCGAGACGTCGCACGCCTGAAAGAACGAGTCGACGCCAAACGTTTCTGTAAGTTCCGCGGCGACTTTCGCGCCCGCGTCCGCATTGCGGCATAAAATTGCGACGTCGGCGCCCGCTGACGCCAGCGCATGGGCGTAACCTTTGCCAATACCCCCGCTTGCGCCGGTTACCAAAGCCTTGCGCCCCGTTAAGTCGAATAAGTTCTTGGGCATTTTTCGTCTCCTTGCTCACAATCAAAAAACCAACGCCTCCTGGTAGAAGCGTTGGTTTAAATATAAAAGAGACGGCGCCAAAAGTCAAATTATTTTTGAAAGATCCCGAAGCCTATGGCGTCAAAACCTTACGCGCGTTGATCATTGATCGATTACATGCCAAACGCAGATTTGACCGGCAGACCGCGCCACGCTTGAGGCAGGTCGACGCCAAGGATCCATGCGATCGTCGCGGCGACGTCGTAATGAACGACGACGTCGGTGATTTCGCCTGCCTTAACGCCTTTGCCATAAACGACAAACGGGACTTCCATATGTTCCATGAGCAGATCGCCATGCCCTTTCTCGGTCCCGCCGTGGTCGGACGTGAAGATAACGACCGTGTCGTCCGCAATGCCTGCGGCTTCAATATCGGCGAGCAGCTTGCCGACGTAGTCGTCGATCGTTTGGAGCATCTTTTGATATTCGGGCGTTCCCCAGCCAACGCCGTGACCTACGCCGTCCGGTTCGCTGAAATAGACGAACGAGAAGGTCGGCTTGTCGGCAATGAACGCTTTGCCTTCTTCGTAGACGGCGGGATCGCCTTGGACGAACTTGTCGGTATCGACCGCCGCTTTGTCGTAGAGGTAGCCGATTCCGTCCCACGAATAGACGCAGGAGGTCTTCGCGTCTGGAATCGCTTGTTTAATCACATAGAAGACGTCCGGGAAGCGGCCGTTTTCGCCGATGAAGATTGGCGGGAGATCCGGCTCTTTACTTCCCCACGCGCGGTAGCCGTGAGATTCGGACGGCGCGCCGACGAGTTGCGTTTCCCAGTTGATCGCCGACGACGAGGGCAAGACGCTGCGCATATGGAGCGTCCACGCGCCGTTTTCCTTCATCCTCTTCAGGTTCGGGAGTTCGTCCCAATTGACGTAATGCGCGCCGAAGCCGTCGGAGCCGATCCAGATAACGTGTTTCGCGCCGACTGGAGAATTGATCTCTTGCGCTTGGCCCGTGATGCAAAGCGTCGCCATGATGGCCAACGCGGCAAAAACGCTTAGGTATTTTCTCAGCATTGCTGTTTCTCCTTTTGTTAATGACAGTAATTTACAGTTTGCATTATGCAGCCAGCGGTCTGGGCGCCAACGCGGATTCCGCGAGTCATTGAGCGGTCCCTTTGAATCTGTCGCGTTTCCTCAGTCGTTTGCGCTTAGCGTAACATACGCGATCGCTAACGTTTTACAATGCGTGATTGAGATTTTGGCGTCGACGACGCCTAATTTGTCGGCGACCTCTTTCGCGCCTCCTGAAAAGAGCAAGACCGGCGCGCCGCTCGGCAAGTTGACGACCTCGACGTCGGTCCACGCGACGCCCGAAACCCAGCCCGTGCCCAACGCTTTGAAGGCCGCTTCTTTAGCCGCCCAACGCGCCGCTAAAGATTCGCCCATACTGCGTTTACGCGACAGGCAATATTCCTGTTCGCGCTCTGTGTAGACGCGATCCAGAAAAGCTTTCGGATGACGTTCGTACACCTTCATGACGCGCTCAATCTCCGCTGCGTCGACGCCGATTCCAACTATGCGCATATTTCTTGCCGTTTTCGTATGGTATATAAAAATAATTCCCCAAAAGGTCTCAGCAACATTTCGGGGAATTCTTTGCGGCGCTCCTACGCGCGTTAAAACGCATATTCGCGCCTAGTTGCGCGCTCAGTCGTTGTACTTGATCCAGATATTGCGGTACTGGACCTTGTTGCCGTGCCCTTGCAGATAGATTCCGCGTCCGGTCGTTTCGGTCGCTTCGTCGTTTTCGTTCTTTCCGCCCGGGGTTTCATTGGCAAGTTCGGCGTCGTGAATTTGAACGCCGTTGTGCTTGACGACGATCTTCGCGTTGGCGACTTTTTTGCCGTTTTCATATTGCGCGGGGGTAACGTCGAAATCGTAGGTTTGCCAGGTCAACGGCGGGAAGCACATATTGACTTCCGGAACGAGCTGTTGATAGAAACCGCCGCATTCGTTGTTTTCGCCGTTCAGACCGAACGAGTCGAGAACTTGGCATTCGTATTGTTCTTGAAGGTAGACGCCGGAGTTCGAGCGGCCTTGCCCGGACGCGTTCGGCATGAACGAGAGGAGGAATTCGAGGTGGAGCGTGTAGGAACGACCTCTTTCAAAAGGCTTGAAGCGCGCTTCCGCCCAAAACGCGTCTTCTTGTTCGTCGCTCAACTTGAAATCGCCGGCGAACCAGCCGCGGTCTTGCCCGTCGAAGAGAACGATCGCGCCTTCAGGGGCTTTCATGCCGAGCGTTTCGCTTTCGCGGTCGACCTTTTGAATTTCATGTTCGCCTTTGTAGTTCAAGAAGTACTTGCCGTCTTTGACATAAGCGGTCATCGGAACCGCTTTTTGTTCGTCGTTGAAGACGACGTCGCGGTCTTCGCCATAACGCGGAATATCCATCTTTTGCGGCGCGAGGACGAGTTTGTCGCCCTTAATTTCAGCGGACGCAAAGAAGCGGGCCTTGTCGCGGGTCCAGCCGTTGCCCGGCAGACCGTCTTGATAGCCGACAACGTCGAATTTATCGGCGCCGCGAGCAACGACCTGGAACCCGAAGTTCTTCTCCGGCCAGAGGTATTCGCCTTGAATATTGAACGCGTTGAGGTAAGTTCCGTCTTTTTCAATAGCGGCGACGGAGGTGAATTCTTGCGCGGAAGAGCAGGCGCAGAAAGCGACCGCTAAAACTGCGAGAAGTCCAATAAGTTTTCTCATAGTATAATCCTTAAAGGGTATAGGTTATGTAAATCAGAAGAGAGACGGCAAAAGCGCCGACGCGCAAGAAACGCGCGTCAACGCCTATGCTGACTGCCGAGAATGACGGACTTAGCGTTCGATAAGAGCGCGTTGTTCTTTCGTGATCGGCATGACTTGGAAGTTCTTGAACCACATGGAGCCGTTGGAACCGCCGTGGAGTTGGAGACCGACCTTGCCTTCTTTTTCAATCTTCGGGTCGACGAGATCGACGACGCGGAAGCCGTTCAGGAAGGTGGTAACGTGGTCGCCGCAAGCGACGACGGCGATTTCGTTCCAATCGTTTTCGCCCTTGTTGCGGATCGTTTCGACGAACTCGTCGTCGGAGCCGAGCCAGCCGCGGCCCGGCTCGTTCTTACCGGCGGTGTGCCAAATCGCAGCTTCTTTACCGTTGCCGGCGATTTCGTTTTGGCATCCGCGGAGGAGCCACGGAGTGTCGACTTCATGAGCGCGGAAATAGAGCGCCGAGTTGACGCCGCCCTTGAAGACGTAGTCGACTTTCGCGGCGAAGTCGTCGTAAGAATCGTTGGAGACGATGAGGCCGTCGCGCGGCTCAGTATCGTCGTGTTGACCGATCAAGACGCCGTCTTCGGTGAAGGACCAGCATTCGGGAACGAATTTATACGCGCCGTCAAGATCCCAGCCGTCGTCGCCTTTGACAAAGAAGCTATGCCATTCGGAGACGCCAAGGTCCTTGATGCGGATGTTCTTCCAGCGGATCGTGCCTTGACCGCCAGAGTGGATCTGCAGGCCGATAATACCGGAGAAATCTTTGTAATCGAAGAAGTTCGCAACAGGTTGACCGTTCAGCCACGTGCGAATCGACGGGCCGATAGCTTGGATCTCGATCGAGTTCCAGTCGTCGGCTTTGTAGGTCGCGATCGACGCCTTCAAGACGTCGTCGGCGGTGTTGTCGAGCCAGATGCGGCCCTTTTGGTGTCCGCGGCGGCCTTCGTCGTAGATTCGGCAGGTAACTTGATCGCCGGGCGCGATTTCGCATTGGTATCCGAAGACGCGGTCGCCCTCTTCACGAATGGCGCTGCGGAATTGAACGCCGGAGTTGCCGGGAACGTCGACTTTGAAGTCGAGCTTCAAAATGAAGTTGCCGAACGGTTTTTCATAAACGAGGAACGTATTGTGCGGGGTGTTCGGAACGCATTTGCCAACAATAGCTCCATCTTCGACCTTATACTTCGCGGAACCGCCGTGCTTGGTCCAGCCGTTGAGAGTCTTGCCGTCGAAAAGAGAAACGAAACCTTCTTCGGCGTCGGCGGCGTAAGTGGTCGCAACCGAGAAACAACCGAACGTCGCAAGCAATATCGCGACTGCGCAGATCGTCTTTCGCATTATTATCATCCTTAATTGAGCGCAAAGGAAAGCGCCTTTGCGCGGTGGGGGTAATCCGCTTCCTCAACGCCGTACAACGCGTCGAAGAAACGTCGATCTCCGCTGTAAGCAGAAATCAAAAAACAGATTTCCTCCAGTATATACGATTCAACTTGAAATTGCAACAAAGTACGAAAAAAACCTGCCAAAAAGGCAAGATTTTCCATTTTTTTTGCATAAACAGCTTATAGGGAGGTTCTAAAAACCCCATTCTGCTCCCCCTTCGATTTTCGGGAGGAATTTTTTGAAGAAAAAACGTAAACATTAACGAATCAGTGAGATTTTTGCTGAACAAGCCCCCAGTACAACCGGTTTA
>JAQVHZ010000001.1 GCA_028695965.1 Thermoguttaceae bacterium | reverse complement strand
GTTCAAGATCGCAATCGACGATTGTTTGGCAAAGCTTGAAACCGACTATAAGAACGACGTCATGTCGATGATGACATTAAATTTTCAAACGTTTGAAAAGGATAACGTACTGGCATTGTGAAGTATATTTGTGGAACTCATGACGCAGCTGGAATCATGCGTTGTTCTTTCCGGATATTCCGATTTCAAAATCACAACGCAACAAAGAATGCGCGCCGTCGAATGGAAGGCGCGCATTCTGTTAGTCGAAAAGCTTGGCGCTTTCCGCAAACGCCGCTGGCGCTAACTTACGCGCAGACGTATGCGCAGCCAGGCGCGACAAAGGCGGAGTCTGCGGGCGCTTCGGCGGCCGGCGCTGCGGCGGGCTGCTCTTGTTCCGCTCCTTCCGCGGCGGGCGCGTCTGCGGCAGGCGGCGCTTGTTCGGCTCCCTCTGCCGCGGCGTCGGCGTCGGCGGTCGTTTCGCCTTCAACGACGACAGCGGCGGCAGGTTCTGCAGCGGCTGCTGTTCGTTGATCCATCAAGTTGCCGTAACCGACGACGATCGTCGAGTAGAGCAACGTGAAGATCGCGACGCCAAGGATGAACTTGGTGAATTTGCTCGTGCCGCGCCATTCGCCCAATGCGAGCCCCCAGCAGGAGCTGAAGATAATAATCGAGGCCATATGGAGCGTCCAGCTGGAGAATTGGTACTCGCCCATGCGGGTTTCGCCCATGGTGTAGAAGAAGAATTGGAAGTACCACGTCGTGCCGGCGAGCGCGGAGAAGAAATAGTTCCACGCCATATTGACCTTTACCTTGACGGGCTTGCCGTCGACGGCGGGGACGTCCGGATCGACGACTTCTTTATTGGTGAATTGATAAGCCGTCTTGTTCTTCCAGAGCAGGTAGGAGCACCAAATGAAGTTGGTGGTGAATCCGCCGAGAAGGACGATGCAGAGCTTCGGAAGGCCGACCCAGAGGCTTCCGGTTCCGTTAGCTGCGGAAATATCTGCGAGCGGCTGGGCGGCAGAGAGACCGAACGCCATGCACGCGCTGAAAACGCCGGAAATCGTCGCAACGACGACGCCTTTGGTAAAGTTGAATTCCTTGATCGTTTCCTTTTTGACTTCGTCGGGCATTTCGCGTTCTTTGGACATGCCCGCGACGCCGGCAAGGACAACCCCGAGCAAGCAGACGCCAAGACCAAGTATGATGACAGCATAAGGGGGCTGGTCGATAATATTATTAATGAAGTTGCCCTTATAGACGTCCTCCATAACCGTTCCGATAACGGTGCAGAGGCCGAGCGCGACCGCCATACCGAGACTCATGCCAAGATAGCGCATCGTCAGCCCGAAGGTCAACCCGCCGATACCCCAAAGGCACCCAAAGAGGTAGGCGTAACCCATCGCCGTCGGATTCGTCGCGAACGCTTCGCTAATCGAAGGGATAAGGCCTTTGGTGAGGATACTCGCCATGACCCACGGAACAATAATCCAAGAGAAGAAACCGCCGGCAAGCCAATAGACTTCCCACGCCCATTTTCGGACGGCTTTGTACGGAACATAGAAGGACCCGGAGGCAAGACCGCCGAGCCAGTGAAAAATCACCCCTAAAAATACTGGAGGCATAGGGAATTCCTTTCAAACACAGGGACAGGAAAACGCTTGAACGGCGCGGCGTTCTTACTGGCGCTTACTAGCGCGTTCAATACGTCTGGTATATTGTATATTTCTAAACGCACAGTCTCGGCAAAAACGAGCGTTTTGTCGCGACCCGTTCACGGATTCTAACCGAAAAATTGACGAGAATCAAGCGGAACAGGCAATTTCAGCAAATTATTTTTAAAAATAATTTACTTGACGTAACTCAACGTAATTGGCGCAAAATCATCATATTTCAGGCTGTTGGCGTCAAGGACGCGCCCGAATCCCGGCTCGGAAGAATCGATTAATCCGTTTGGAACGACGACGTCTTGGAACAAGCGCTTAATTGCGCCGACGACCCACAAGGCTGTCGCGTCGGCGGCGTGTAAGTCGGTTCCGTTCCACGGACCGCCCAGCGCTTGAACGTCGTCCGATTTAGGAAGCACAATGTACGCAAGCGAAAAATTCGTTTCGCCGGCGATTTGTTCCATAGGAACGGAACCTTCGTAATGCTCGTAGAGAATCTGCCAGAATAGTCTCCTGTAAAGCGGCAGCTGCAGATTCGTCCAACTCCATTCGTAGGGCGCTTTGTTATTTTGCTCGTCTTCTCGCAATTCGTCGGCTGTTTCATATTTTGCCGTCTCCGTTCTTTCCAACGCGGCAAAATGATCGACCGGTCGCGGTTCCGAGTCTTTGGCTTTTGCGCGATGTTTCATGTCGACGGTGTTTCTCAGTCGGGTGGTAAGGAGGTCGACCTTCTTGCCGTTAATTTCGCCCTTAACGTCGGCAGAAACGAACTTCCCTTCCAAGACGGCGCTGTTCTTACTGCCGACTTTTATCGTATCAAACGTCTTATAGTCGAAGAGATACCAACGATTTTCCGCAGGGCAGTAATCGATTCGGTCGATGCGTCCGTTGATCCAGAACGTCTTATTGCCGTAGACGCAAGGAATGCGTTGCTCTTTCGGCGCGTGTTCGACCCATTTGATCTCTCTGCCCGATTTTCTCCACGCCGCCTGCCAACGCGCAAAAGCGTGAAGACGCGAGCGGATCTGTTCGAGTTGAACGACGACGAACGGAGACGTGTGGTTGTTGACAAAAGTTTGGGCGTATTCGTCGAGCCAAACGCTGAGTTTTTGCACGATGGCAAATTCGTTGGTTGAATCCTTGAGATCGCTTTCGCCAAATAGTCGGAGGACGTCGTGAATGACGGTCCCGAATTTTCCGGCGTCTAATTCGAACGTATTGGGGTCGGGCGCGGGGTTCAGGGCGAAGACCTTGCGCAAAAAGAACTGATACGGGCTTTCTAAAAACGTCTGGAAGTCGGTAACGTTGATAGAGTTAAGGTTCAATCGTGATTTCTTGGCGTGCTGCGCTTGAACGTCGAGGTTGGGCGCGCGGAAGCCAAGCTTGGCGAGCGCCGGTTCGCCGGACGCCGAATCAAGCTCCGCGTCGACGTCGAGTTTGCGCGGAAATGGGCGCAATTGTCCTTTTGCGTCGAGATTGCGCGCGCGAAGTTCCTGAACTTCCGAAGAATCCCCTTGATCGAAATATTTGACGACGCGATTAGGAATTTCGGCTTGAGACGTCGCAAATAGGAATCGGCTCGGGAGCTTAGGATCTCCTTCAAGGGACGTCTTGCCTAAGACGACGTACATATTTCGCCGAGAATGAATCAGCGCGGTCGCGAGGTAGGCGTCGCGCGCGTAGACGCGCTGAGAGTTCGTAACGCCGACCTTCGTTCGCGTTTCGTTCGGCAGGAACAAGTCGCCCGATTTGCTCGACGGCACGACGCCCTCGTTGAAGCCCGTCAAGATGAGATTAGGCGCGTCGTCGAAGAGAAGATCGAGCCAACCTTGCATTTCGACGACTTCGCTTTCTGGAGTCGCGTCGATTCGCGCGTTGGCGAGCTCTTGTAAAACGACGCGAATGGCGTCGGCGCCGGTCGCCTTTTCCGCAAGTTCGTCCGGAATAGCCGCAAGAGAAGAAAGCGTCTTATTAAACGACTTAAAGAACCCTTCGACCTGATCGGCGACTCTGCGATCCGTCATGTCGACGCTGTCGTAAATCGCGCAGAGAAGGTCGGAGAGCGGCTTGGCCCACTCGTTGAGGGGCGCTCTAGGCTGGACGGGGACCCATTTGCTCGTCTCGTCGAATCCGTCTTTTAAAAAGGCGTATTCGCCAGATAGAACGGCGTCGCGTTCCTTTAAGAAGTCCGGCTTGAGGTTGTCGATATTGCCCGAGGTTTCGGTAACGACGACGTTGGAGCGCTGGAAAACGTTGGCGGCTGACGTCGGCGCCAAGAACTTGGCGTCGTACAACAGCTTCTGGAGCAAATAATACGCCTTGCGCAAATTGAAAAAACTTCGATCGCGCTTTTCATTGTCGGGGTCTTTAAACTGGAACCATCTTCCGTCGACGCGCGTCGGCAGATACCGCGCGCGATAATCGTCGAGTTCCGCGATCCAGTCCCCGCTGACAGATTCTTCAATAGGAGCCTCGCCGGAAGGCGCCTCGAGCATTTCGTCTTCCGCGCCGATATTGTCGAAGTTTTCGGCGTCGGCGTCTTGGCCGTCCGCGGCGCCAGCTCCCCAATTGGCGCGTAAATAGTCTTCAAGGTCGACGCGCCGAAGCAGCTCTTCAAAAGAGGAGAAGGACCGCTTCTCGAGATAATCGGCAAGGTTGAGCAGGAGTTTGTAGACCCGATTTTCAACGATTGAAGCACCTTCGCCAAGGATCGTTTCGTAACCGAGCTCATTCATCTTCTGTTCGACGAAGGGGATAACGTCGGAGTCGGGCGTTCCGATCGTCAGCGAGTACGGATCGATCGGCTCGTACGTCCAGCCGCTTTCGTCGTAACGCTTGGACAATTCGCGCGTAAGGAGCGCGACGACCTCGCCTTGCTCCGCGGGCGTTGACGCTTGATAGACTTGCTCGACGTCGAGCGGTATCTGGTAATCCGCCCATTTTTCAGGGACGACGCATCCGAATTCGTCGAATCGGTCCTGTTCTTCTTCGGGCGCAAAGACCCAGAATTCCACGTTGTCGCCCAGTTTGCTGAAAAGGCTTTTTTGAAGATTGTTCAAGTCGACGGCGCCGATAATGCGAAATTCGCGCGTTTCTCCGTCCTGTTCGAGCCCTCCGCGCGCCTCGATTTCCGCCAGGGCGACCATGCGCGCCTTATTGAGTTCCGTCAGCTTGTTCGCTTTCAGTTTCTCTTCGTACTGCGCATTAATTTTTTCGAGAATTTCCCAGCGCCTCGCTTCGTCGGCAAGGCCTCGCGACAGGCAGTACTCCGCGACGCGCGCGTACGTCTGACGTTCGGAATCGAGCTCGTCTTTCAGCTTGAGAAACGAGTCCGCAAGTTCGAGCTGCGCGGACAGATTCATCGACGGCGATTTCATGAGCAGGCGCGTTTCCTCAGTGGGAACGGCAAAGAATTCGTCGACGGTCTTGCGCATACAGTACAGGCGCGTCAGGTGATCGGCGACGCGGCGCGGATTAGTATAGATTCTTTCCGGCGCCGCGCCTAATTTTTGGAAGTTTGGCGGGATCCATGCTCCTGAGATTCGGCCCGATTCGATCTCGCGTTCGACGACCTGCTGCAGATACGCTTCTAAGGTGCGAATAGCGCGTTGGCCCGGTAAGACGCAGACATATTTTCCCAGGTCGAGCGTTGCAGGACCGCCGCCGCTCTTTTCGATCTCCGTCGCGACGATATATTCCGCTGCGGCAGGAAGAAAAGGACGATCCCAGTTAAAAAATATGCGTTTCATTTAAACACAGCTCCAAGCGGAATAGTCGTAATGCGCGACGTGAGAAGAGAACCTTAGAGGAACGCCAAGTAGGCGAAGACGCCAATTATTATCGCCGCAAGAACGAGAACCGTTCCGACGACCCTTGCGTTGTTTGCTTCGTCGTCTTCGTTGTATTCGTCTTGTTTTCTAGCGAGGAAATCGGCGACCCCGTTTTCGTCGGAGTCCGGATCGAACGCGTCTTCGTCGATTCCCGTTTCGAATTCATAATTGCACCATTCGCAACGTTTAGGGAACTGCGGCGCGAACGCTTCAGAGCAGACGTGACAGACGAGAATCGGAGCGTCGCGCGTCGGCGCTTCAACGACGCCTTCTTCGCCAGAAAGGTTCGAGAGCAGACCGCGGCCTTGTTCGGCAGCCTCTTCCCAAGAATTGACGCGTTCTCGTTCGTCCGCTAGTTCGTCGAAGACGTCTGAAGTTTTCTCATACGTTTTGGCGATGCAGCGAGCGCTCGGAAGACCAGGGAAGATCTGACCGTCCATAACGGCCGTCGTTTCCGCGTTATTATAAAGAGCTTCGTCGTGCCGATTCTGACGTCTTGCGCAACAGCTCTGCACGGGCTCGATTTGCGTTTGGTCGTCGGCTTTTGCGTTCCAGAAGGCGGAATCTCCTAGCGGAAAAAGATTGCCGGACGTCTTGCACACCGGACATCGTGTGATCCTCCGTCGCCCGCACTGCGCGCATTTTGGCCAAACGGCGAGCGCTTCGCGAAAATCCTCGTCGGAATCGAACGCGTCGCGGTATTCGAGCGACGTTTGAAGGTAATCTTCTTCGATGGGAGGCGCGTACGGATTTTCTTCGAGTTCAGACTTTAGACTCAAGGCTTTGCTCCTTTGACTCGGGGCGTGAGTTCGGACGTTTTCGCCATTATAAACAATTCTTTGCCGTATGCAACTATTGCGCGCTGCGCGCCAAAAAGAAAACGCGTCTGCAAACCTCATGAAATCTGCAAACGCGTTGAATACGGCAGACGCCGCGCGAGCCGTTCTTTAATCGTCTTCTATTCACACAATCCGTCTCTTTGAGGGCGGGGGCAGGAGAGACGCTCCGTTTTCGTCGACGACGCGCAGCTGAAAGATTTCCGGTTCGGCGTCTTTGGCGCCTTTCGGCCTCTCCGCCGCTTCGCGCGCGGCTTCTCGCGCCTCGGCAAGGGTCGGGAGCGCCGCGCGTTCGAAGGTGATGCCGCGGGTCGTCGACGCGAGGAATTTCGCCATTTCCAGCCCGACGCCCTCGGTATATTCTTTTTCAATCTTATCGACAATTTCGCGCCAATTGAGGTCGCTCTTATAGACGATGCGATAGATCGCCTTGAGCGTCTTCACGTCGGCGGAAGAGAACCCGCCGCGGCGCAGACCGACAAGGTTCAAGCCGACGACTTGGCTCGAAAGACCGTCGACCGTAAAGAACGGGGGAACGTCGCGCACGAGATGCGCATGACCGCCGACCATAGCGAACGCGCCAATACGAACAAATTGGTGCGCGCCCGCGCCGCCGGAGACGAACGCGCGGCGTCCGACGACGACGTGTCCGGCGAGCATGGCGTTGTTCGCCAGGATGACGCTGTTGGCGACGTTGCAGTCGTGAGCGACGTGCGCGTTTACCATCAACATACAGTCGTCGCCGACGATCGTCGTTCCTTCCGGATGCATCGAGCGATGAATCGTAACGTTTTCCCTGATAACGTTGCCGTCGCCCACAATGACGCCGCCGCATTCTTCTTCCGATAGTCCGACGCATTGAGGCAGCCCGCCGATCGTCGCGCCCTCGAAGAGGTGATTATTCTTGCCGACGATCGAACCTTTTTTGATCGTAACGCGCGGTTCGAGAATCGTCCCGTCGCCTATAACAACGCCGTCTTCGACGACGCAGAAAGGACCAATTTGAACGTCTTTACCGAGTTTGGCGTTGGGGTCGACTACAGCTAATCGATGAATTTGCATTACCAGTTTTCCTTATCGCGCGATTGTGGCGTCGTGTCGTCGAAACGCAGGGCGGAACAAATTAAGGCGCGAACGCCGCGTTCGCGCTTGCCGATTCTTGCGTCGCTTAAACTAAGATAGAGAATTTTGTCGATTTTGTAAACATGACTTTGTAATTTTTCCGCGCGATATTTTCTATTTTCAGTTTTTTCAAGGGCCGTCGTTTTCTGCGCGTCTTGTCTTAAGCTTGCGAATCTAAAGATTTGACGAACCGTCGACGTCGGGACGCCCAAAATTGACGCGGGGATAGCGCTGTTCACGTCGGCGAATAATTGTCCGGACGAAGGACGGTCGGCGTAATAACCGTTACATCCCGTTTTATATATACGCGCTTTGAGGAAACTCTCTCTTTCGACCCCTTTTTCCTTGAAAAGGCAGGTTGGTTCAACCGAATAGTAAATCGAATTGCCGTCGGTTTTGCCGTACGGTTTTTTTCAATGAGAAGAAGCGCGCAGTTGGCAGTATGTCGACTGTCAATCGGATGAAGAAATGAGAAAAACCTTTTTACTGTTAGCGATTTTTGCTACGGCCGCATTTTCTTTTGCGCCGCAAACCCTCGGGGCGACGCGGACGTCTCGCGTTACTTTCAGAGAGCCCAACGTTAGCAATCCTCAAGCGGCAGATACGATTTCGGCGTTATGCAAAAAGGTCAAGTTGAGTTACGATCCTCAGTACCGCGAGTATTCGGAAGAACAACTCAGCGCCGAACCGAACGACGAACTCGAACAAGCGGAACGCGAATATTTCCAAATGAACTGCGACCAAGTCGCCGCTTCTTTTGCACAATATAAGTCGACCGGTTCTTACGAGTCGTTTAACGAGCTTGTGCGCTCGATGGGAGAACTGCGGCACTATCAATCGAAGTCTCCAGCTCTCGCTGAGTTAAGCGACGCCCTCTGTCAACAGTTCTCGCTGCCTAATCTCTACATCGAGGCGAGCGAGCGATTTCTTTCGGCGATGGCGCGTCGGGAGATTACCGAGAACTTTAACGTTCAAGAGTACATTCGCGGCACGCTTGCGCGCGGAACCGGCGTCGCGCAAGGGTATACCGCCGTCGATCTTCGTCAGAACGCGGAACGCGCGGAGGTAGCGGTCATTTTCCAAGCGGACGTCAATACGAAGACAGTCGGCACGAATCGCGGGGTCGACGTCTACTCGAACAACTATGGCAAAGTAACGGCGACAAAGACGATTTTCGTGAATCCGAACGGCGCTTTCACGACGACGCCCAGCACGGCGACCGGCCGCCTCAAGACGAACGTCAATTCGTTCGACGCAAATCGTCCGACTCCCTTGGGCGGCAGGATTATTCAAAACAAGATCAATCAAGAGCTTCCTTTCACGGAGCATGAATCGTCGCTTCGCGTCAATCAGCGCGTTGCAGAAGGATTGGAAAAAGAGGCGAACTCGAAATTATACGCGCTCAATCAGCGCATTGAACGTATGAAAGAGAGCGGCGACGATCCGATGATTCGTAAGACGTCGACGAGCTCTTCCGACTCCCGATTCTTCTTCTCCTGCGTCCTTGGCAGATGTTGGCAGCTCGCCGCGCCCGTCGATTGCCAACAGCAAGTTGCGGCGTTCCTGCTCCGCTCGAACAAATCCCTTTTCAAAACGGCTCGTACTTCCGGCGTCTACGCGAGCGAATATGACGCTCAGCGTCCCGCCCCGGCTCCTTCGAATATAGCGTCAAGCTCTTGCGCGCCCGCAAACTGCGCGCCCGCAAACTGCGTTCCCACGAACTGCGCGCCTGCAAACTGTGTTCCTGCGAACTGCCCGCCCGTTCCTTATCGCACTGGGCCCGTTGGAACGCTGCTCGCCGCTCCTTTCGAGCTGGTTTCCGGCATTGCCGGCACGATCGCTCAAGGCGCCGCGCCCGTCCGTTCTCCTGTCTATCCCAATTGCGGACAAGTCGTCTGTTGTCCTAATCCTGCGGCGACGCAGTCGGCGTGCGCGACCCCGACCCCGACGTCGGCTGCAGTGGAGCCGCCCGCAAACGCCGACTGCGGTTACGACATTGCGGTAAAATTGCACCAAAGCGGTCCGAACAACGCGGTAACCGTCGCGCTGGCCGGCGCGAAATTTGGTCCTGGCGCCGATACGATCGACGCGGTCATCGCGCGTTTTCCCGCGGTTAATCCCGACGACGTCAAGAAATTCTTGACGCCTTATGAACCAAAAGAAGAACGCGCTTTGGACCCTGAAGACAACTACAAAGAGGTCTCCATTGAATTCGACGACGTTCGTCCTTTCATGACTCAATTCGAAGACGGCAAGATTATGACGGTTCTGCGCATCGCGTCGTGCGTCAGCGACGGGAAGGTATGGCCCCCCGTCGAAGTGCGGCTCGTCTACAATGTTGAGAAACGATCCAATTCTTATGCGTTCGTTCGTGAAATGGTCGACGTCTTGCCCCAAGACATCCAAGAGGGCGAGACTGTTTCCGCCAGATTCCACACGTTCCGCCGCATCTTCATGAAACGTATGGAAAGGACGATTCAAGACGAATACGTCGTCGTCCCGATCCCGTTAGAAGATCCCTCGACTGGCGAGAAACGCGGCGCGTTAATCCCGTCACTCATCGACGTCGACGCCGGCTGGATTTCGTTGGGATTCAACTATGACCCGAACTACCAAACTAACGAAGCCGCAAAGTAGATAAAAGCAGATAAAAGAGTGCTGAGCTCGGTAGGAAACGCGCGAAGGAACCGCTGTTCTTTCGCGCGTTTTTTTAGTCGGTTCCGCGCGTCGGCAGAAATTGCGTCGGTTAAGATGCGCGGACGAATCAAATAAGGAAAGAGAGGAAGAATAAAGAAGTATTGACGCGCTCACGAGCGACGCCTAGAAATGTTCTCGATCCAGCAAGTTCTGACAGCCTTTCTAAGTTGGCTATTTTGCCCAGACCTCTTCTCATTTCAAGTCGCGGCGTCTTGCCTAGATTAAAAAATCGTTGTTAGCGGTGAAAAACAATGCATAATCGGCATATTTACTAGAACCCTTTATGAAAATTTATGAAAAAGTATTCTTTTTAGTTGTAAAAATTACCTTTTTCAGTTAAACTAGTGTTGAATCCGAATAATCCGTTTTTATTTTGGAAAAATGGGCGTTTGAGCGTCGAATTCTTGCAGGGAAAAACTCCTTGCAAGGTCGAAAACAGGTAGTTTTTGTCCTTTACTCTTTGCAGCGCAGGAACTACTGAACGCAAAAAACGTCGAATTATAACGCCAAAATAGATTAATGGCATAGCGTTTTCCGCACAAGCGTCTTTTCCGAACTGTTCAGACAAACCCCTTGATCTGCGTCGAGGGGCCTTCGAGCGGTGAAGGACAGAGGCGCGTTATGCGTGTCCTTCCTTTCCGCTCACAGCGAGAGAAAGGCTTCGCGACGTCGGATACCAGACGCGGCGGTTCTCAGGCGAGTTGTTTCGCTTGCGGTTCCGCGCGGGAAACGAGCGTGTGAGCGCGGGGCAATACTAGTCGCGCCCTAGCGTTTTCGAAATGTTCGGCACAAAATGAAACGTCAAACCCCGATCAAACGATCCCCTGGACGCCCTTGCCATGAAAGGCGCTAGCGCGGCAAGTTGGGGAAAACGAGGTCGGGAATGTTTTGGGGTCGGCCCTTATTTTAATGTCGGCTCTTTGTTCAGGAGAAGAAGATGCGTTTATTCAATCGATTGGTCGGCGGTTTGCAGAACAGCGGCGCTAACAAAGAAAATAACCACTCTCGCGGGCGTAATGACGAGGGGACGTCTCGCGCGAAGTCGGACAAGCAGCGAAACTTGTCCGCAAAGAAACTCGGCTTGGAAGCTCTTGAAGAACGCCAACTCCTCTCCGTCAATCCGGTAAGCGTTTCAGAATACGACGATATTCGCCAAGCTTACGCGAATCTCGAGCTGCCGGCGTCTATGTCTCAGATCAACGTCATCGCCGTCGACGATCTCAGCGCGGCGGCCCTGCAGGCGGCGGTGGACCAGGCGGCGCAAACTGAAAGCGACGACCTCATCCTTCTGCGCACGACCGCAGATAATTACGTCGTTAATCTCGAATCGACCGCCGTTACGGTCAACATCGATTCCGAACAATACGGCAAATTGACGATCGTCGGTAAAGGCGAACAAGCGTTGACGATCGAAACGGTCAACTCGAACGCCTTCACTGTCCTGAACGGCGATTTCACCATGGACGGGGCCGTCATCTTTAATTACTCCACCGACCGATTCACCGGCGAGATGATCTTCGGTTCCCCCGACGCGAAGATCACGCAAGGAGAAACGCTGGTCATTGTCAGCCAAGTGGCGAAATCCGATCCGGTTACCGGCGACGTTTCTACGACCTATCTCGTCGACAGAGCGGCGACGCCCGAAGAAATGGCGGCCGCTGGCGTCCTGAACACGACTTCGACCCCGATTTCGCCGTATCGAAGGCTCGATAATCCTTCAACCGGCGGCGACGACTATAACCAAGTCCGCAACGCCGTTCACGCCGTTTTGCGGCATCAGATCGATTACTTTGGGTATACGCCGGTGAGAAGATTCGCGCCGGACGTCGGTCCCGCACACGGCGTCATCTACGACGCCGAGTGCGTTGGAAACGCAGGTTGGGTTGGCACGATCGCCAATATGATGGCGTACACTGGTTGGGCTCAACAGGCGGGCTTTTCGACCTCGATGACGCTGTCCGACGGTTCGGTGAAAAACTACGCCAGCGTTGAGGACGCCGTCGTCGATTATCTGCGGAACGAATTCATTAGCACAAACCCTGTAACCGCCACTGGCTACTCGATTACTGCGGCGAGCATCCTTGACTATCTCTTTGCCGGCAACGACGAAGATTGCTTCGGCAGGAATTACAGCGCTCTGACAAATACGGTTGAGGGGGGCGCTCTCTTCCCTGAAATTGACTTTGGAAAAGTCGGCGGTTACGTGCCCGCGAGCGATTCCATGCTGCAGGATATGCTGCGCGCTCTTCGCGACAGGCACGCCATCACGATGGAAGTTGAAACGGTCAACTCGTGGGGCGGTGTTCAACGTGAATATTTGTCGGTTTGGGGCTATGTCCACAATTCCAATCTGTACACTTTTGAAGGCGGTTCCACAAACGGCTCTGCGCCCACGGTCGGTCTCATCTGCACGAATCCGACCAAGGGGTCCTACGAACAACCAGTTCGCGATTCGCGCTACAACAACACTGAAAACTATGCGCAGACGCTAACTCATTACGTTGACGTCGATTCTGCTGAGGGCGACAATTACAATACGTACCACACTTATTTGCTGAGCGGCTCCGGGACGAATTTGCAGCTCGTTCACGCGCCGTTCACCTATCTTGACGATAATGGAAACGTTCAAGGCGCAATCAACTTCCCTGAAGGCTTTAATTTCTACAAACCCGATAACTCGGCTAGCGTTACCTATACCACCAGGATCGTCGGTTTTACTTGGCTCTCTCAGTATACCGACAAAATGCCCGTATGCGAGATCAATCAAAGCACTGTTTTAGCGCTCGAAAGCATCCCGGGCAAAACTGACAACGTCCTCTACTTGCATTTTGGGGGGGCTGGAACCGGTTGGGACGGTCTTACGCACCCCGAACTCAATTTGGACGGCGTCGCCGGATACGGTGTTTCCGAACTGAAGATGATTGAAGAAGTCTGGCGACGCGTTTCAGAAGACTACGCGCCCTTCAACGTCAACGTTACCACGAATGCGAACGTCTGGAACGCGGCCGCTAAGGGGGTTCGTTGCGTCATTGGCGGTTATAATCCCTCCGCAGGCGGGCTTTCCTACGTTGGAGTCTATGGTCCGAGCAAACAGGATAACTACGTCTATCCGTTCAGCTTGAACTTGAATGCAAAATCGATCGCCGAAGCGGCGTCGCACGAGATCGGACATACTTTTGGACTTGGTCATGACGGTTACGAACACAACGAGTACTACACAGGCGAAAACAGCGCCGGCTGGGCCCCCATTATGGGCGCGGGCTACCATCAGCCTATAACGCAGTGGAGCAACGGCGATTACGTCAACGCGACGAATTTCCAGGACGACGTTGCGATTATTGCGAGCTACGTAGGTTTCCGGCCCGACCAACACGGCGACTCCGCCGGGAACGCCACCGACCTTGGCGACTACTACATCAACGTCAACTTGGACGAGTATAATCCTTATGCGGGTACCTACCGCGTCGAGAGCGTTATCGAAACGAGGGAGGACATAGACGTCTTCTCGTTCACGTCTTACGGCGGCACGTACGTTGTCGACGTTTCCGGCGACGGCGCAGACCACCGCTTCATCGACAACGACTTCGCGTGGACGTATCGCCGCAACGCCGACGTCGAAAATCCGGTCTTTGCCGGGAAGTACTACGCTAAATCCTACGACTACACGAACTTGAATCTTAGAGTCTCGATGTTGGACGAATTTGGTCAGCCGCTCCTGCTCGACCTGGCGGGCGCTATCTTGAAGCTCGGCTATGGCGAAAGGACACGCGCGTTTTACAGCGACGCCGCTCACGACTCTAACTATCACTTCTACGTCGTCGACCAATTCGGCGCCCCCGTCTATCTTGACGACGCCAAGACGATTTTGAAGGAAGGGTACTACGCGGTCGACGACTCTGTCTTTACTACCTTCTCGCACTTCGTTACTCCCGAACTCGAAGCTGGAAAAACCTACTATATCAAGGTTGAAGGCGTCGGGCAAGGCTCCAGCACGACCAACGGTTACTCCGACTACGGCAGCTTGGGACAATATACCCTCGTGATGCATGAATCGTACGAGAATTTCCGTATCGACGATATTCAAATGGACGTTACCGACCTTTCCTTCTCTACTGCGGTTGACAACGTTCTGAACTGGAAAGAAGCGTTCGTTTACAGCGGACGACGCCTGGAAGACGGATCGAGTTTCCTCGGCAATACGTTGCGCATCAACGAATCGCTCGCCAATACTACGATCACCCTGAACGACGCCCTGACCTTCTCCTACTCGCGCGGTATCGTCAAGCAGCCGTGGGCGGCGAAACGGTTCGTCCTCGACGCGACCCCGGCGTGGGATACGGAAAATAACCAACCAGGCGTTACGCTGGACGCGCAAGAAAAATTCCGTACGCTATATGTCGACAACACGACCCTCGAAATATACGGCTTCATCATTACCAACGGCGTCGCTAGTCGCGGAACCTCGGCCTCGCAGGTGAACAACGGCGGCGGCGTCTATAACCACAACGGCTGGCTGACGATCGGCGACTCGATCATCTCGGGCAACCGCGCGCTCAAGGCCGGCGGCGGTATCTACAACGCCGGCGGTGAATATGAGAACACTTCGCAGCACGACGGTTGGCTCTACTTGATCAACACGTCCGTCGTGGGCAACATTGTTACGGAAGACGGCGCGGTTGGCGGCGGTATCTTCAACGAATCCGGCGGCGTCTTGACGATGGTCAATACGACCGTTGCCGGCAACACTGCGGGTTACTCCGGCGGCGGTATCCAAAACTTTGGTATTATTAACGCGTACAACTCTATCATCGCGAAGAACTACGCCGCGTACGGCGCCGACGTCTACACGATATATCAACAAGGAACTACGAACGTTCGAGCGACAATCATCGGCGACGAGTCGCGCAACGCGCGCCTCGAAGCGTATCGCAACGGCGTCAATTCTATCGGCGACGCCAGATCCTACATCGGTAATTCCCTTGACGGCACGGTCAGCTCGCCTGTTACCACCTACGATCCTGAATTCATTTCCTATCGCGACTACTCAATGGGCGATTGGTCCGCCGAGCTCTGGAAGTTCTGGAACCTCCGTCTGGTTGGAGACTCGCTCGCTGTCAATCTTGGCGTCAACGAGAACCTCTCGACCTCGCTCGATTTCACGCAATCTCGCGTTCGAGCTTACCTCTACCCCCAAATGGGCAACACGCGGTTCTATCGTGATTCTAGCGATATCGACGCCGACTTGGCTGGTCAGAACCGTATCGAAGACTCCGTTATCGACGCGGGCGCGTACGAAGTTCTAGCGCAACCCGACCTCACGCAATTCGTGCCGACGTCCGCCGGTTCCGACGTTGTCAACAACTGGGAGAACTCGATCGTCGTCTCGCGCGCGATCGACGACCAGACCGGCTCCGTCGCGCCGTTCCTCGTCAACGAACCCCTCTACCTGAATCTTGGCGTCATCAACCAAGGCGCGGCGATTACTTCCGACTTTGATATCACCGTCTATATGTGGAAATACGACCCCTACACGTCCAAAGCGGATATGTACGCCAATAGCGTGCAAGGGACCGGTCTTCCTATTATGAACGTCAAAGTCGAATTCCCAGCGGGCGCGGCGATGCCCGGCGGGACGGTCGACGCTGTCGTTACTTGCACGAATCTTGCTCTCGGCACGACGAATACCTTTACGTACGACGGCTTGGCGAGCTATCTGCTCCTTGAAAACGTCGCCATGGGGTCCGTTGAAGAAATCGTCGCCGCAATGATTGCCAGCGGACAGTTGGCGCCTCAAAATGAAGAAGGATACTTCGTCTTCGGATATGCGATCGATTCCAACGACGCCATTGCCGAATATCGCGAAACCAACAACTTCTTCCGCACCTCCTCGTACTTCGACGTCGTCGAATCGCCCGTCTCGATTAATGATTCGATCGTCGTTACGACTACCGACGACGTCGTCGATCCTTACGACGGCGAAATCTCCTTGCGCGAGGCGGTCGAAATTTACGCCGGGTCCTTCTACTATGCGGAGATCGCGCTCCAAGACGGCGACGTCTTCCAAGCCAACGGCGTTACTTACAACGTTGTCAACGGGAAATTCTACGTCGATAATACGGTCCCGTATCAAGTCTATCCGGGCGAACAGTTCACTCTGGCGGACAGCAACGTCATTACTTACGTTGTCGACGTCTTCTACAACGACGCCGACCAGGCTGTCAACGTTCCGGACGGAACCGTCGCGACCGTCAACGGTCTCGAATGCACGCTCAGCGCCGGCGTTTGGACGCGCGTTGAAGAAACCGCGCGCTACACGCGCGACGACGTCCAAGCTCAAGGCTCCTTCACGATGGCTGACGGCGACGTCGTAACCGTCGTCAACGGCGTCTTCCGGCGCGAGATGACCCACGACGTCGCGATCGTTCCTGACGGCAGCATCGTTACGCTTGCCACCGGTGAAATTGCCGTCTACGACTTCGCGCAAGACCGCTTCATCGTTACGGAAACGACGAGTTTTGTGCTCGGCGACGGCGATACGATCATTGTCGGCGGCGAAACCCTTACCCTTGTTGCCGACTCTTATCTTGACGCGGCGAATACGCGCTACTATCTCCTTCCAGGCACGCAAGTTACGCTCTCGAACGGATTCCCCGTTACTTACGACGGTACGAACTTCGTCTACAATACCGCCGCCGTTTCCTCCACGAAACTGGCCGCCGGTACGACCGTCCTCCTGAACGGCGAAGAATACTCGTATAAGGCGGGCCGCGCGCTGGTCAAGCGCGTCTCTCGCGAATCGAACACGGTCGTCTTTGATCCGAGTCTTGCCGGCGCTACGTTCGATCTCACGCAAGGTCCTCTTACCCTTGACAAGTCCTTTACGCTCGACTGCGTCGATTGGAACGGCAATCAGCTCGATTTAACGATTACGAGTCAGAGCGCCGATCCGTGCCTCTTCCTCATGTTGGAGAGCGCCGACGTTACCATTATGAACTTCAAGTTCGAGGGCGCGACGTCCGACGAAGAAGGCTCTATCCTCGAAAACTACGGCAAGTTGACCGTTTCGAACGTTACGTTCAGAGACAACGTCGCCGAACAAGGCAACTTGATCTTCAACGCCAGCGGCGCCACGCTCAATGTCGAAGGCTCGACCTTCGAAAACAACGAAGCGCAGCTCAGCGCGCTTATCTATAACTTGGGTTCCGCCAACATCAACGGCGGCGCTACCTTCACTGGCGACTATGGTCTCCTTAGCCCCGTCTATTCCAAGGGAATCTTGACGGTCGAAGAAACCGTCTTCACCTCCACGAGCGGCGAAAACGGCGGCGCAATCCACAATGACGGAGGAACCGTCGTCATTGCGCGTTCCGAATTCAAAACGACGAGCGCCGATAATCATGGCGGCGCGATTTACAATGTCGGCGACGCTGACCTCAGCGTCTACGACACGACCTTCGACGGCACAATCTCCGCCCTTGACGGCGGCGCGATCTTCAATGCCGAAGGCGCCAAGCTGGTTACCGAAGCGTCGATCTTCAAAAACATCGCCATCACTGGCGTTGGCGGCGCGATCTTCAACGCCGGCGCTTTTGAAGACAAAGATTCGCTCTTCGAAAACAATTCCGCCAATGCCGGCGCCGCGATCTACACGCTCGGTTCCGTGTCGCTTGACGGCTCGACCTTCAAGACGAACTCCGCGCAAGAAGGCGGCGCAATCTATGCCGGCCCAGATTCCAATCTGCAAATTATCGGAGGCTCGTTCTTCAGCAACGCCGCGACGAACGGCGCGGCTATTTACGCGTCTGGACAATTGTATGCGTCGAACTCGCTCTTCGCGAAAAACACGGCGACGAACCTCGGCGGCGCGATTTACGCCGCCTCGACGACCACGTTTGTCAACGTGACGATCGCCGACAACAAAGCGGCGGACGGCGCCGGCTTCTACAACGCCGGAACCGCGACGTTTGACAACTCGATTATCGCTGGAAATACTGCGACGGGTTCTGGTTACGACCTCTATACGGAAGAAGGCGCGACGACCACGCTGCGCAGTTCGCTGCTCGGAAACATCGCGCAATATGGTCCGAAGAGCTTTGACACGGTCGCCGCGTATCGTTCGCTCCTTGGCGTCAACCCAGAATTAAACGCCGACTACACCCTGAAAGGGACCTCGGCGGCTATCAACGCCGGTTCGAACGATCTTGAAAACGCGGAGTTCGACCTTGCTGGAAACGCTCGCCGCGTCGGTCTTGCGATCGGCGGCGCCGTCCGTACGGTCGATATGGGCGCGCTCGAATATCAAACGATCATTGCTCCCGACCTTGCCATCGTCGCAAGTTCCGTCGACTACTGGGGCGCGGAAGTCATTGTCAACAACGTTGCGACCGAACTTGGTTACTTCATCGCTGGTAAAGACGTCAGTATCAACTTCAACGTTCAAAACATCGGCGACGCCCGCGTTATCGACAACTTCGGCTTCAACGTCAAGCTGGTCGGCGTCGATTCCAATGGGAATACGGTTTACGACCAAACGCTTCCGACCCAATACTATGCGACCGATTTCGTCAACCACAACTGGTTGAACGTCGCCGACTGGATTGCCGTCAACGGCGAAGCGACGATGATGACCAACTTTGGCTCCTTGCCGGCCGGTCTCTATACCGTTACCGTTACGCTTGACGTGAACGGCGTTGGGGTCATATTCGAATATGGCGAAGAAGACGGCTACGAAGGCGTCAACAACAACGTCTTTGAAGGTTCCTTCAACGTCTTTTCGGAACCGAGCACGGTCGTTACGACTGAAAACGACGTGATCGATCCGGTCGACGGCGAAACCTCCTTGCGCGAGGCGATCGCAGCCGCAGGCGATTACCAATACGTTTCCACGTATCTGGTCGCCGACGGAACGACCTTTACCCTTGAAAACGGCGAGGTCCTCACCGTTGTCAACGGCTGGCTCACGCAGAAGGTTGACGTCGTCGTTAAGAACGGCGTAACGATCGACCTCGTAGAAGGCGACGAATTCCTCCTCAACGGCCGTCCTATCTACTATCATTATCAGATGAACGGCGGTTACTTCACCTATGGCGTTGGAGCCGATACCGAGCGCGTTCCCCAAAGCGCTCTCAGCAGCGGAGCGATCACCTATCCCGACGGAACGTCCGCCTCGTTCCAACTCCAGACGTCGCAATATATCCACTTCGTCGAAGATTCCGACCTTAACCCGCAGGAAGGAACGCACTACACCTATAACGTTCTCAAGACTCCCAACGGCGACGTCGTCCTGACGAACGGTATGGAATTCGAATACTCGAACGTCAAGTTCACCTATTATCAAAACGAGACCTATCCGAAGGGCGCGTTTGTCTTTGAAGACGGGAACGTCGTCGAATATGCCGACGGAGCTAACCTGCAATTCGCCTCCCTCGCGATCGGTTCCTTGTCCACGCGCAACGCGCGCGTCGAAAAGAGCGTCCAACTCGCCGACGGCTCGACCCTCGAAGTCAAGAACGGCGTTGCGAAGATCTTCAAGGAAGTCGACGCGAACGTTACCTTCCATAAGACTAAGATGCAGAACAAGACGATCATTGTCGACCCGGCGCAAGGTCCTGTTGTCATTGACAAAACGACCGTGTTGCTTGGATCGGACATTATGATCGAGCGCGAGCTTGCCATCTTGGGCGAAGACCGCAACGTTACTGTCAGCGGTAACGACGCCGTCAATATGTTCTTAATCAACGCCGACACGGTCGCGTCTATCTCTGACCTGACGATGACCAAAGGTTATGCCAAGGTCGGCGGCGCCCTGATCAACAGGGGCGAACTCAACCTCAACAATATTAAGTTCGTCGACAACGAAGCTTACTGGATTAAGTCGGCGAGCTCCGGCGAACACCTCGTCGAAGGTCTCGGCGGCGCGATCGCCAACTACGGATTCCTCACCGTCGACGGCGGTTCCTTCACCGGCAACCACGCCACTGACTTCGGCGGCGCGATCTTCGCCAATACGGCGGGCGAGACGGTCGTCAAGAATGCGGCGTTCTCGAACAACACCGCGTTTGCGGGCGGCGCGATCGCCAATCAAAGCGGCGGTCTTACCGTTGAAAACACGACCTTCTCCTCGAACTCCGCACAGCGCGCGGGCGCGATCTACACGCTCGACGACCTGACCGTCGTTGCGAGCGTCTTCACGGGCAACAAGGCTATTGCCGAAGACTTCGCGTCGCGCAACGTCGTCGGCGGCGCTATCTACGCCTCGAAAGACGCGACCTTGATCTTCGCCGCCGATCCGAACTCCGAGTCGACTGTCGCCGTCGCTTTTGACGGCAACGTCGCCGAGTCGGGCGGCGCCGTCTACGCCGAAACGGGGTTCCAAGTAACGGGCGACCTCGTCGCGACGAACAACGTCGCCAACGCGAGCCAGTATGTCCCCGAAGTTAAGGGCGACTACGGCGCTATCTTCGCGGACGGCGCGGTCAACGTTTCTGGCAACCTTACCATGACCGGCAACACTGCTGACGGGTCGTACGGGGCTCTGTACGCTAAGGGCGTTGGCGTCGGAGGCTCCGCTGTCTTCTCCAACAACGCTGCAGGCGGCGACTATGGCGCCGCATACTCTCAGGGCGCTATGAACATTGGCGGCAACTTGACCGCCAACAACAACAGCGCCGCAGGCGACTTTGGAGCCATGGGAATCGACGGCGCGTTGACTGTCGGCGGAAATGCGGAAATCTCCGGCAACACTGCGGAAACGATTTCCGGCGTTCGAGCGAACAGCGTTGCCGTTACCGGCGACCTGACCGTCAACAACAACGCCAACACGACCAATTCCGGCGCGCTCGTCTCCAAGACCTCGATTAAGGTCGACGGTTCCGCTACCGCCAACAACAACGTCGGCGGCGCGCTCATCGCGAAGACCGGCGTTACCGTCGGCGGCGACGCCAGCTTTGAAAACAACGCGTCCGATCAGGGCGCCGCGATCAATGCCGGCGGCGCGGTACTCGTCAACGGCGCCGTAACTGCCAGGGGCAACGTCGCTGAAGCCGAAGGCGGCGCGATTTACGCAAATTCCTTCGAAGCCAAGGGCGCTCTCGTTGCAGCAGGCAACCAAGCGGGCGCGGCTGGCGGCGCGGTATACTCGAAGACCTACGTCAAGATTGGCGAAGGAAGTTCCAATATCTCCGGCAACAAGGCAGGAGGTAATGGCGGCGCGATTTACGCTGTCAACTCCGTCAATGTCGCCGGAGACGCCGTCGTTGCGACCAACGTTGCTGGAACCGCTCCGACGACGCTTGAAATTGCAACGACCGAAACGATCGGTTCCGAAGGCGAAACGATTAAGACGACTGTCGTCAAGACCGTCTATTCGGCGCTCGGCGGCGCGATCTACGTTGCGGCTGGCGGCGCGGAATTTGGCGGCGACGTCCTGTTCAATAAGAACAAAGCGGGTGGTTTGGCGGGCGCGCTTTACGCCAAGGGCGGCGTTAAAGTCGCTGGCGACGCGTCGTTCACCAACAACTCCGCCGAAGGTTACGTCCTTACCGAAACGACGACCGAAATCATTCCGGCCAGCGGCGGAGAGCCCACGACCACCACGACTGCGGCAACCGAATACATCGGCGATTACGGCGCCGCCTATGTGAATGGCGCGCTCGAAATCGGCGGAATCTTCGAGCTCGTCGGCAATACGGCCAGCGGTAGCTACGGCGGTATGCAGGTTGTTGGAGACGTCACTGTGAACGGCGACGTTGAAAAGACCTATGACGAAGCAGGCAACGAAATCCCGTATACCGGTCTCGTCGCGAAGATCTCCAGCAATACGGCTGGCGGCAGCGTTGGCGCAATTAAAGCAGGCGGCGCCTTGACGATCGCTGGCAAAACGGAAATCGCCAACAACGAAGCAGGTAGCGACTACGGCGCCGTTAAGGCCGCCAGCGTTGCTGTCACGGGCGACGCCAATATCACAGGCAACACCGCTGGCGGCAAATTTGGCGCGATTTTTGCCGACTCTGTCTCCATTACCGGCAACGTCAATGTTACCGACAATAAGGCTGAGAACGTCGGCGCGATCTTTGCGGCTGCCGTCTCTATTGGCGGCGACGCCAATATTACCGGCAATACTGCCGACGTTAAAATAGGCGCTATCCTTGCTTCTTCCGTCTCTATTGGCGGCGACGCTAACGTTACTGGCAATACTGCTGGCGAAGTCGGCGCAATTGCCGCCACGAGCGCCTTAACTATCGGCGGGTCGGCTACTATTGCCAACAACACGGCGCGCGACAGCTACGGCGCTATCCTTGCTGGTTCCGTCTCTATTGGCGGCGACGCCAATATCGCTGGCAACAAAGCTGGAGAGAACGTTGGCGCCATCGACGCGAAATCCTTCTATGTCGGCGCAAACGCGACGATTACCGGCAACAAAGCGGCGAACGACGTCGGCGCGATCCGCGTTACCGGAACGGGCGACGCGTTCAAGATCGTCGGCGACGCTGTGATTACCGGCAACGTAGTCGGTACGACCCCCAAGGTTGCAACGACCGAAACAACGGACGTCGTCAACTCGACGAACGACGCCGGCGCGCCGGTCCGCGCGACCACGACCGTCAAGACGACCACTACGACCGTCCAAGGCAAGTACGGCGCCTTCGAAGTCGCCAACGGTTCCGCAGTCTTCGGCGCTAGCGCGAATATTTCCGACAACAAGGCTTCTGAATTTGGCGCGTTTTACGTCGCTAAGAACTTCAGCGTCGCTGGCGATCTGACCCTCGAACGCAACGTCGCTAACGGAACCGAAACGGTCGTTACCGAAACGACGACGCTTGTCGAAGTCCTCAACGCAGACGGCGCTGTCGTTTCCAGCACGACCAACACGGAAACGACGACGGCGACTAACGACGTCTCGGCGAACTACGGCGCCGGTCAAGTCGGCGGCGCGTTCAACGTTACTGGAAACGCCGCGATTAACGCCAACAAGGCGAACGACTCGTACGGCGCTATCCATGCGAATACCGTTACCGTCTCCGGCAAAGCGACGATTACCGGCAACGCCGCCGTGAACAACGCGGGCGCGATTTACGCCAACTCCGTCAACTTGAACAACGCGCTCGTCGCGAATAACAAGGCTGGCGAAAAGGCGGGCGCGATTTACGCCAACACGGTCAAACTCGTCAACGTTACCGTCGCTGGCAACGCCGCGTTTGAAGGCGGCGCGCTCTATATCCTTGGAAGCGCCGCGATCGACAACTCGATCCTTGCCGGCAACAGCGTTACTACCCGAGAGATCGTCGTCGGAGAAGAGACCCAAACCATCGCTGGTTCCGGCGTCGAAATCTTCGCTGCGACTGGCGCGACGATTAAGCTCCGCAACTCGCTCTTGCAAAACGCCGAGTCGACCGGCGCTGTCGCGTTCGATTCTTCGTGGATGGACGCCGCGTACCGTTGCTTCGTCAACGTCGACCCGAAATTCGTTAACGCTGCGGGCGGCGATTACTCGCTCAGCACGGACTCCCCGGCGATCAACACCGCCTCGAACGCGCTTGCCGTCGCGGGCGTCGTAACCGACCTTGCTGGAAATGATCGTTACGTCGGCGTCGATATCGGCGGCGTTATCTACTCGATCGACATGGGCGCGTACGAATACCAGGTCGTGATCACTGCCGA
The DNA here is from genome assembly GCA_028695965.1 of Thermoguttaceae bacterium. GTDB lineage: Bacteria > Planctomycetota > Planctomycetia > Pirellulales > Thermoguttaceae > RUG369. The sequence continues at coordinate 107,824 of JAQVHZ010000001.1, read as the reverse complement.
CCTTGCGTTCGGAGAGAACCCGATCAACTTCTGGTACGCCAAGGTCGACGGTCAGATAACCGATCACTACATCGTTGGACACGACGTCGTTCTCGACTACTCGATTACGAATAGCGGCGACGCGGCTGTCTTCGACAAGTTCAACATTACGTTTACCGTCGAAGGCGTTACCGCAACCGGCGCCGCGTATTCTAAGACGACCGTCGGTCGTTATCAACCGGGCTCCGATTTCTTCGATTGGCTCAAGAATTCTGATCGGTTCGGCGTCGGCGCGACGCAGAGTTATGCGCGTCAGAACCTCGGCGCTCTGCCGGTTGGCGAGTACACGATTACCGTCACGCTCGATTCCGGCGCCGAAATCGTCGAATCGATTTCGGACAACAACGTCTACACCGCGTCGTTTGCCGTCTTCGAAGCGCCGAGCGTCGTCGTCAACTCCGCTGCGGACGGCGCCTATAACCCGTTCGACAACCTTGTCACTTTGCGCGAAGCGTCCGAAGTCTACGTCGGTCCGTACTGGTACGGCTCCAGGATCCTCCTCGAATCTGGACAATTCGTCCGCGACGATTTGGTTGTTGTTACCGTTGAAGACGGCGTCGCCACTGCGGAGCGCAACGTGCTCGTCGTCGGCGGCTATGAGGTCGACCTTGCCGACGGCCAAGCGTTCGAATATGGCAGTACCTATATCACCTTCAACAACAACGTCTTCACCTATCCCGACGGCACGCAAGTTGCCTACGCGCCTGGTCCTTTCCAAAACGACTACTCGATTACGCTCACCCTCGCCGACGGCACGAACGTCACGGCGCACCGCGAATCGAGGTTCGATTATCTCGAGTCGCTCGGACAAGCTCCGCCGCTCTCCACGAAGTACGAATATGTCGACGTCTTTGAAGCGGCGGACGGTACGAAGACGCTCCTGTCCGACCTTCAACCCGACTCGATCGCCTACTCAAAGACCTACGCTACCTATCGCGCCTACGCCGCGCAAGCGTCGACCGGCGAAGCCGTTGTCCTCGCCAATGGAACGAAGATTGTTTACGGCGGCGTGACGGGCGTGTTCATGAACGGCGGGTTCATCTCCGACGACGGCGTCTACAAAGAAATCTTGCCCGATCATATCGGGATTGAACTTGTCGGCGAAGAGGTCAACACGCCTGCGACGTACCTCGGACCGACCTTCACCTTCGAAGACGGAACGTTTATCGAATTTGTCGCCGGCGTTTCTGTAACGCTTGAGTCCGGGTTGGTCATTGAAATGGCGACTCGCCGCGACGCTGTTACCGACGAATTTACTACGGTCGACGGTATCCGTTATGATTTTGCAAACGACGGCTCCGTGTGGGTCTCCGCCTTCGTCGGCAACGAAATCACGTTCAGCGACGCGCTCGTCGCCGCGAACGCAATCATCACCCTCGACGGCGCGGAGATCACGCCCGCCAGAGATCAATCGATCGTCGCTGCGACTGACGCTAACGGCAACGCCGTTATCACAGTCGACGCAGGAACGCTCTCTCGCGTTATGAGCGTCGTTTTCGGTCGTGTGGTCGAGCTTGCCAACATGGATTTCGTGAACGGTCGCGAGACTACGGGCGGCGCGATCCACAACGCCGGCACGCTTGAACTTACCAACGTCAGCGTTTTCAACTCGACCGCTTATACAGAAGCGCAAGTCGATCCGAACGACAAGATCCTGCTCGACGGCTTCGGCGGCGCGATTTACAACTCCGGCGCGTTGACGGTGAACGGCGGTTCCTTCAGCGAGAACCAAGCCGCGTACTTCGGCGGCGCGATCTACTCGATCGGCGCCCTTGAAGTCGACGGCGCGAGATTTGACGCGAACGCCTCGAACTACTTCGGCGGCGCGGTCTACTTCCAAAACTCGAACGCGACGATCACGAGCTCGATCTTTGAGAACAACCTGGCGAACTACAACGGCGGCGCGATCGCGGCGGCGGCGACCTCGCAAGCTTCCAACTTGACGGTCGTCAACTCGCTCCTCGCGAACAACAGCTCCGCGAACGCGGAAGGCGGCGCGATCTACGCGATCGGAGAAGGCGCTGTCATGACCGTTTCGCTCGTCAACGATACGATCGCCGACAACACGGCGGCTATCGGCGGCGGCGTCGCGCTCGACAACGCGCAAGCCGAGGTCAAGAACTCGATTATCGCGCGCAACGTCGGTTCTTACCAGGGCGGCGATCTCGCGATCCAACAAGCGGCGACCGTCGTTCTGTACGCCTCCTTGCTTGGCGACGGTGAAAACGTCGTTACTCCCGAAGGGCTGAGCGTCGCGGACGGCTTCTCCGCCTTTGTCGGCACGACCGCTAATCCGGTCAATCCGAGATTCGGCGCAGATTACAAGCTTGCGTCCACCAGCCCGGCGGTCAACACCGGCGTGAACTCGTTCATTGAAGGAATCGAAAAAGACGTTTACGGCGGCGACCGTATCGTGTCCGAATATGTCGATCTCGGCGCAGTCGAATCCCGCGCCGGCGCTCCCGACCTCGCCTTTGATACCGGCGACGTCCTCGCTGGCTGGTACTCGACCGTGAACGGCGTCAGCACGGGCAAGTTCGTCGAAGGCTGGGACGTCTGCTTCGACTACCTCTTTGGCAACTATGGCTCCGGCGTCGTTCTGAACAGCTTCAACTACACGATCACGATCGATCGTCTCGACGCTGACGGCAACGTCGTTGAAGGCGCTTCCAAGGTCTTCACGAGGACCTACGGCGACAACGTCAACGGATATATGTCCGAAGCGTTCTGGCTCGAGCAAAATGAAACGGTTTCCGGTTACTGGAACCTCGGCTTGTTCGACGCCGGTCATTATCAAGCGACGATCACGCTCGACGTCAACGATACCGTCTTTGAATCGTCGAACGACAACAACGCGTACACAACGACCTTCGAAGTCGCCGAACGTCCCAGCTTGGTCGTTACGACCGAGCTTGACGTCGTCGACCGATACGACGGACTCGTCTCCTTGCGCGAAGCGATCGCCGCGGTCGGAAGCGAAACGACCAGCGCGATCTCTATGGTCAAGAAGATCGAAGACGGCGCGACCTTCGCGCTCGCTCCGAACGCTGAAATCGGCGCCGAAGAAGGCACGATTGCGACGTACGCCAACGGCGCGATCACCTTCGTCATTAAAGCTGAAGAGGCTGGAGAAGGCGAAGAACAACAAGACGACACAATTGTCGCTCTTGCCGCCAACGTCGCTTACGCGCTCGCTAACGGCGAAACGTTTGTCTGGAACGGCGCGGACCTCGTTACCTTCACAAGCGCGATCGCCGACACGATCACCTTCCATCCGACCGTCTTCGGTAAGACGATCGTCTTGGTCGACGGAGAACTCGTTATTGATCGCGATATGGTTATCTCGGTCAGCGACGGCGAGACGGTAATGATCGACGCGCAATCCGCCTCGCGAATCTTCTTCGTCGCTCACGGCGACGTTCGCATCGGCGGTCTGACCCTCGTCAACGCGAAAGCAGACGTCGGCGCCGCGATTTACAACGCGGGCAACCTGTCTGTTACGAACGTTGCGATCAACTCGGCTGAAGCGAACAGCGGCGCGGGCGTCTACAACGCTGAAACCGCAACGCTCGACCTCTTCAACCTCGCCTTCGCCGATATGAACGCGGCGCAAGACGGCGGCGCGGTCTACAACGCCGGCTCCTTAGTTGGCAACTTGGTTTCCTTCAACGGTTCTACTGCGACCGACGGCGCCGCGATTTACAACACCGGAGAAGCGACCCTGAATCAGGCGACGTTCCGCGGCGGTCAAGCCGCAGACCAAGCGGGCGCGATCTACAACGCCGACGGAACGCTCGTCGTAACCAACTCCACGTTCGACGGCAACACTGCGGTCTACGGCGGCGCGATCGTCAATTACCAAGGCGACGCGACCATTACCGCAAGTTCCTTCGCGAACAACGAAGCAAGCGGCGGCGCGGGCGCGATCGACAACTACGGCGCGTTGAACTTGACAGACGTCGTCTTCAACTCCAATAAGACGAACGGCTTCGGCGGCGCGATCTACAACAGTATGTCGAGCGCGGCTAATCCGTACGTCATCACGCTGAGCGGCGTTGAGTTCCTCGCGAACGTCGCTTCGAAGGGCGGCGCGATCTACAACGCTGCGAACTCGATCGTCGTCGGCAGCGACGGCGCCGTGAAGTTCGGCGGCAACGTCGCCGCAGAAGGCGCGGCGATTTACAACGTCGGCGCTATCGACGCGAGCTCCGCGTGGAGCTTCGAAGGCAACTCGGCCACAGGCTCCGGCGGCGCGCTCTACAACGCCGCGGGTTCCGCAGCGTTCGGTTCCGTCGCCTTCATCTCGAACTCCGCTGAAAACGGCGCGGCGGTTTACAACGCCAGCACGTTCAAGGCGACGAACGGGAACTTCAGGTCGAACCGCGCGTCCGGTTCCGGCGCCGCGCTCTACAACGCGAGAGGAACCGCGACGATCTCCAACACGGTCATGTGGCTGAATGAAGCGGCTGTCAACGGCGGCGCCATCGCCGTCGACAGCGGCAGCGTGACTGCGCGCAACGTTACCATCGCCGCGAACTCGGCGGCGGAAACGGCGGGCGGCGTCTACAACAAGGGCACGTTCAAAGCGTACAACGTCATTGTTGCCAGCAACTACGCCGCAGAAGCCGTCGATCTATACGCGGCGACGACGACAACCTACTTCTACAACTCGTTGATTGGTTCCACCGTCGGCGTCAACAAGACCCCGACTACGAAGAACGTCAAGACGGGAGACGCTGGATTCGCCGTCGCTCCTATCTTCGCGGGCGGAAGAGTCGTCAATAACCCCGACCTTACCTTGACCGCCGGTTCTGCCGCCGTCAATGCGGGTCTCAACGCTTACGCGCTTGACGCCAACGGCGTCGCCCTCGTGTACGACCTCGCCGGAAACGACCGTATCTGCACCTCGATCGACGCGGTCGATATGGGCGCCTTCGAATTCCCGTTCGAAGAACCTTCCGCGACCGTTACTACCAACCTCGACGTGGAAGACCCGACCGACGGCGTCGTCTCCTTGCGCGAAGCGATTTCCTACGCGGCGCGCCTTGGCGAAACCACGGTTACCTTCGACCCGTCCGTTACCAACGTCATTTTGAACTCGACTCTCTATATCGACTCCAACGTTGTCATTGGAAACGACGCGCAGAAGCTCACGCTCGAATCCAGCGGTTTCAACGGCTCGGTCGTTGTCGTCGGTTCCGAAAATGACGCCGCCAACGTTACCTTGTTGAACATCGACATAGCGCGCGGCGGTTACGGGACGCTCTCCGATAATCCGGACAACGCGGGCGGCGGCGCGCGCAACTACGCGACCTTGACGCTCGACAGAGTTGGGCTCTACAACAACGTCGCGGCATACGGCGGCGGCGCCTACAACGCCGGTACAATGACGATTATCGATTCGGAAATCGTCGGCAACAGCGCCAACTACTACGGCGGCGTCTACAACCGCGGTCAACTGTTCGTCAATCGTACCACGATCGCCGATAACTCGGCCGTTTACTACGGCGGCGGTATCGGGACCTACACGGGCGCGACCGTCGCGAACTCGCTCGTTATCGCCAACAGGGCGTCCCTCGGCGCCGGCGTTTACGCGCAAGTTAACATGGTCGACCTGTTCAACAGCGACGCGTCTTATGACGTCAACCTCGTGAACTCGACGATCGTCGGCAACACGGCGACTGGCGCTAAATCCGAATCGATCGGCGCGGGCGTCTGGGCGAACCACGTCCTGAACGTCCGGAACTCGATCCTTTACGGCAATAACGCCGCGAGCGCCGACGACCTCTACGCCACCACGATTATGGCGACGAGCAAGACCACGTTGGCGTACTCCAACGTCGGTTCCTCCAACATCGCGATAACGGGCGCTGGCGTGAAGTCGGTCGATCCGGAATTCATCGGCTTTGACCCCGCGACCGAGTGGACTAAGTGGGATCTCGGACTCCAAATCGGTTCGAAGATGATCAACGCTGGACACGACCCGTATGTCGTCGGCACGCTCGACGTACACGGCAATCAACGAATCGCCAGCGGCCGCGTCGATATGGGCGCCATCGAAGAACAAGGCAACGTTGCTCCGACCACGATCAACGTTACCCTGACCGAAAACATCCTGTCCACTATCGACGTCGGTTCGGTCGTCGCCGTGCTCAACGCGGTCGACGCCAACGAAGGCGACACGTTTACCTACGACCTGCTCGACAACGCCGGAGGAGCCTTCGCGCTCGACGGTAATAACGTTGTCGTCGCTATGCCTTTGGCGGCGGGCGACTACCGCGTTACCGCAAGGGCGACCGACTCGGGCGGCACGTTTGTCGACAAGACCTTCACGATCGTCGTTACCGATCCTGCGGCGCCGAACTACGAGGCTCCGATCGTTACGTTCGTCGGACGCGACGTCAATTCGAACCTCGTCGTTGAATGGACCACGACAGACCCCGCCAAGGAATATGTCGTCGAGTACCGTGTCAAGGGCGACGCGAACTGGACCGCTACGGCGGCCCTCACCGGAACCTTCGGGCTGATCAACGAAGCCGGATGGCAGACGGGCGACGTCGTCGAAGTTCGCATCAAGGCGTTGGCGTCCTCCGCTAAGAACGAATCGGCTTGGTCCGACGTTGCCGAGTACACGATCGCTGAAGCGCCCGCGTCCTTCAACGTCGAAGAAAACGGCGTCAGCATGAACGGCAGCTACGTAGCAGTCTTCGAAGTCGTTTCCAACAGCTCGGCTTACGCCTACTGGATGGTCGACTGGAACGACGGAACGACCTCGACTTATGTCGGGCTCGGCATGAGCCGCGTCCTGTCGCACTGGTACCAAGGCGCCGGCGTGTACAACCCGGTCCTCTTCGTCGACAACTCGGCTGAAGGATTCGCCCTCGGCACAATTACCGTTACCGGATCCGGAAGCGGCGCGACCCTCGACCTCGCCGTTGAAGCCGACAACGTCTTCTCGACGATCGAACCGATCGCGACCGACGTTCAAGTATTCGCCGCGCCAGCCTTTGCCGCCGCAGCGATCTTGGATCAAGACGCGTTCGAATGGAACGCGATTTCCGGAAGCGTCTCCGTCAAGGCGGAGAACAGCGAATCGGTCGCCCTTGTCGCTGAGCCGACGGTCGCCGTCGCAGCCGACGCGTTCGTCGCTGAAACGACCGCGGCCGCGTTCGCCGAGTTCGGTTCCTTCGAAATGGAAGTTGACGCGGCGGCCGACCTGGACGTCGAACTCTCCGAATCAGTCTTCGACGCCGACTTCCTCAACGATCTGTTCGAGAACTGAGAGCGGCGTCCCGACGTTACGGGACGCGCCCTCGGGCGCTGAGTGATGAAACGAATCCGCGCCGCCCTGACCGGCGAGCGCGGATTTACTAACAGAGAAGGGGCGCTCGCCCCTTTTTTTATTGCCGTTGAAAGAACAACGGCGTCAACAAGAGACTTTTTCAGAAAGAGCGTTCAATAATGGCGCGGATCAAACGCATACTCGTCGCAGGCGGCGCGGGCTTCCTGGGCTCGCATCTCTGCGAACTTCTCATCGAACAAGGGCACGACGTCATCTGCGTCGACAACTTCTTTACGAGCCAGAAATCGAACGTGTCGCACCTCCTGTCGCGCCCGAATTTCGAGCTGATCAGGCACGACGTTACCATCCCGTTGGTTTTAGAAGTCGACGAAATTTACAATTTAGCGTGTCCTGCCGCGCCGGGACATTACCAATATAACCCAATGAAGACAATCAAGACCTCGGTCTTAGGCGCCATCAATCTATTGGATCTTGCAAGAGAATGCCGCGCGAAGATTCTTCAGGCGTCGACAAGCGAGGTCTACGGCGACCCCGAGGTCCATCCTCAGAAAGAGGATTATCGCGGTTCGGTCAATACGATCGGTCCGCGAGCGTGCTACGACGAAGGCAAGCGCGCCGCAGAAACGCTCTTTATGGACGCGTACCGTATGTACGGCACGCACATTCGAATAGCGCGCATCTTCAACACGTACGGACCGAAAACGCACCCGTTTGACGGCCGAGTCGTCTCGAATTTTATCCGTCAAGCGCTGGCGGACGAACCAATTACAATTTATGGAGACGGTTCCCAAACCCGTTCGTTCTGCTATTATACCGACTTGATCGACGGACTGGTCCGCCTAATGGAAAATGAAAAAAATTTCATCGGACCGGTCAACTTGGGCAATCCGAACGAATTTACCATCAAAGAACTGGCGGAACTCGTTTGGGAGCTCCTTGGCAAAGAGCCGAAATACGTCTTCAAGGAACAGCCGCTCGACGACCCTTATAAGAGACAGCCCGATATCTCCCTGGCAAAAGAGAAGTTGAATTGGGAGCCGAAAATCCAGCTGCGCGAAGGCCTGACCAAGATGATCGAGTGGTTCAAAACGATCAATTTGGACGACTATCGCGCTCCCACGCCGAATTATTGACAAGAGAGCGGTTTGCTCGAGCCCAAACTCGAATTGCGTCGGCTGGAACGAGCGTTTTCAATTCCAGCCGCAGCAGAAGTTGTTATTCCAGAACCCAACGTGAAAGGACGACAAAATGTCTAAACCGAAAATCGTTGTCGTCGGTAGTTCGAACACCGACATGATTATCAAGGCGGAGCGCATACCCGCCCCGGGCGAAACGGTCGTCGGCGGGACCTTTGCGACCGCTCCGGGAGGCAAGGGCGCTAACCAAGCGGTTGCCGCCGCGCGCGCTGGCGGCGACGTCGTCTTTGTCGCGCGCGTTGGCGACGATATGCTCGGCGCCCAAGCGGTTGAAGGGTACGCTCAAGAGGGAATTGACGTCTCGTTCATTCAGAAAGACCCGGAATTGGCGACAGGGGTCGCGCTCATTATGGTCGATTCGACTGGCGACAACTCGATTTCAGTCGCCTCAGGCGCCAATTTCGCGCTGACGCCCGCCGACGTCGACCGCGCAGAAGAGGCGATTAAAAGCGCGAAAATGGTCGTCTTCCAGTTAGAGAGCCCGTTAGAGACAATTCAACACGCCGCGCAAATTGCCAAAGCCGCGGGGGTTCCGGTTCTGCTCGATCCCGCCCCGGCTCCGAGCGAACCGCTGCCGCAAGAGCTCCTCGAATGCGTCGCCGTAGTCAAACCAAACGAAACGGAAGCGGCTCGTCTGACCGGTATCGAAGTTACCGACGAAGCGACCGCGCGGCAAGCGGCGGAAAAGCTGCTCGAACTTGGCGTCGAGACGGCGATCGTAACGCGGGGCGTCGCGGGCTCCTACGTCGCGACTAAAGACGGCGTCCGTAAGAGCGCGCCCGCGATGCGCGTCGACGCGGTCGACGCGACCGCCGCCGGCGACGCCTATTCCGGCGCGCTTGCCGTGGCGTTGGCAGAAGGCCGATCGCTCGACGACGCGGTTGCGTTTGCCTCCAAAGCCGCGGCGCTGAGCGTGCAAAAACTCGGCGCCCAGCCCTCCTTGCCGACTCGTGAAGAGATTGAACGCTCTTGACAAAAAGCAAGGTTTCTGAAAAACTGCGTTAAAATATTCGCCGGCGTTTCTCCGACACGCGCCGGCGTTTTTGATTCTTGCAGTCGCGCTCTCCTTTGATTCATCGAGCGCGCCGCCGTCTAATTTTGGTCTTGTTCGATTCCGATAAAAAAGTTACGCTAAAGTCTATTGTGCAAACTAGGCGTTTTATCGTCCCGTCGCCCCGCAACGGAGTCAATGCGAATCAACGCGAAGAGATGACATATTTTACGAACCTATCCAATCAGAACCTGGCGCGGCCGATCGCGCTGGCGTTCCTGTTAATGGCGTTTTCACTTCTGTTCTCGGCAGATTTGTCTGCGGAGGAGAAAGAGGAAGCGTTTGTCTCGTCCTATTCGAGCGCGTCGGCGAAGCGCGGCGGGTACGGAATCACGCAATATCAGACGAACGACGCGGCGGCGGCGTATCGGAACTCGTTGCCGTCGGCGAAATCGGAAGAGATTCTGGAGTTCGAAGACGACGACGAGGCCGAATATACGCCCCGAAAACGTTATAGTTCCAGAGACAAACGGCTGCCGAGCGCCGAAGAACTCGAAGAAAAATACGGATTTGACTACATAGCGAGCGCAGAAGGAGCGCCCGTGGGGTCCGACGCGTTTCTCGACGCCGCAACCTCCGACGCTTACGCGCGCCGGAACGAACGCGCCGACGTCGTCGAAGCGAGTTCCGGGCTCGGCGCCAAGCGTTCCCGGACGAAGAGCAAAGGTCTGTTCGGGTTCGCGGTCGAAACGAACGCGCGCGACGGCGACACGTTTAAAGAACGATGGATCGAGCCGGACGTGCCAAAAGAAGGCTGGTCGTCTCAGCTTCTGCCGCAAGGGCTGATGTATCCGTCCTACCTTGCGAGTCGAAAAGATTCGCGGATGCAAAGTATTATCAACTATACGGAGGGGTACGGGGCGCTTTGGGACATATCGCTAGGCGGCCGCACGGCGCTCTGGCGCTTTGGAACGCCTGAAACCGTTCAGCCGGAAGGATGGGAACTCGAGCTCGACGTCGCGGCGCTCCTCCGACTCGACTGGGAACGCCATCGCAACCTCGCGGCGACCGACTACCGCGCGGGCGTTCCGCTCGTCTACGGAACCAGGCGCTGGCAGTTCAAGACGGGCTACTATCACGTCAGTTCGCACCTTGGCGACAACTACCTCGTCGATAATTTCCGGCCGCGCGTACACTATTCCCGCGACGCTATCATGTTTGGACTCGCCGTCAAGCCGATCGACGACGCGCGGCTCTACGCCGAAGTCGATTACGCGTTCCGTACGGGGCATACGGCCGACCCCGTCGAGCTGCAGGCGGGGCTCGAATACTCGCCTCAATTCGATCCGAATATCTCTAATTGGGCGGCGCGTCCGTTCTTCGCAAGTCACGCGCACCTGTATCAAGAGCGGGATTTCGGTGGATATTGGACGATTCAGACCGGGCTCCAGTGGCGCAGTATGACGAACGAACTCTTTCGCATAGGCGCGGAGTATTTCCAGGGCGGCGACGACCTCTATCAGTTCCACCACAGCTTCCAGCGAAAATACGGATTCGGGATATGGTACGATTTTTAATCGCTTGTTCCCAATCCCCATTTAGGATTACCGCGCGGCGGTTTCGGCCGCGGCGCAGCATATATTGACGCCAAAGATCATGAGAAAACTCTTTATCAACTTAGCCGGTTCGCCGTTCTTATGGGGGCTTGTCGCAACGTTCCTCTTCTACTTTGCGATCAATTCCGGGCTAATACGCAACGAAACGATCGTCCGGTACAGCACGGGCCACCCCGTCGAATATGCGACGATCGCCATGTTTTGGGTCGGCGTCTTCGATTTGACGTTCAAGACGATACGAACGCGGCGCGAACGACTAGCGCTGAAACGCGGAGCGCTCTTTCCTCCAAAGAAACGTCAAAAAGAGCCGATCGAGCTGGTCGACGAGTATCTCGACACGATCGCTAAGGCGCGCGCCGTGCGTGGCAACACGGTCTATCTGACGCGGCTGGCCGACGCGCTGAACTTTTTGAAATTCGGCGGTTGTCCCGACGATCTCGACCAGGAACTCCGGTTCCTCGCCGACGACGCCTACGACGCCCGCGATGCCGAATACGGCATGGTCCGCACCTTTATCTGGGCGATTCCGATCCTCGGGTTCCTCGGCACCGTTCTCGGCATCACCGTCGCGCTCGGCAGTCTCGACTTGACGCAGCTCGAAACGACGGGCGAAATGCTTGCCAGCGGCTTGAAAATCGCGTTCGATACGACCGCGCTTGCGTTGTCCCTCGTTTTTGTGCTTTATTTTGCGCAGTTCTTCTCGCGCAGGCAGGACGCCGAACTTGAGTCGTCTGTGTCGCGGCTTGTCGATTCCGAACTGAGAGGCCGATTCTGCTCCGTGTCGCTCGCCGCCGACAGCGAGCTCGATACGGCCCGACGATTCATGCAGTCGGTCGCTCAATCCTTTGCCGAAGCGACCCACGCGCAAACGACCATGTGGGCGCAGACGATGTCCCAGACGGCCTCGCAGTTTGGCGATTCGATCGACCGTCGGCTGACCGACGGGAGCGCCATGTGGGCGCAAGCGCTCGCAAGGACCCAGCAGGAATTTATTGAACGCACTATCCAGCCCGCGCTCGAAGAGACGGCCAAGCGTGCGGAAAGGCTCGATTCGCTCGAAGATAAGGTCGCGCTTCAGACAGCCGCGCTGAACGAAGCGCTCCGCGCCGCCGCCGATCTGACCGCGCTCGAGGACCGTTTCGCGCGCTCGCTCGAAAAAATTGCGGAAGTCGGAGAGTTCGAGAAGACGCTCAACAACCTTTCGGCGACCGTCTGCCTGCTGAACTCAAAATTGACATCGACCGTTACGCAGGCGCCCTCTTCCGAAACGGTCCGGTTCGACGCGGGCGTTTCGCGGCGCGTCTCCAAACGCAACGAGGCGCTCGCGGCGCTCGAATCGCTCGAGAACGCGTTGGAGGCGTCGGCAGAGGCTGAGCCGAAGACAATCCTCATGCCGAAGCTTGACGAAGAGTCCAACGAGTCTGAAGAGCCGGAAAAGCAGGAAGCGATTCCTATGCCCGCGCCGGAAGAGCCAAAATCAGACCCCGAGGAGAACGCGGATGAGAAAAAACCGCGCGTTTCGCTGCGCAAGAAACGGTCGGCGTGAGCTTATGCAGCGACTCGGTTCGATCGACCTTTTAATTTGATATGTTTGGTAAGTAATGGCGCGTCGTTCTCAGTCTGCGGAAGCGACTGTTTCGCTCTTTCCGTTTTTAGCCGTTCTGCTCTGCACGATGGGAGCGCTGACGATGATTTTCGTAGCGATCGCCCACGAAGGCGCCGACGGTCCGGACGAACCTGCGTCTGTTGCGGAAAACGAAGTTGATTTCGACGCCGAAACCGGGTTGGGGGATATTGCGCAATACGGAACGGTGATCGACGCCGAAGCGCTCGAGGCGCAGCTGAATAGGAACCAACTTGGAACGGCGGACCGCGCCGACGATTCGGACGACGCCTACGAACGCGCGCTCATTGCGACCGACGCGATGACCCTGGAAGACGTCGTCGGCGAAAAGGAATCGATCGACTGGTTCGTCGACGAGATTCTAGCGATACGCGAGCGCACCGAAAGCGATTTTGAAGAACAGCGTTCGCGGCTGGCGGCGGCGGAAGCGTCCCTTGCGCGCCTTCGCGCCGATCTGGAAGTCTCTAAGCGCAAATACGAGACCCTTGCTCAGGAGAACGTCGCGCAGGGCGACGAAACGGCAGTCTCGCTTCAGGACCGTATCAACGTGCTCGACGTTGATATCGAACAGCTCAAAACGGAGATTGACGAGCTGCGCGAAAAGAATAAGGACGCCAAGCGCTCCTATGCGATCATCCCGTATCAAGGAAAAGAAGGGACCTTTCGACGACCGATCTATATCGAATGCACTGAGTCGGGCGTCTACTTACAGCCCGAGGGCGTTCGGTTCGACGAACGCGATTTTCTCGTTGCAAAATATCCGGGCAATCCGTTCGATTCCGCGCTTCGAGCCGCGTCTCGGCATTATCTGGAAACGGCAGGCGGCAAGACGGCAAGCGGAGACTCTATCGAGCCTTATCCGCTGTTGATCGTGCGGTCTGGCGGTTCGAAATATTTCTATGCGGCGGTCGAAGCGCTCGCGTCCTGGGGCGGCGTCTACGGATACGAATTTGTCGACGACGATCAGACGCTCGCTTATCCGGAGCCTGATCCGACCCTTAAGCGCCTTGCAAGCGAACAGGCGGACCTATCGCGCGCAAGGCTCGCGATCCAGCTGGAACAAGCGCTTGCCGCGCAGCGCGCCATGTCCCGAGAACTTGCGTTCAACTCGCGTAGCCGAGGCGGCTCGGGTTCCGACGGCGGTTCCTCGGAACTTCAATCTCGCTTAGGCTCAAACGTCCGCATCGGCGCCGCGAAGCCCGACGTCAATATGCCCTCGGGCCAAAGTTACAGCCCGTCCAACACAGCCGCGCTTAGCGGTCAAGTCTATGGTGCGAATCCAAACGTCGGCGACGGATACGGACGCGGCAGGCTGGATATCGACAGCTATGCGCCCCTTCCGGCTTATTCCGGCGCTTTCTCGAGCGCGGTCGTCGACCCGCGAACTCTTGCAAGACCCTCCGGTTCGTCAAGCGATTCCGGAGTCGGCGGCTCTCCTAATCCTAGCGACAATGCGACGGGCGCTCATGCGTCCGACGCCGTCGTCGAAGCAGGACGGCAAGGCGGCGGAGTCGAGTCGAGCGCCGGAACACAAACGGCCGCGGCGAGCGGACCCTTAGGCGTCCCCGCGGGGCAGGTCGGTCAAGCGGACGCACAACGGCAAACTGCGCAAAGTCAATATGTAAGAAACGCCGCCGCGACCGGGACGAACCCCAGCGCGGCGCCCGGCTTCATGGCAAATATGATCGCCAACGACGGCGCGCGCGCAGAGAACGGCTCAACGGTCGACGTAAGCAAGACGCTCGGCAACACGACCTACGCTCAAGGCGCGACCGGGACGTCCAGCGTCGGCGAGCTTGCGAACCGGCGCTCTCTCGACTCCGAAGAAGGCGCCGACGACGCGTTGACGAAGATTAACAACATGGCGTCCCAAGACCAGCCGCAAGCGATCAGACTGTCTCAGGAACGGCCCGCGACCTCGGCGATCGAGCGAGGCGTCTTGGTCCGCTGCGAACAAAACGCCATTGTCTTCCCGAAACAGCCGGGCGTAAGAAACGCAACGACGATCTCGTATCGAGACGGGTCGAACGCGTCGGAGCGCGAACAGGAACTTCTCGACGCCTTTACATTCTGCGTGAAATCGTGGGGCGTCGCGGGTCGTAACGCTTACTGGGCTCCGTACGTCAAAGCGGATGTCGCCGAAGGGGGCGAGGAGCGGTTCCGCGAACTCGCCGCGTTTTGCCAGAAACAAGGGCTTTCGATCGTTCGGGTCAAACCAAACGAGGTTGCAAAATAGTTAAAAACAACACAGCCGACATAAAAGGCAAAGATTAATGTTATCGGGTTTGAATTAAAAATTAGTCTCTTGAGCATAGCTCCAGAATTCACGGTCGTTTTAGTTGGTTCGTTTTTTTGTTATGTGCAGAATCGCCGCCAGATAATTTTGGCAGAACGACCTCTTTTAACAGTTATTTTTCTTGAAATAATTCTGTATCTCAGTAAACTCGAGTAGGAGAAGGAAACGCATCAGACATAGACGCCGCGTCGCTGCCCCCCAATTTTGTCGACGTAATGGCGCTCGTCGGGAAAGGACCTGCTCCAAGAGTCCTTTCCTTGCGCCCCCCTGGGACGTCTTTGTTAACGCCGATCTTGACAACCTCGCCAAGCGACGCTGTTAAGCGCCGCGGGATTTTTGATTTTGTCGCCGCTTTTGCGTTCTTATGCGTAAAAGTACGAGGCGGCTCTGTTGAATCGCGCGCTTCGCCGCTTGGACCGTTGTTTTGACGTCGTTGGTCGTCTTTCTTCGTCCGCCTCGCTTCCTCGGCAAGGCGGATTCGTATGTGTTTTGGTTAGAACTGTGTGAACGACCAGGATATAGAGAATGGACGAGCAAATTCGACTAAGAAATGACACCTGGGGTAACGGCGACTCCGACGATTATTTTGAAAACATCTACCTGATGAATCGTCTCAAAGACATCTCCGAAGACGAATTTAAGCTTTTTCGAGGAAAGAACTGGTCTTTAAAGCGCGAAAACGAGTACCTGCGCGAGCTGCTTGCGTGGGAAATCGCCCCGATGGCGTACGTCCAAAACTGGCTGGTCAATTCGCCCGTCTACCTAGACACGCGCACAGCCTCGGAATCCCAGATCGGCTGCGCGCTTTTCCTATTAGTTTCCGAGCTCCAAGATCTCAATCATCAGTTCTGCTACGTCGCCCATCTTTCTGACCGCCGGCTCTATCAGTTAATCGTTCGAGGCGTCCTTTCCTCCGACCTGAAGTATCTTCCTAAGGCGCCGGTAGTCTGGAATTTCTGTTCCTTCTTCGAAGATTGCGAAGTGGAGCCCGAAGAAGACGAGACGTACGAAGACGCTGTCGAAAGAGCCGACGAATGGAACTGGCTCGTCTACTACGCAAGCGATCTGCAGCGTCGGCGTTGGCTGCGCAAGAACAAAGGCGTCCCATTGCCCCCGAAGAGGAAGCCGCCGTACGAACGCTGTTATATACCGACCAGCGACGAATTCGGCTGGCATTGACGAGAGAAGGGAACCGCGTTGTGAGTTCGGACCCGTCGGCGCATACCCCTTGGTTCGATAAGCGGCTCGTCTTCTTCAGCGTCGAGACGCCCAACTGCCGCGACGACCGGATCTGTTCTTTTGCCGCGCTCTTCGAAAATGGCGAAACAATAGCCCGGCTCGTCGACCCGGAGACGGACTTCCATCCCGTGAGCTCGAAAATTCACGGAATTACCTCCGACATGGTCTATACCGAGCCGAATTTCCGGCATTTCTGGACAAGCGAGCTCGCCGACCAATTCGAATCGCGAACATTCGTCGGCTACAACATAACGTTCGACCTGAACGTCCTCTCAAAGACCCTCGCCGGATACGATATCCTCCAGCCCGTCTGGCGTTACGTCGACCTCCTGCCCGCCGCCAGACGCTATTTTGATCTGACAAACTACTCCCTTACCAGCGTCATGAACGAACTCGGCGTCCCGTTCCAGAGCCACAACGCCCCCGAAGAAGTCAACGCCGCAAAAATACTCTTCCTAGAAATAGCAAGAAACGAGCCGGATCTGCTCGTCGAGAAAATCTATAAGTTCTGGTAAAACGCGCTTCGACGCTTTATCGCTAGCTCTTTAATTCTCTAAAACACAAACCTCTGATACATCCCCTCAACCTCGACGGGCGGCTACTTTTGAGCGAGGGCGCGCGTGAGTCCAAGGGCGTCTAGGCAGCGGGTTTGCGTTTCGTCTAGGGACGCGAAGTGTTCCGGGCGATCTGGCGTCATCACTTCGTGCATTGGGATGATGGAGTTGGGGTGCGGGTCGTGTTTGAAGTGGTAGTTGACGCCATAATGGTAGATTTTGAATCTTCGGACGCCGCTGCGTTCTAGTCGCGCGCAGAATTCCAGGTCGTCGAAGCCGTGGTAGGTCATGGCTTCGTTAAATCCGTTGACCTTTTCGGCGTCGGCGCGGAAGAACGCGAGATTCGCGCCGGCGACGCCGGGGCTCCACGTCAAAGGGCCGGGCGTTTCGGTCGGCTCTTTCGACTGATAGCGCGACAGGAGCGTCGCGAGGAGCCGGGAACGGATCAAATTGAACTTTTTACTCGTGCCCCGTGTGAAGAAATTAAGCTTCGTATTGCGCGTTTCGAGGATCTTTTTGCGCAGTTTTTTATTGACGTTTCCGCGCGTCCCCGCGACGTACCTGCCTGGTCGCGCGAAATGAACGTGGTCGTGGACGAAATAATCGCCAAGGAAACAGTCTCCGTCGACGAGTATGAGATAGTCCGCTTCCGCGACGGCGATCGCGTTGTTGCGGGAATGATTGAGCCTGAATCCCAGGTCCTCTTGCCAGACGTGTTTGATCGTAACGGGCGATTCCTTCGCCGCATTACGAACGACGCGTTCGGTTTCTTCTTTGGAACCGTCGTCCGCGACAATAATCTCATAAGGGGCAGTTTTCTGACGAAGCGCCGTTTCCAAAACGAGTTCCAGAAAATTGGGCTGATTGAAGGTCGTAATGACAATTGCAGTCTTTAACACAGCTTTTCCGTAGTCGAGTTGTTCTTTAATGATTGTTATTGCTCAAACTGTTGCAGAGTCCGATCACATTGCAGCACGATTGCGAAAAACGAGGACGTCCTTAAGGCTTATGAAATTATCATGGAAGAAGAATTTCTATAACCCCAAGGATATTCTATAGATACATTATAAGGGAACTTACTAAGACCTGTCAACGTGTTTTCAAATAATTGGAATTATTTGTTGTCGCCGGTTCAGAATTCAAGCGTCTTTAGCGGATGACGTTGGGAAGAGACTGTTTGCTAAGTTGCGTTAGATTTAGCGTTGCAGCAAAATAGCAACGACTGATCCCGCCTAAAACACAAACCTCTGATACATCCCCTCAACCTCGACGGGCGCTTGCTTTTGAGCGAGGGCGCGCGTGAGTCCAAAGGCGTCGAGGCAGCGGGTTTGCATTTCGTCTACGGACGCTAGGTATTCGGGACTCGTCGGCGTCAAGACCTCGTTTCTCGGTATGAACGAGTGGGTGTGCGGGTCGTGTTTGAAGTGGTAATTTGCGCCGTAATGGTGCATTTTAAATCTTCTGACGCCGCTGTGGTCTAGTCGCGCGCAGAATTCCTGATCGTTTCCGCCATGATAGGTCATCAGTTCGTTAAATCCGTTGACCTTCTCGGCGTCGGAGCGGAAGAACGCGAGATTTGCGCCGGCGACGCCGAGCCGCCACGTCGCCAAAGCCGACGTTTCGCTTTGCTTTTCGGGCTTGTCGCGCGACAGGAGCATTGCGAGGGGCAGGGAACGAATCAAGTTGAACTTCTTGCTCGTGCCTTTTGTGAAGAAGCCGACCTTTGTGCTACGCGTTTCGAGAATATTTTTGCGCAATTCTCTGTCGATATTTCCGCGCGTTCCCGCGACGTACCTGCCCGGACGCGCGAAACGAACGTGGTCGTGGATGAAATAATCGCCAAGAAAGCAGTCGCCGTCGATCAATATGAGATAGTCCGCTTCCGCGACGGCGATCGCGTTGTTGCGCGAATGATCGAGCCTGAACCCCAGGTCCTCTTGCCAGACGTGTTTGATCGTTATCGACGATTTCTTTGCCGCTTCGCGAACGACGCGTTCCGTTTCTTCTTTTGAGCCGTCGTCCGCGACGATAATTTCATAAGGAGCCAGTTTCTGACGAAGCGCCGTTTCCAGCGCCAGTTCCAAAAATTCTGGCTGATTATAAGTCGTAATCACAAGCGCAGTTTTCAGCGCCGACTGTTTTGACATTGACTTGTCCTTTAATTCTAATAGTCAGCGTCGCTCGCGTCGCCTATTCCGCTTTTTTGATTCCCAACTGCTTGGCCGTTTTAAGGGTAGCGGCGTAAGCGCTGTTAAAGAGTCCAAGAATGGCGGACAATACAAAGAGCGTTTCAACCCCCAGCGTCTTCCAGATCCAGCCGCCAAAGAGCGCGATGAGAACGGTGATTAAATGGTTGACCGACAGGCCGGTCGAGACGGTCTTTTGGATTTCGTCTTGCGTTTCTGAAATATCCTGCACGTAGACGTTTGCCGCCATTGCAGCGAGCGAAATGACGGAGTCCAAAATATAGTTGACGCAGCAGACGTAAAACGCCGTCCGCATCGGGAAGAGATGATGCGCGAACCCATAGAAGAAACAGACGACCGCGAGCAGGAGCGTGTCGGCGATCATGACCGTCTTGTACCCTAATTTGTCGATGATCTTTCCAACGATCGGAGACATAGTGAAACAGGCTACGGAGGAAATTGCAAAGAGGATCGAAATTTCCTCAGCGCTTGCCCCGTAAAGCAAGATGAGCACATAGGGGCCGAAGGTGAAGAAGACCTGCTTGCGCGCTCCGTAGAGGACTTCGAGCATATAGTATTTGCGGTACTTCCTGCGGAAATAGAACCGGCTGTTGTTCTTATTCGTCGCGCTTTGGGTCCTCAAGCCGAAACTGACGAACATACTGATCGCCATCAAGACGGTCGCCGCCGCAAAGAACGCCCTATACGGCTTGCCCGACAGAAAGAAGATAAACGCCGCGGCGACGATCACAAAGCCGATCAAGCAGCCTATTTGCGAGACAGCGTTCAGATGCCCCAACGCCCGCCCGCCGCGTCCTTCTTTGGCGTACTGGAGCGCCAGCGTATTCTTCATGCCGATTTGGATATGATCCCCTAACGAATAGACGAACGTCGCTAAGATTACCAGCGCTTTGGTCGTCGGAACGAGAGAAAGCATCGCCATGCCGATAACGATAATCACCGCGCCGATTCGGAAGAACCGTTCCGCTGAAAAGGTGTAGAACGCCGCCAGAATGAAGACGAGCATAAGGCCGGGCAGTTCGCGAAAGAATTCCGTCACGCCCCGGTCGAATTCCGTCATTTGGACGGTTTCCGCAAAGAAATTGTCAATGACGCCCTTATAGATCCCGTACCCGAGCGAGGAAAAGAGGAGCGAGAGCAGGAGTAATTTGTACGGCGTCTCTTTGCGAAACGCCCGGACGAACGGTTTCATATCGGGGACTTTGGCGCTTAAATGGAACAGAGTCTATTCGTCTCTCAATGCAAGGGTTAGGAGCAGTCTTCTGACGTCGTCGGCAAGTTTGACGTCGTCGATATTTTCGATGGCGATTCGGAATTCTCGTTCGGCGTCTTCTTTTCGGTCGACGCGCAGGTAGGTCTTACCCAATTCGACGCGCAGGGCGGGGTCTTGCGGACGCGCGGTCAGCGCTGCGTTGAAGGAGAGGAGCGCGTCGTCGAATTCGCCGAGCGCCGCAAAGGTCTTGCCAAGTTCAATTTTAGCGTCGACATAATCTTCGTCCAGCTCGAGCGCGGAATAAAATCGTTCACGCGCCGCAGAATAGTCGCCGAGCAAGAAGAGGATCTTGCCGAGCCGGTAGCAGACGTCCGGCTCGTGCCCGCCTGCGAGCGCGGCGGAACGGTAGACGCGTTCCGCTTCTTCCCAATATCCTTCCCGTTCCAACCGCCACGCTTGTTGGCAGAGCCGAACGATCTTTCGCGCGCGGGACGTCGGCGCCGCCGGTTCTTCCGGCTCGGCTGGCTTGACGGTCGGCTCTTTCAAGAAGAAGTTGAGGAAGGCGGGCCGTCCGGTCGCGCTCGTCGCCGACTCGTTCCATGCGGCGAGACGTTCGGCGAGCGCGATCTGTTCTTCCTCTTCTGAGAGCTGCGAGGACGTCGGCGTTTCGAACGAGCCGTCCGTCGGAAACGCGGTAAAGTCGAACCGGCGCTGACCTCTGACGTCGACGGGTCCCGACTCTCCGAGATACAGAACGTCGCGTCCGTCGCTCGAAAGGGTCGTCTTTAAAACGATTTCCGACAGTTCAGGGAGCCGCCGTTCAAAAGAGAAAAGGGGCGTTGCCGAAGCGCTCTCGACGTCGCTCGACTCTTGCGATTCGGACTCGTGCAGAAACGCACAGAGCCGCCGAGCGACAAAATCCTCGGAAAGTCCGGTCGAACACAAGAAGACAAGCCGTTTAGCGACAAGAACTTCGCGCGTCGAGAAGAGCGGAAGACGCGACGCCCGATCGATCGGAACGAGCAAGCCGCGCTTGTGCCAGCGGCGGATTGTCGCGACCGAGACCCCGACGAGCTCCGCCGTCGCCGCGGGCGTATGGTTCGGCGCAGTGGACCTGCTCTCGTTCATCTCGACGACGCGCGCGCGCGCCAACTTGAAGAAATCGCTTTCGGAAATGACGTCGAGTCGTCCCAATTCAAACGATTCTTGCGAGAACTCGTCGAATTCTGCAGACAATTCCGCGCGCGTCTGCGCCAGCGGCGCCCCTTCGCCCAAGACGATAACGTCGGGCGCGTCCTGTAAAGAGGAGGCGAGACGATAGCCGGCCTCGCGCGCGGCATATTCGGCGTCGCGTTTCGTGGCGGAACCGAGCGGTCCGTAAAAATATACGCTTGTCTTCTTCATCGTCTCCAGACGCTGAATATTTGCAACTCGTTTTCTGCGTTTGAGACGCAATTTAACGGAGTTCAATCAGTAAAATTTTATTTTTAGGTTGACTTATAAAAATAAGTCGATAATATCACGGTATCGGGCAAACGCTATTTGTGTATTTGTTGAAATTATGAAAACATACGATCGACAAAGAGCGCTGAGCGTTTTATTATACAGCAGTATTCGGTCGCTGGAAATAAATATTTTACAAAAAACTTGTTTTTGCCCCGACGCAATGTTAAAATGGGCGAGACAAGCGCTTATTGGCAATTTCGTCTTGACAAAGTCGACGCGAATATGTCCAATATAGAAAATAGGGATATGAGACTGATTGGAAAAGCGTGTCGGAGGGAG
The DNA here is from genome assembly GCA_028695965.1 of Thermoguttaceae bacterium. Lineage (GTDB taxonomy): Bacteria > Planctomycetota > Planctomycetia > Pirellulales > Thermoguttaceae > RUG369. The sequence goes on along the minus strand of JAQVHZ010000001.1, from coordinate 85,761 downwards.
ACAAGCCCGGCGCGCGTTATTTTTCTATCGGGCTCATCGTCTGCACGAAAGAATTGGCCAAGGAGACGGGATATGGAGAAGCCGAACCAAGACTGGACAGCTCGAGTCGAAGAGTTGGCGCATACTCGGTTGAGCGAATGTTATCAGTGCGGCAAATGCACGGCGGGGTGTCCTCGCGGAATGATTATGGACGTGCCCCCCGCGCGAATGATGCGCGCAGCCCAAGTTGGCGATATCTTAGAAACTGCGCGAGCCGATTCTATTTGGCGCTGCCTCTCCTGCTTGACGTGTTCCGCGCGCTGTCCCAAATCGGTTAATGTGTCGAGCGTCGTCGACGCGTTCCGGCAAATCTCTATTGAGACGAACTCTATGTCTCCTGAATCCGCAAAGATCGTCGAGTTCCAGAAGGCGTTTCTGCGCAACGTGCGCCGCAACGGACGGACCAACGAAGTGGAGATGGCGACAGATTTCGAAGTTCGGTACTTCTTCCGCCGGTTTGACGTCATGAACGTTATCAACACCGGCTTGCTCGGGACGAAGATGCTCAAGCGCGGCAAGATGAACTTTGCGATCGGTTCTCCTGTCAAAGACAAGGATCTTGTCAAACGAATATTCAGCAAGTGCGACGTCAAGCTGTAACGTCGTTTGTTCGGAGGAGCGACGGCGCGGCGCCGCGCTCCTTTTGCCGTTTAGCGTCGTTGAACGCTAGGGGCGTTACACGTCGGTTCCAATCGCGCCAAGTTCTGTTGACCGTTCTTTGTATTTCGTCGATTGGAAGTCAATAACGGGAAGGATAATTAGGGAAAATGAATATCGGATATTATCCAGGCTGCGCGCTGCACGGTTCTTCTGCCGATTACGAAACCTCCGTTCGCGCTTGCATGAAAGCGTTGGACGTTCAGTTGGACGAACTCGACGACTGGATCTGCTGCGGAGCAACCGCCGCGCACTCGATCAATCATAAATTGTCGGTCGCATTACCGGCGCGCAACCTTGGCATTGCCGAAAAGATGAAGCTCAAGCAGGTCTTTGCGCCGTGTCCAATGTGCTCGATGGAGCTGAAAAAAGCGAGCGACGAAATTCAGGCGAGCCCTGAGCGCCGCAAGGAAATGGAAGAGATCGTCGAAACGCCCTTGAGCGGCGCCGTCGACGTCTGGAACCTCGTCCAAGTCTTCCAAGAGGTGGGGTACGACGTCATCGCCGAAAAAGCGACTGGCAAACTCGACGCGTTTAAGCCCGCGTGCTATTACGGATGTCTCTTGACGAGGCCGCCGAAGACCTTGAAATTCGACGATCCCGAAGACCCGACCTCGATGGAAGAACTTCTCGCGAAGCTCGGCGCCGAGCCCGTCGAATGGAACAGCAAGACGGTCTGCTGCGGCGCCGGCTTGACGCTCTGCGACGAACAGGGCGTCGCCGAACAGTCGTACAAGATTCTCCAAGACGCGATCGACCATGGCGCGAACTGCGTTGTCGTCGCGTGCCCGATGTGCCAAGTGAACCTCGATATGCGTCAAGCGGACGCGAAGAAGCTCGGCCTCACTAAAGACGTTCCGATCTTCTATCTGTCCGACCTTGTCTCGATGGCGCTTGGAATCAAAGGAAAACAACTCGGCTTTGGCAAGCGTTTCGTTTCGATTCCAAAAGAAATGAAAGAAGCGTGATCTGAGGCGTTTATCAAAAGGAGCGAATCAATGAAACGAAACGACGAATCGCACAAGGTTGATCGACGTTCATTTTTCCGCTCGGCAGCCGCCGCTGCGCTCGGATCTGCCGCAGTTCCCGCCCTTGGTTCGTCGGCTGGCGCGCAAGACGCGCCGCAGGCGTCCGGCGCGCGCCGCGGCAATTTGATTTCTGTGTCGAGCTATTCCTTCTGGCATTTCGACAGAAATGTTTCCGCGCCGATGGACCAATGCCTCTACAAAGCCGCCGAACTCGGATTCGACGCCTTTGAAGTTCTCGAACAGCAGCTCGACCGCGCCGACTTAGCGTATCTGCATACTCTTCGCCGCGAAGCGTTCAAATGCGGCATTCCGATCTGCTGTATGTCGACGCACCAGACCTTTGTGCGGCCCGACGAGTCCGAACGCAAAAGGAATATCGCCAAGACGAAGCACAGTATCGACGTCGCCAACGAAATGGGGATCCCGGCGCTGCGCGTCAATACGGGCCGCTGGGACACGCGGGGCTCGTTCGACGCTTTGATGGAACATCGCGGCATTGAAAATCCGCTGCCCGGCTACACCGACGACGACGCGTTCGGCTGGTGCGTCGCCGCGTTTGAAGAGCTTGTTCCGTACGCTGAAGCGCGCGGCGTGATGCTCTGCCTTGAAAACCACTGGGGCATGGCGCGCACCGCTAAAGGCGTGCTCCGGATCCTTGACGCGGTCGATTCGCCTTGGCTCGGCTGTATGCTCGATACCGGCAACTTCCTCGACGACACGATGGAACAGATCGAAGCGCTTGCGCCTCGCGCAAATTTCGTTCAAGCGAAGACCTATTTCGGGGGCGGCGTCTGGTACGAACTTCCGCTCGATTACGCGAAGATCGGCGAGCTCTTCCGCAAGTACAACTACCGCGGATACGTCTCCCTTGAATTTGAAGGGCGCGAGAGTCCCGATACCGGCGTTCCGAAGAGCTTGGCGCTCCTGCGCGAGCATCTTTACTTCTGAGCGAGCCCTAATATTAATCGGCAAGCCGTTTACGCGGCTCCGAACAGAACATATTGAGAACGTGATGAAAAAGACGTTTTATGCGAAACTGTGCGTTTGGGCGTTAAGCGCGCTTGCGTGCTTATGCTTCTCGCAAGCGTATGCTCAAAACGCCGACGGTCCCGAAAAGGACACGGTCAAAATAGAAAAAGAGCTTCCGTCCGGCGGCGCGATCGTTATTCAAAAGGTCGGTCAAGAAGCGGCGTTTGCGACCCTTGAAATCGACGGCGAAAAAGTCGAGATCGACGCGTTTGAGCCTCTGACTCGGTTCCCCGAAGAGGCGCGCCCGATCGTCGAAGAAGCGTGGAACCAACTTGGAGAGATCCCGAAGAAGACGATCAACGTTGAGATCGACGTTACCGAAGCGCCCGACGCCGCCGAATGGGCAGAGCGCGCTAAGAGCCGCGTCCTCTACTGGTACCCGAAGATCGTCGCCATGCTCGACGGCGAAGAGGCGGTCGACCAGATCCCCGACGATTTCACGATTAAGTTGGTCTTCAAAGACATGGACGGCGTCGCGCACGCGTCGGGACGCACGATCACCGTGTCGAGCCGCTACATCAAGCGCAATCCGCTCGATTTTGGCTTAGTCGTCCATGAGACGACGCACGTCGCGCAAGCGTATCCTCGCTGCCGCGAAGCGTGGGCGATGGAAGGCTTGACCGACTACATTCGCTACTATATTACCGAAGCGCGCTCGAAGAACCGTTGGCGCGTCGACCCGGAGCGCTCGAAATATACCGACAGCTACGGAATTACGGCGACCTATTTCGACTGGATCGTCCGCAACGTCGACCCCGAATTCATCAAGAAGATTCACGGCGTCTTCCGATCGCGCGGAAGCGTCGAACGATTTGTCGTCAGTGAATATGATAAGACGTGCCAAGAACTTTGGGACGAATTTATTGCAAGTTTAAACACCCCAACGGGACAAAGATAAATGGCAAAGATTGGCGTTTTTACATGTTGGTGCGGCGAGAACATCGCTCGTAACGTCGACGTTGAAGCGGTTTCCGAAGCGATTTCGAAACTGCCGGGCGTCGCCTGCAGTATGGACTACAAGTACATGTGCAGCGAACCGGGCCAATCGTTGATCGCTAGCAAGATCAAAGAACTCGGATTGACTGGCGTCGTCGTCGCAAGCTGCTCTCCGCATATGCACCTCAATACGTTCCGCAAAACGGTCGAGTTAGCGGGCGTCAACCCTTATCTGGTAGAAATGGCGAACATCCGCGAGCAGTGCTCGTGGGTCCATACCGATAAAGAAGTCGCGACGGCAAAGGCGATCGAGCTCATCGGCATGGCGGTTGCGAAGGTGCGCCGCAACGCCGCGCTCGAACCGATTAAAGTGCCGGTAACTAAGCGCGCCATGGTGATTGGCGCGGGCGTGGCAGGCATTCAAGCGGCGCTCGACCTGGCCGCGGGGGGCGTCGAAGTGATTCTCGTCGAACGCGAGCCGTCCGTCGGCGGCAAGATGGCAGGGCTCTCCGAAACCTTCCCGACCCTCGACTGCTCGCAATGCATTCTGACCCCGCGCATGGTCGAAGTCGGTCAACATCCGAACATCGAACTGCTGACCTATTCGGAAGTTGAAAAAGTCGACGGCTATGTCGGCAACTTCAAAGTAACTGTCCGTAAAAAAGCGCGTTACGTCGACATAGCAAAATGCACGGGCTGCGGTTCCTGCTGGAACAAATGTCCTAAAAAGGTTCCGAACGCGTTCGACTACGGGCTTGGCAACCGCACCGCGATCTATATCCCGTTCCCGCAAGCGGTCCCCGCGCGCCCGGTCATCGACGCCGACAATTGCTTGCGGCTCCAAAGTATGAAGAAGGGCAAGGAACTTTGCGGTATCTGCCTGAAGCAATGCGGCACGGACGCTATTAACTTCCACGACAAAGACGAACTCGTCGAATACGAAGTCGGCGCGGTCATCGTCGCCACCGGCTACAAGCTCTATCAGATTACCAAAGAACAAGAGAATCCGAAGCTCCAGGGCTACGGCGAATACGGCTACGGCAAATACAAGGACGTTATCGACTCCTTGCAGTTCGAGCGCATCATCTCCGCGTCCGGCCCGACCGGCGGCGAGCCGAAACGCCCGTCCGACGGCATGACCCCCAAGACGGTCGTCTTCATCCAATGCACGGGCTCGCGCGACAACGCCAAGGGGATAACCTACTGCTCGAAGATCTGCTGTATGTATACCGCCAAGCACACGATGCTCTTCAAGCATAAGGTTCACGACGGCGAAGCGCACGTCTTCTACATGGATATTCGATCCGGCGGCAAGATGTACGACGAGTTCGTGCGCCGCGCGATCGAGCAGGACGACGCCCAATACCACCGAGGCCGCGTCTCCAAGATCGAAGAAGTCATGGTCGACGGCGTTAAGAAATGCCGCTGCTACGGCGCGGACACCCTGACCGGCAAACCGTGCGTCGTCGACGCCGATATGGTCGTCTTGGCCAACGCTATGCTCCCGAGCTCGGGCGTTACTTCCCTTGCGCAAAAGCTCTCGGTCGGCTACGACGGATACGGGTTCCTGAGCGAATCGCACCCGAAGCTCCGACCGGTCGAGACGAACGCCGCCGGCGTCTTCGTATGCGGCGCGTGCCAAGGTCCAAAAGATATTCCAGAAACGGTCGCCCAAGCGACCGCCGCCGCGGGCAAGGCGCTCATCATGCTGAGTCAGCCGTACCTGACCCGCGAGCCGGAAATTGCGACCGTCGACGAAAGGCTATGCGCGGCGTGCGGCGCGTGTGTGAAAGCGTGTCCGTACAACGCGATCTCCATCGAGGAAATTTGCGATCGCAAGGGTAATCTCGTCAAGATGACGTCGCGCGTCAACCCCGGCTTGTGCATGGGGTGCGGCACGTGCGTCGCCGTCTGTCCGTCGAAGTCCGTCGACCTTATTGGATTCACCGACGATCAAGTCTACGCTCAGCTGGAGTCGCTGCTCGACTGATCTGCGGTCAAAGCGTTGCGCCGGAGCCGCCCGTTTGCGGTCCCCTGCGCGTGTAATAAATAGAAAGGGGATTTTATGAATTCCGAACCGAAGAATACAGACGCTTTCGAACCGAAGATCGTGGCTTTCGTCTGTAACTGGTGTACGTACCTCGGAGCCGACCTGGCCGGTACGAACCGCTTAGAATATCCTGCAAACGTTCGAATCATTCGTTTGCCATGCACGGGCCGCGTCGACTTTAACCTGATCGTTAAAGCGTTTGAAATCGGCGCCGACGCCGTCTTGGTTTCCGGCTGTCACCCCGGCGACTGCCACTATACGGCGGGCAACTTCCATGCGCGCCGGCGCTGGAACCTCTTCCGCGAACTGCTCGACACGGTCGGCGTCGACACGAATCGCGTCTACTTCTCGTGGATCTCCGCCGCTGAAGGCGCGAAGTTCCAAAGCCTCGTAACCGAAATCGTCGAAAAGACGCGCGAAATGGGGCCGTACGAAGAATATCAGTCGATCGTCGCCGAAGCCTGAGCCTTATCGCCGCCGCGCGGCGCAAGAGCCGCGCAATGCGATACGGGCTCTTCACTGAAATATCAATTAACGATTATAAACGATAGCAAATATGGAAAACGAACTTAGAAACGCGATTCGAGAGCTGCTGGAAAAGCAGGAAATCGACGTCGCGATCGGGTATGGGCGCGTCGGCGTCGACGGCGCCGTTGGAGCCGTATTCGTTACGTCCCCGGACGACGTCGAGCAGATCGTTTGGAACGACGAATGCCGACAGAATCTCGCCGTACACCTCACTCGACCGGAAGTCAAAGCGTTTGGAAAAATCGGGATCGTCGTGAAGCCGTGCGACGCGCGCGCCGTCGTCGTGCTCGCTAACGAAGCGCAAGTCGACCTCGATCTCCTCACAATCATCGGGGTCGTCTGCTCCGGAATCAAAAGAGCGAAGCCGGACGGAACGACCGCCGACGAATACTACGCCAAGTGCGAGACGTGCGTCCAACACACGCCGCAAAACGTTACCCTTGTCGTCGGCGACGTCGCGGAAGGCGAAGCGCTCGACGCGAAAAACGAGCAGAACGCCGCGACCGCGGGCAACAATGCGAAACTCGCCAAGCTGCGCGCGATGACGGTCGAAGAACGGTTTGCGTATTGGCGCGAGCAGTTCTCGCGCTGCGTGCGCTGCTACGCGTGCCGCCAAAGCTGCCCGATGTGCTACTGTAATCGGTGCGTCGCCGACAAGAACCGGCCGACGCGCATCGACACGTCCGCGTCCCTCAAAGGGAATTTCGCGTGGAACATCCTTCGCGCGTTCCACCTTGCCGGACGCTGCGTCGGCTGCGGCGCGTGCGCCTCGGCGTGCCCCGCCGGAATTGAATTGGACCTGCTCAATTTGACTGTGTCCGACGCCGCGAAAGAACATTTCGGATTTGTCGCCGGAACCGAATTTGGCGTCGATCCGCTGATCGGTACTTACGCCGACGACGATAAGGAGGAATTCATTAGATGAGCCAAATCGTAACGCTTGAACAGTTAAAGCAAACGCTTGGCGCGAAATTAGCCGCCGGCGCTAAAGTGGTCGCGCCCGTCCTTGACGGCGAATTCGCCTCCTTTAAAGAGATCGCCGACGTCGAACAAGCGAGTTTTGTTCCCCGCATTTGTATGCAGAATTCCATCGAGGAATTCTTCTTTCCGAAACACGAAACGATCTTCACGTTCGTTCGCCAAGGGAACGACGTCGTCTTGAACGACGCGCCCGACTTCGACGTCGAACAGATCGTCGTCGGCGCTCGCCCTTGCGACGCGGCCGCGCTCCCGGTCCTCGACCCGTTGTTCGCATGGGATTACGACGACCGATTCTATCAGCGGCGCCGCGCGAAGTCGACGGTCGTCAGCTTCGCCTGCACGCAGTCGGACGCGCACTGCTTCTGCACGGCGGTCGGCGGCTCGCCCGAGAACACGCATGGCGCCGACGCGATCCTCTTCGACCTCGGCGACGGATCCTTCGAAGTCCGCGCGATCACCGACAAAGGCAAAGCGCTCTTCGACGGCAAGACGACCGAGTCCGACAAAGTCGGTAAAGCGTGCGACGCGCCGGTCGTCAACTTTGACGTGTGGAAAATCGCCGACTGGATCCGCGCGAACTTCGATTCCCCGGTCTGGGAGCAAGTCTCGCTGCGCTGCGTCGGCTGCGGAACCTGCGCGTACGTCTGCCCGACCTGCCACTGCTTCGACATTGTCGACGAAGGCTCGTACAAAAAAGGCAAGCGCGTTAAGAACTGGGATTCCTGCCAAGACGCGATGTTCACCATGCACGCGTCGGGCCATAATCCACGCGACACGCAGGGCAAGCGTCAGCGTCAGCGCCTTACGCATAAGTTTGTGATTTATCCGGACAAATTCAAGTTCTACCTCTGCACGGGCTGCGGGTCCTGCTCCCGCTCCTGCGCGCAAATGTTCGGCGTCCGGCCGTGCTTAGAAGCGCTCGATAAGGAAGTTCAATGACGAAGATCCGGCTCGTTCCGAATCGCGCCTAACGCCGTTCGGAGCGCAAGCCTTGACATATACTTGGAGAAGTTGTAATGGAAAATATTTATAAGCCGGATCTGATGGAAGTCGTTAAGGTTAAGCAAGAGACCGGCGACGTCAAGCGCGTGCGCATCCGGTTCAAAGATCCGGAAAAAGCCAAGCAGTTCAGCTTCAATGTCGGACAATTCGGGATCTTTTCCGTCTTTGGCGTCGGAGAATCGGTCTTTAACATCTGCTGCTCGAATTCGCACCAGAACGAATATTTCGAGTTCTGCTTCCGGAAGGTCGGACGCGTTACCGAACGCATGTGGGACGTCGAGCCCGGCGATACGATCGGGTTCCGAGGGCCCTTTGGCAACTCCTACCCGATCAAAGAGTGGGAAGGAAAGAACCTCGTCTTCGTCGCCGGCGGCATCGCGATGCCCCCGATTCGCTGCGCGATCCAATACTGCCTGGAGAACCGCGATAAGTACGGCAAAATCACGATCGTCTACGGCGCGCGCACCTACGGCGACCTCGTCTGCAGGACCGAACTCGACGAATGGGCCAAATATCCAAACGTCGACGTCTTGAAAACGGTCGATATTGCGCCCGCCGAGGAGATCGAATGGGACGGACGCGTCGATTTCGTCCCGACCGTCCTGAAAGACTCGAACGTGTCCGGCGAGAACGCTATCGCGCTCGTCGTCGGCCCGCCAATCATGATCAAGTTGTCGCTCCCAATCCTGAGCGAAAACGGGTTCAAAGACGAAGACATTTTCACCAGCTTGGAAAACCGCATGAAGTGCGGGCTGGGCAAATGCGGCCGCTGCAACTGCGGATCCGTCTACGTCTGCAAAGAAGGCCCCGTCTTCACCCAAGCGGATATCAAAAATATGCCGGATGATTATTGATTGTTGGCTGGCTTGCCGAGTTTAGAAACACGGACGCGCATCGTAGGGACCCGCGTCCGTGTTTGTGTTTGTAGACCTTCTTCTTCTAAACCACTCGCCAACAAACAACACAATAACTTGACGCAATTCCCCCTGCCATTTATAATGGGCCGCGTAGAATAACCGCGTCGGACGCGGTTATTCCTTCTTGGTTCAGAACATTTTTAGCGTCAACAAAAGATGAAAGTTGTCGATTTATTTGCTGGTTGCGGCGGGTTGTCTCTTGGTTTTCAGCAGGCGGGGTTTGACGTTGTCGCCGCTTTTGAGCGTTGGGGGACGGCGGCGAGGTGCTATCGGGCGAATTTTGATCATCCCGTTCATGAGACCGACCTCTCCGACGCGCCGACAGCCGTCGCCGAGATAAAGAAGTATCGTCCGGACGCGATCATTGGCGGGCCGCCGTGTCAGGATTTTTCTCATGCCGGCAAGCGGATCGAGGCTGAGCGCGCTAGCTTGACGGAAAGTTTCGCGTCGATTATTTCGGAGATTGGACCTCGCTGCTTCGTCATGGAGAACGTCGAACGCGCGAGGAACAGCAGGTCGTACGCCAGCGCGCGCGAGATTTTCAAGGACGCCGGGTACGGACTCACGGAAATCGTTCTGAACGCGAGCCTCTGCGGCACGCCCCAACTGCGAAAGCGCTTTATCTGTTTCGGGATGCAGGGTCTGGAGGACGGGTTCGCGACCGAGGCGTTTACGTCGCGGTTCTCCAAAGAGCCGATGACGCTGCGCGATTATTTTGGGGACAGCCTCGGGTTCGAATACTACTACCGCCATCCTCGCAACTACAATCGGCGCGGGATATTCTCTATTGACGAGCCGGCTCCGACGATGCGGGGCGTGAACCGGCCCGTTCCGAAAGGTTATCCCGGTCATCCCAACGACCCGTGCCCGGTTTCGCCCGATCTGCACGTCTTAACCACGCAGGAAAGGGGCTGGATTCAGACCTTCCCGAAAGATTTCCAGTGGGTAGGGAGCAAGACGGAAGTCGAACAGATGATTGGAAACGCCGTGCCGGTCAACTTGGGAAAATATGTTGCGGATACCGTCAAAATGGTTCTTGGAGAGACAAAGAACGACTTAAAGAAATAATATGCCTCTGGTTACAACGAATCCCCGCTTATTCGCCAAGAAAACGCCGGCGAGTAAACGGGGATTTTTTTCGCGTCGAACGCTCGACGATCCTATCGATTCGGCTCCTTATTCTTCGCCGTAGACAAATTTCACAGAAACGGTTCCATCGCTCTTGGCGACGGCGCGGATCCAGTACGCCGCCTCGGCGTCGGGGATATCCAGCTCGAAGCGCTTCTCGACCGTCGCGACGCTTTGCGGATACTCCGCCCATGTTCCGTCTCCGGTCGGATCGAATTCCAGCGCGACGGTTATCGGCTGATCGCCATGATTCTCGAGGACGACTTTTCTCGCGCTAAACCCCGTCGCCAACATCGGGTCGGAGACGTCCCCGGCGCTGACGTCTGTGTTTTTCCAGACGTAACCTTGTCCGCGCGGCTTGCCGAACGACCAGAGATCGTCCGCAGTTCCAAGCCACAGCGCGCACATATTGTCGTCTGAACGAACGATCCGGTCCGAGTCGTCCCTGGCGTCAGGTTTTATACCCGCCAAGACGAGCATGCCGCGGTAAGACGCATAATCGACGATCAACGCGCCGTCTGTCGCGACCGGTCGGATTTTCGGGAGCCCGCCTGCGTTTTCGGCGGGCAGTTCGTAGAAAGTCCCCGCGCAGTGGAACAGGTCGCGCTCGGTGCTGACCTCGCGATCGAGCCGACAGACGAGCGGCGACTCCGCGCGCGCCGCTTCCTCGGACCCAATCGGGAGCCGCCGCGGCTTGTCGGCGTAGTGAAGCAGGACGCTCATCTCGTCGATCGTGAAGACGTCGGGGCCGATCTCTTTCGGCTCGACCATCGCCTTCACGCGCGAGATCGTGCCTTGCTCGCCCCCTTCGAAGCGGCAGGGAACGCGTTCCAATTTCGCGTCTTCAGTCAGTTCGTAGTACCGTTCCTCTTGAACCTTCCCGTCGGCGACAATTTGCGAAACGACGGCTAGGCGCTGATTATCGGCGCGCGCCCAGAGCCTGGCGCCCAAGAAATTCTGGGCGTCGCTCGGCTGCGCGATCCCCGCGAATTTCGGGTCGGCTGCCGCGGAACGCTCGTCGTCGTTCTGGTATTGAAAGAAACAGACGGCGTCGGACAAATTCGCCGACGACCTGACGCGAATCCACTCGCCTTCAGTCGCGGGGTCGAACTGGACCCAGCCTTGGCGTTGTTCTGAAGCGTCGATCGTCGCGAGTTCGGTCCAATTTCCGTCTCCGTTCCGGTCGACTTCAAAGGTCAATTTGACGTCGGAACCCTCCGCAGACGCATAAGAATAGAACGCTGAGCGGCGCGCGTAGCCAGCGAATAGGTACGGGTCCGACGCCTGCGACGCGCCGACGTCGTCATGCAGCCATACGGCGCCCCTGCCGAGCGCGGGTCCGAACGCGTCGAGCTGGTCGGGCTCGACGAACCACAAGTTCGAATTCGACTTGCCCGGCCCGGCGCAGCCCGCCTTGAACGGGCTCTTGTTCAAGAACTCGCTCTTCGCGCTGTCGTCGCATCCGAAGACGACTTTGTCGTTCCAATACGCCCAGTCGGCGATCACTTTCAAATAGGTCGAGCGCGGCCTTATGCCGACGGCGTGGTCGGCGCGGAAATTGGCGGGGAAGCGCCAGAACTGACCGTGCATCGTCGCAAGGCAGACGTCTTCGTCGTCGATCTTGCGGATTCGCGGCCATTCGGTGTTCCAGCCGTGCGCCCCGTCGTAACAGTGGGACGCTTTTGGCAGTCGGAACATCGACCACTTGCCCTCCTGCAAGACCATCAGAATGACCGACCGATAATCCCAGCCCATCGACCAGAGAACGTCGTCCGCGTCCGTTCCGCCATAGATTCCGTCCGGCCCGGTAACCTCGGTGAACTGGTTGCGCTTAACGACGCGCCAGCCCTCTTCTTCGCCGAACCATTCGGCAAGGCACCCGGACGGCACGGTCGGGTCGTGGAGCGCGGCGTTGTTTCGTTCGCCGTTGTTCGCATAGACGACGCGTCCTTGCGAGGTATAGCCGCCCTTGCCGTGGTAGCCGGGCAGCACGTCCTCGCTCTCGCCGCGCGGCAAATTGCCGTCTTTATAGATCTCGCGGACGTCTAGCGTATGAACGTCGACTTCGTACAAGCCTTCTTCCATCGTGAGGAAATAGACTTTGTTCGCAGGGTCCGTGAGATGTCGCGCAACCGCCGTGTTCCTGCCGTGCATCTCCTTATGGGGAATCGTTCGGACGTTTCGGTCGGCGTCGATCGCGTGGTTGCCGATGAAAAGCTGGTTCGATTCGCGATGAATCATTCTGTTCGCGTTCGTTCCGCCGACGCTCTCGGGCCGAATCGTCAGGTTCAAGTCGGAATCGAGTTCGTACAATTTGTCGGACGACCCGGCGGGCGAGTGCGGCCCGTACGTAACGAACCACAGCCGATCCGCCCACGGCACGACCGCGCCCGTACCGCATTCGTTTTCATCGTTGAAGTATCCAAGGCGCGGATAGACGCCCCCAAAGGACCGCAGGACTTTCGGCTCCGTCTGCGCTTGAAGCGTCCGCGCCAACGCCCTTGCCGCGGACCGACCGAACTCTCTTGCGGCGTCGGGCGTCATTTCCGCGCCTTCAACGTTCGCGTACGGGATTTCGAATCCGCAAGCGAGCAGAATATTCGGCAATCCTTCCGCCCAGTGTTTCGACGACTGGGTCTGAGGCTCGCCCTCTTTCCGCTCGTAATTTGCAGAGGTGTTCCACTCTTCTCCAAAGGGCAGGTTGTTCGACGCGGAGTAGGGGAGCGCTTTGCCTTTTTGTTCTTCTTCCAGGTATCGAGAATATTCGTGCAGAAGAAGCGTGTTTTTCAAGTTGACCGTTTCCGGAAAATAAATAGCCTCGTTGTATTTGCCGCCGCGAATCCAAGGACAATGCCAGTCGATATAGACGACCTCTTTATCCTGAAAATTCTCGACAATGTACTGCTTGAGCGCGCGGACCGAAGGATAGAGCTCTTGGATATAGTCGCGGTTATGGTCGTGCGGACTGCGGTTCTTGCCCTGGTCGCCCGCCTCGACGCCCGGCTCGTCGACAAAGGGGACGACGAAAAATTCGCAGTGTTCGCGCAAGAAGGCGCCGGCGTCGCTCTCCGATTCGATCTCGTCGATCGCCCCTTCGAGCGCGTAACTCGCGATCATTTCGCACGCATGATGACGCGCCGTCAACGCGACGCCGTATTTCGGCGAACCGGCGCTTTGCGCTATTCTGAGCATACGCGCGTCGGAACCGTCCCGCGCTTGACAGAGGACGCCCGGCGTAAAGCCCTCGCGATCTTGATAGTTCGCGATGAATTTGTCCCAGTTGCCGCGCGTGTAGAGGGGCGCGGTTGCGAAAATGACGTCGTCTTCTTCGGCGCCGAAGACATAAGCGAAGCGCTGAGAATCGGCGTCCGGCGTCTCGGAAAGCCAGCGCCACGTTTCGCCCCCGTCCGCGCTGATCGCGGGCCCTCGCGCTCCGACCCGATTCGGCGCGTCAAATTCGAACACCAGCGCTTGACCTTGCGCGCCCTTCACGCGAAACGCCGTATAGAACCAGTCGCCCATCGTATCGCGCAAGTCGGGCCGAAGTTGGACGACTCCTGAGTCCGAAATCGAATCGACGATAATATTCCCGCCGGGGAAATCCGCGTCGATTTGCAGCTCCGCGCCGCGCGTCGGCGAGCAGAAAGCCAACGTCGTTATTAGCGTCAGCATAAAGTTAACGATATTTTTTGAGACGACCTGTTTCATAGCGTTTCGTTCGTTGCAAAAGTGAAAATGTGGTTAAATGCGCCGACGTCTTCAGACCCCGACAGGAACGTTGTAATTCTCTTCGCTCGAATCAAAATCAAAATTAGCTTCTTTCGTTCCTTTCTCGGGTACTTCGAAACGTAATTCTCCGCTGTTGGCCCTTGTCGGAAGGTTGTAGGGGCATTCGTTGGCGACCGTTTGCCCTTCGATCGGATTCTCCTCCGCTTCCGGATCTTGCCAGACGAGGAAGACGGCGTAATTGCCGGGCGCGGCGCCTTTCTTTTTCGTCTTCGCAAGGGCAAGGGAATAGACGCCGTCTTTGTCGGTCTTGCCAATAGCGACCGGCGCGACTTCTTGGTCCGTCGAGTCCGCTTGGAAGACGACGCGGATATTTTCGGCAGGGACGCCGTCGACCGTAACTTTGCCGGAAACGGGGACCGTCTTGACGCCGCATCCGGCAATTGCGGTCGTCATGATAATGAGCGCGAGGCTGGCAAGGAGAGTCTTGTAATGTTTCATCATATCAAACTCGGGATTATTTTGGTTTTTCAAGAGAGTTCCGCGCCCGGCGCATAGGAGCCGGACGCGTTGCGATTCGCGGCAATTAAGCTTATGGCGCCTGCGTCGTTTGACCGTCGGCGATCGCGCAAAGGTTGCCCCAGACGCCGATATCGTACGGAGGACTGCCGGTTCCCTTCCAGCCGGTTCCGACGTTGATCGTCTCCGAGATGAAGTGAACGGAACCGTCGCAGAACGCCGAGTTATGGCCGCCCGCATGGTACGCGCCCGCGGACCGGCCGCAGAAGTAAACGTTTTGCGGCGAGCCGAGTCCGCACGTGTCGATGCACAGCTGCCACTGGTTGGCATAAAGGGTCGCGGCTTTGGGCGAGCAGGTGTAGATATGGTTCGTGGCGACGCCGGACCAGAAGGTCGTGCGGCGCGGGTATTCGCGCGGAGCGTGATGCTCGGTGAACATGGCGGTGTTCGAGGTTCCGTCGGTAATCGACGCGAGCGTGTCGAAATTCAGCCGGTACTGCCTGCCGTCCGCGCCCGTTACGTTGCCGAGGTGGACGGTATGAACCGCCCCGCGAAGGATCGTGCGGTTAGAAGCGCCGAAGTCGTCCCACCACCAGGTCCCGCCCGTATTCGCGCCCCCGACGGCGCGATAGGAAGAAGGATAAATTTCGAATTTCGCGTAGGAGTTGTGCCCGTCGTCGGTTGAAGGGCTGAGCTTCGTGCCGACGCCAGGATCGCTTGGACATTCGTAGATCGTCATGCGCATCTGCGCAATCTCTTTGTTCTTGCCCTGATTTGACGGGTTGACCGCGCCTGGGGTCGAATTTTCCATCCCTGCGGCGCCGAAATACATCGCGAAGACGTTTTCCTGCTCAATGAACGGCAAGATCGAGACGCCCCAGAACGAGTACCAGCGCCAGTAGCAGGCAGTACTGTCGTTATTGGCGCGCATAACCGCCGCGGCGGGAAGGACTTTATTGACGTCGGTGTAGTTCATCGACGCGAGCGCAAGTTGACGCATCTTATTCGAGCATTCCATGCGCCGCGCCGCTTCTCGAGCCGCTTGAACCGCGGGAAGAAGCAGCCCGATCAGGACGCCGATAATCGCGATGACGACAAGGAGTTCGACGAGCGTGAACCCTTTTCTAGAATTGAGTGAAGAATACATGGGAGCGCCTCTCAAAATGGTGGGAAGGAAGGGGAATGTTGGAACAAATTGAGGGAGCGATTGTTCCGAGCGCGCAATGGCTCGAAAACAATCCTGTTGATTGAATTTTAACAGACGCAGATAGAAAAGTCAACAAAATCCTTTGTTATTAGAAGACATTTTTTTGCTACAGCCTGTTGTTCGATGAAAAGACATACGACTTCTGTTTTTCCTTTGCGATAAATCGCTTATTTGATAGTTTCAGAAAGCGTTCCCTATTTTTCAGACTGGTCTCTTATGCCGAACCTTGACAGATAGCCTCGCGCGGTCCGGTAAATTATGATTTAGCTTCTTACTTTGAGAGATTTTTGTCGATTTTCACGAGGACCAAATTTGTTTGCGTTTTATATAAACCGAGCGAGCGGCGATCCGTAGCGAGGGGGGGAAAAAGACTCTTGCACGAAAACTGGGAAATGACTAGTATCCATAAGTTGATGGAACGATTCGTTGAACAGACTGGTCGTTTGTTCGGACGATCGCGTATTTCGCCATATGCCCTTTTCCCTTCTCCTCCTCAAATGACGCATACGCTTTTCCTAGTCGGGCTGGGGGGAACGTCCCTGGCTGGAGCAGTCTCGTTGAGCGCTCTGCATTATTACGTCAACGCGCCGAAATCGCCGCGCGGCGTTCGAGCCGAGTCGTTGGTCGAGTCGGTCGAACCAGTTGAGAAAGACGAGCGCAAGACGGCTTATGTTTATGAAGAATTCAGCGCTGATTTCGAGTCGGCAGATTTCGAGCTTCCAAGTCGGCGCGCCGTCGACGCGGCAAACGCGCTGAGCCGAGCGCTCGATTCCGTCGCCTTTGAACGGAGCGACGAGCCGCGCCCCTTTGAATTTTGCGCTTTTGACGACTGAGCGCCAACGGTCCACAAACGCCGACTAGCCGTCGGCGTTTATCCCACAGAGCAGAATCGCTTGTTATGAGTAATTAAGAAATGTTTTCGGTAAAACTCGACGCCTTTTGCGGTCCGATGGACTTGCTCCTTTACCTTGTTCGCAAGCGCGAGCTGAACGTCTTTGACGTCGCGATCGCGGAGATAACGGAGCAATACCTGTTCTTCATCGAGACCCTTGAAGCGTTGAATCTCGACTCTATCGGGGAATTTCTTTCGTTGGCAAGCGCGCTCATTGAGATTAAATCGTATCAGGCGCTCCCGAACGAAGACGAAGACGAAAAGGTCGTGGAAGAGATCGACGACCCGCGAAAAGATTTGGTCGCGCAGCTCTTAGCGTACCGGAAATTCTGCGAAAACACGGGCGTTCTCGAAGAGCGCGCAAGATTATGGCAGCGCCGTTACCCGCGCTTGTCAAACGATATTCCGGCAAAGACGCGCAACATTGCCGAAGAACCGATCCAAGACGTCGAACTCTGGGACTTAGTCGGCGCCTTTGGGCGGATCCTGCGCGAAAGGGAGCCCGTCTTCCGACACACGATGAAGCGGGAAGAAACGCCCCTTTCCGTCCATGTGGAGCGGTTGTATCGCCGTCTGAAACGCGAACGCGCCGTCCAGTTTACCGCCCTGTTCGACGGCGCCGTCCGAAAATCGACCCTTATCGGTATCTTTCTGGCGATCCTCGAACTGACCAGGCACGGATACGCCTACGTCGAGCAGGAAACTTCTTTCGGCGACATCACCGTCTCGTATCGAGAAAACTCGCAGCCGTTCGATCTGATCAAAATGAACGTCGAAGAATCCTTAGCACAGGCGGGATAATCTGCGCGCTGCTGTGTTTTAGGAACCTGTTCTAATGGTTCCAAAAGTTCTAAAGGTTCTAAAAAGCTAAAAAGAAAGATTTTAGTCGACAAAATTTCGGCGTATAATATACTCATACTATGCGTTCGTATTGTAGCAGGTATCAATTTTGTAAACGATATGCACAGTTATTTCCATTCATATTGGAAGGGGTTAAACAAAGTCGCAACTAAGAGTGCGTGGCGAATCCGGAAAATTGACGGTGAAGGCGATGGACTACTCGGAAAAAGGAGACGCCTTTCTGGAGCTTAAGGAGAGATTGAGCGACAGTTTTTTAAAGACGGTGAGCGCTTATGCCAATTACGGCGACGGCAGAATCGTCTTCGGCGTCAGCGACGACGGAAGGATCGTCGGCGTGCCGGACGATGCAAAACTACGATTACAGATTGAAAACAAAATCAACGACTCCATCAGTCCGCGCCCTCAGTTCAAGTTGACGAGGCAAGAGATTGATGGCAAAACAATCGTCGTACTGTCTGTTTCTAAGGGAAAAGACGCGCCGTATTTTTATCATCAAACGGCATACAAGAGAACCGACACGTCAACAGCGCCGGTCGACCGCTCTGAGATGCGGCGTCTCGTTCTCGCAGGCGTCGAACAGGACTATGACCAACTGATTTCCCATGAATCTGAGTTAACGTTTGCAACGCTTGAAAAGGAATTAAAGCGCGAAATCGGACTGAAGAACTTTTCTGACGATACGCTCCGGACCCTTGAGCTTATTGTCGACGACGCCTATACGCAGGCTGCAGAGCTGCTTGCGGACAGAAACAATAATTCCAGATCGGCAATTTCTATCGTGCGATTTGGGAAAACGCGTTCTGAGTTTATGGATCGTAAAGACGTAGCGTCTCAGTCGCTGCTTATCCAATATCAAGCGGCGTTAGCAATGTTTGACAAGTGGTATGAGCCCTATGAAGAAGTAGTGGGTTTTCGTCGGGTTCAAAGGGTTCAAATCCCGCGCGAAGCTTATAGAGAGGGCGTTGCGAACGCCTTAGTTAATCGGCGATACGATATCAACGGCAGAGTTCAAGTTGCTATGTACGAAGATCGTATTGAGATTATCTCGCCCGGCGGTTTGCCGGAAGGCATGAGTGAAGCGACTTACTTGTATAGTCAGATTTCCATTCCCAGAAACACGGTTATTGCCGACGTTTTTCATCGACTCAACATTATCGAAAAATTTGGAACGGGCATTGACCGCATTCGCGACGAATACGCCGCGTTCTCTTCTCAACCGAAATTTGAGATTACGGCGGACTTTATCCGGATCGTATTGCCCGTTATTGACTATAGCAGAGAACCCGAAGAGCCTGAACTAAGTGAAATGATTTTGCTCCTTCTTTCAGAAAAAGGAGAATTATCTAGAGTTGAGATTGAAGAAAGCACGGGGTTCAAACGCACCAAGGTTTTGAACGAACTCCAAGAGTTGATGAGTAAAGGGAAGATCAAAATGGTCGGAAAGGGACCCGCTACGGCGTATCGTATCAATCCTGCCGCCGACCGCTAAGACGATTATCTGCCGCAGAATCGACCGCGCAACACGATTATCTGCCGCAGAATCGACCGCGCAACACGATTATCTACCGCGAAATCGACCGCGCAACACGATTATCTACCGCAGAATCGAACGCGCAGTACGATTATCTACCGCAGAATCTACCGCGCAACACGATTATCTGCCGCGAAATCTACCGCGCAACACGATTATCTGCCGCGAAATCTACCGCGCAACACGATTATCTGCCGCGAAATCTACCGCGCGGTAGATTATTCTGCGTCTGCAAGAACTTTTTTGCAAAGAAGGGCTTGTCCCGACGCCTATTAAAACAAGCTCGCAAACTGCATTGCGGCAAATCGCTTATCTTGCGCGTCCATGATGGAAGCGCCGACGCAGAAGCGTTCGACGCCGGAATCGAAGACGTCGACGCAATTCTCCGACGTTATGCCCCCAAAGGCGAAGACTGGGATCGGCGGGACGCCGTCGACCGCTTCGAGAATCGCGCGCAGAAAGGCTGTTCCAGTGGCTGTTCCGGAACCTGTTCTATCGAATACCGGGCCCGCTTCAATAAAATCGACAATTCCCTCTTTGCCCGCCTGAAAAGCGCGTAGGGCGTCGGCGAGGTTTGAGACGGCGACGCCAAGGACTCGGTTCTCTCCAAGCTGCGCTCGGACTTCTTGCCAATTCCCTTGGTGAAGGACTCCGCCGTCGAGGTCGTCCGCCCAGACGGTGAAATCGCGCGTCAGCAGGAGCGGACGGCGCGCCGCGTTAGATTCGTCGCTGAACGCGCGGCGGTACTGATCGAGAAACAAGATCGTGTTGGGCGAGGCGCTCGGATCGTTGGGATCGTAACAGAGCTGGAACATACCGACGTTCGCGTTAAAGAGCGTCTCGGCGTCAGAATCGGTAAGGGGACGATCGACGCAAACGGCAAAAGACGAGCGGTTCAGTTTGCCGCGAAGGACGTCGCACGGGGTAAGTTCCTCGGAACGTTCAAACGGAAAGAAACTCGGCGCGGCGCCTTTCTGGCGCTGCTCGTCGGCTTCGTTCGGAGCGCTTGACGATCGTTCCGGCGCTTCTTGTTCAGCGTTGTCGTTATGCTCCGCCGCGTCGGGCGCCGATCGCTCCAGCGTCTCTTGTTCGGCGTTTTCGCGGCGAACCGCCGCTTCAAGCGTTGATTTTTCCAGCGCGTACGCTTCGTATCGAATTTTTTCCCATTCTCGCGCAAGTTGAGGCGCGACCAGCTTCGAGAATTCTTCCAGGCTTCGCGCCGATTCCTGCAGCCGCGCGAAATTTGCGCTCAAGACGTCGGCGAGCGTCGCGGGCTGGTCTTCGCCGTCTTCTTCGAACGGGGCGCCGACGTCTCCGGTTGCGTCGCGCGCCAAGAGGCGTTCGCGCCGATCGAGTTTGTCCGCAGTTTCTGTAAACTGGCGCCGAGTTTCTTTGAGCGCGCTTGCGAGCGCCTCGTTGTCGTCGATAAATCGCGCCGCGTCCTCAACGACGCGCAGCGCTTCCCGACCGCGATTAATAGCGGCGTCTAATATTCGATATATTTCTTGTTTGGACATATAGTCAGTCTCCTCGTTGACACGCTTGAAACGCGACGTCAGTATGGCGGCGTATCATGCGCATTGTACCCTTGACGTTGATTGGGTCAAACGTTGTACTCGAAAAAATTGTCCCAGTCTTCGTCGAGGACGCGCAGCGCTTCGTCGAGCGGCTGGACGCGGTACTCTATGGTCGGCTCGCCTTGCTCGTCCAGGGCGTCGCGCTCCTCGAGGAGTTTCTTCTCGCGAAGTTTACGCAGCGCGTCCTCAGACTCAAAGTCAATATCCAAGCCAAATTCCTTGAGCAGAAACGCTTCTGCGTCGTCGTCGATCTCTCGTTCCGTCGACCAGTCGCCGCGCGCCAACGCCATAAAGTATCCGATCACGAACTCTTTTACTTCCTGTTCTTCCGCATTGGTAACGAGCATATTAACAGCGGCAAAATTGGACGCAAGCGTGTGGTAGTAGAGCTGGTTGGAATATTTGTGCAAATACGCCGTCCGACGATTGAAAAATTTGAATAAGTTTCTTATTGCCAAGAGCAGGAACCCGAACATAAAGACGAAACACGCGACGATATTGAACGCTGCCGCCGTAACGAACTTTACAACCGCCGTGCCGGAACCCGCGGCGAAAGAACCCCAGATCTTGACGAAGTCGAACGGCTGGAATTTCATCTTGACTTTGGGCGCCGCCATCTTGAGATCTTCAAGCGCGACGTCTTTAAAGAGCTTGACGATGATGATTTCGTCAAGTTGTTCGGAATTGTCTTGTTGAATTGTCTTCTTGTTCTTTCGAAGTTTGTCGATATGCTTAGCGAGCTTAGGATTATCGCGCTTGAGCCGCGCAAAAATGCAGACGCGGCTGAGCGTCTGGCTCGACAGAATCAGCGTCTGACCGCAGTTGCGCCAGGGCGGCTTGCGCTGTGTCGGGTTCATAACGACCCCGCGGATGAAAAGACGATGTTCAATGAAATCGTCATAATCCGCTATGACGGGTAATGCGCCCGGTATTTTGAGGTCGAGGAGTCTGTCGAGCTGGTCGCGCGGTATTTCGACGTAGTTTCCTGCTTCTAAGACGTCTTTAAGAGCCTGAGAAAAATCGTCCCGGCGCCTGATTCTTTCTTCAAGGTCGTACTTGTGTTCGTACTGAGCGTCCGAGTCAGGGTCAAATGGCGCGAACGATTCTTGCAGATTGTTGAGGAATTCGAGCGATTCAAAATGGAACCGCTCGGCGGCAATTTTGGCAAAATCGGCGCGTTTGTCGAGCTCTTGGGCGTCGTTTTGATACGGTTGAAGAAGCCGATCAACAATAATTGGGTACCGGACCGGGATGAAATTTCCGCGTTTGTCCGACGTTCGAGGCTTGAAATCGTCGGTATAAATCCGATACTTGCGTCGTTGGATCGCAAAATAAGGATAAAAGACGCTCATTCGTCGGCATAAGGAGTCGAACGGCAGGAACAGCTTGTCGAGAAAAGCGTCGATATCAAAGGGCTCTTTTTTCGCGGATTCTTGAGGACTTGGCGAGGATGGCATAGAGGCGCGTTTAGGGTTAAAAGAGCGCCGCGTAAAGGTCGCTTTAAGCGCGGCGCTCTGCTGCATGAGTATTATTGGAACGAAACGTTTTCTACAAATTCGTTTTGGCGCAAGTTGGCGTCTTTTGCGGACATGATCTTTTTACCGCCAATCTGCAGATTCTCAAAGACGATATTGGTCGCCTTGCATTCGGCGCTGAAGCCGCTGAAACTGCTCGGCGGAACGCGATTGCTGTAGACGTAGACGTCTTTGAACAGAACGTTGTCGACTGTTCCATTTTCTTTGTCCCCGGACCACATCGTTGATCGGATGACGATGACCGCGAGATTCGGGCAGAATGCGGGATCGGCGTCAGGATCATAAACCTGCTCGTCGGAATGCTGATAGATCGGCGTCGGAATCTTGTCGTCGAATTCGACCCGGATATTGTCGAACGTTATATCGCGGATCGTCGCGCGGTCTCCGTGCTGGATATCCAGAGCGATATGCGTCGACCGGATAATATCGCTGTCCTCGAAAAGGATATTGGCGAATTCCGGCGCGCGCGTCTCGGCGCCGAGTTCCATAGCGCGGCCCCAGTCGCACCAAACGACGTTTTTGCGGAACGTTAGGTCCTTGCAGGGTTTTTGAGGACCGTCGGCGCCCTGATCGAGCCCTTTGACGACAAGAGCGTCGTCAAAGGCGCGCAGGAACGAATTTTCGACGAGAACGCGTTCGCTGTTGCACAGATCGATTCCGTCGGCGTTGTAGCGCCAGAGCCCGACAAGCTTCGTATTGCGGACCGTCATGTCGTCGCAGCGGAGGAACGTCGTCGACCAGACGTCGGGGTCGCGCTGAACGATCCCGTCGATAGTAACGTTCTTGCTGTTCAGAAATCGGAAAATACCGTTGATTTCTCCGCGTTCGTACGGTCCGGCGTCAATGATTCCCGGACCGGAGATCTTGACGTTCTCAACGTTGACGCCGCGAACGCCGCCGTAGACGACCGCTCCCGCGTCGACGAAAATCTCCTCGCCGCTCTTTACCTCAATCACGCCCTCGCGATGGACGCCCGGTCCGTAATAGCGCAGATTCGGCGCGTTGAGATCCTTAGGGCGTTCGTAGATCGGGAAGGGCAGCAGGTGCAGGCAGTTGTGGAAATCGCCCAGTTCAAGGACCGTCGGGACGAGGCCGGGGACGGAGAACGCAACCTCTTTTTTCTCAACGTCGACTTGCGGCTCAATAGCAAGGGAGAGCGGACGAACGACGACCGACTGCAGCGCTTCGGCGCTTCGCGTCGTTCTGACGACGATTTGCGTCGTGGGCGCGTCCGTTTCCCAAGTAACGAACCCTGCGAGTTCCGACTGGTCCAAAGAGCGCTGATAGCCCGGCCAAACTCGATTGAACGGAATCGCGCTGACACGGCATTGCCAGACCGGCGCTTTGACCCCGTCGATCCAGACCTCGAAGTCCGGATAAATCGCTTCCGATTCGGGGACGGTCGGCACGATCGTTTCTGCGTCGACTCGCGTCGGCGCGAGGAAAACGGCTATCGACAAGCCAAGGAGTATGCCAAACATCTGTTTCATCGCAACGCTTTCTAAAATTAGAGAGGAAATGCCGACGGGTCTTCCCGTCGTTGGAGCATTATAATTTTTATGGCGCTCTTGTGCAAGTTTTTTTGACAAAAAAGTAGGAGACAGCGAAACCAGAAGGCAGTAAATACCGTCTAAAAGGACTAGGGAAGTTATTGAAAGAAAAAATTTAAAAATTTTTACTGCTTTTAACGCGTTCCCCTTGCCGAAAGGGAATAAAAAGAGTAAAATCATAATTTGACGCAGAAAGGGTGTTCTGTGGAACGTCGTTTTTTCGTCTGTGCGTCGCCGCGTCTCTTACGAGGCTCGGCGTTGTGACTGTTCGCTTTTCCGCAACGTGAGTTAGAGACAAGCGCGTCGTGAGCGATTGCTCGGCGCAGAGCCAGTGGTTGGATTTTTTATCCAGCCGCTCGTTCGTTCTGGAGAAAGCGATAGTCGGCAGGTTAGGAGTCAGTGTTTGCCCTTTGGGGCGTGCCAGATTATAAGGTTTTATTCGATGAAAAATAACGTTTCTAAATTACTTGCCTGCATGAGCGTCTTGATGCTCGTCGCGTGCTTAGGCTGCGGCGGCGGTCGCGCGCAGGTTCGCGGTAAAGTCGTCTTCTCCGACGGCACTCCTCTTACTTATGGAACGGTCAACTTCACCAGCGCTGACACTATCTGCAAAGGTCAGATTGAAAAAGACGGTACGTTCAAAATGCGCACTTTCAAGCCGGGCGACGGCGTTCCTCCCGGAACCTACAAGGTCTACATTACCGACACGCTTCAGTTTGAGGAAGCAGGAACTGTTGAACAGAAATTAGGCGACGAGGTCGTTGAAACCCAAGTATTGGGGCAAGCCAGCAACACCATTCCGCCGGAATACTCTAATCCCGATCAAAGCCCGATCCCACAGGTTACTGTTAAAGGCTCGATTAAGGATCTGGTCTTAACCATTGAAAACTAAGACACAGGGCTCAGGTCGTCTTTACAGAGTAACTATGAGATTGCACAACAACTTCCTGATTGGTCTTGTCGTCTTTTCTGCGTCTCTTACCGGATGCGGCGACATGGTTCGTGTGACGGGGAAGGTTACTTATCCTAACGGCCAGCCGTTGACGATCGGTCAGGTGATTTTTACCGATGATTTCTACATGGGTAAAAGCGACCTTGACAAAAACGGCGAGTATTCGATTCACTCGGTGCGTCCGAACGACGGCATAAAAAGGGGCGTTTATCGCGCGTATATTACCAGCGCTATCCGTTTCGAACCAACAGAGGAAATTACCGACGCGTTGCAAAATTATCGATTTGACGACCCCGTCCTGCTTATCGATATGCAACATACCAACCCAGATACTTCAGGTTGGGTCTTCGATCTTCAGAAGAACTCGAAGATCGATTTTGTCGTCTATCCGCCGGGAGAAGTTCCGGAAGAAGAAAGGACGGAAGCGGCAAAGACACTCTTCGATCCAGAGTATCGTAAGAAGGTTAAAGAGCAGCAGGGTGAGGCGGAGCCCCCTAAGCCTATTAAACGGAGAACCGTTAATCCAAATTTGCTCTAAGCCCCTTATAAGCCGCGATTTTAAAATTTATAAGCAAAACTCCGTTATGCCGTTTTGCTTTGCCCTCTAACCCCTTTTCGAAAAAACGCGCGCGTTTTTAGGATTAGGTTTCTGGCGCTAAGAGCGCTCTTGACGCCAGGCATTTTTACCATTGTTTCTTCCACTACGAAAGGGTTATTATGACTCACGCCACTTCAAAACGCGGCTTTACGCTTGTCGAATTGCTCGTCGTTATCGCCATTATCGGCATCCTTATCGGGTTGCTCCTTCCGGCGGTTCAGGCTGCTCGTGAAGCCGCTCGACGTATGCAATGCACCAACAACTTGAAACAGATCGGTCTTGGAGTCCAAAACTTCCACGACGTCCGTCAAGGCATTCCGCCTGCGGCGCACTCCTGGCACCGCATGACTATGTGGGCTTACCTCTATCCCTACACCGAACAAACGGTGCTTTGGGACCTGCTCAACCGCACCGACCCGGTTACCCTTGGGCAATACTTCTGGAACACCGGCGCTGCGTGGAACGGCGTTACCTTGACTGCCGAACAAAAGAAAGGCTTCGCAAGCGTCCCGTATATGGTTTGCCCGTCGCGTCGTTCATCCCCTGCCGCGTATGAATATGTTACCACTAACACGGGCGATAACTCAGCTGGTCCGCAAACGGATTACTGTCCAATCTTTTCAACCGACTCTAACACTAGCCTGAATGGCCGCGCGACCGCAGCAAACTGCGACCATCACTACTACGTTCGGGTCTGCCGCGTCTTTAGTGAGGAAAAACAAACGTATCAACGCGGTTTCTTCCGCGGCGCTCGTTTCCCGGCTAGCTATGCTAACCAAGAAGGGAATACGAAATCGATGCCTCGCGACACCTTTTCCCGCGTTACCGACGGTCTCAGCAATCAAATCATCATCGGTGAAAAACACATCCCGATCGACGGCTTGAACGTCTGCAACACCACTGCTCCAAGCACTAACAACTGGTCGGAATGCCACGACTGCTCGTACCTCTGCTCACAAGAGTCGACCGCTTGCGGTTATGTTTGGCGTTGCGTTGCGACCTACTGGTCCGACGACCATAAGACGGCGTACACCGCGCTTGCTAATGGTATCGACGGTCCTTACGACCACCTTGCCGCCAACAACCAAGCGTCGATTAACTGCGGTCTCGGTAGCTGGCACGCTTCCGGCGCAAACTTCCTCAGAGCCGACGGTTCCGTTTCCTTCATGAGCTCGACCACGCCTCAAACGATTCTCGGTTGCCTTGCGACCGTCGACGACGGCAACGCCGACACTACCAACTGATTTTAGCTGAAGGCGTTTGTCAGAACGCCCTGTGCTTGTTGAATACGCGCGGTCCTTTTTCTAATGGGCCGCGCGTATTTTATTCTATATGAATCGTAAGCTCTCATCTGCATCCGTTGAAGCCCGACGTAAAAACGCGAACGTCGACGTCTTTTTCAATTTTTCTTTAAATAATAGTTTCTTTGTCTTATTGGTTAAAATCGTTCGACGTCTCATTGACAAGATAGAGAAACGGCGCAATAATCAATGGGAAATACTGTAAGGAAAGTCCCCATAGAGGACGGATATACGTCCTATGGCGGTTTAGATAGAATTCAGAAAATGCGCGCGCCGAAGCAGGCGAACGTGAATCGGAAAATAATCTTGGACATAGGAGATTCTTCCTGATGAAGATCTGCAAAAAACTTTTTAACGCGTCCGTTTTGGGCGTCGTCGCAATTGTCCTGACGCTGGGCTTGGCGGCGTCCTCTTCGGTTTGGGCGGTTACGCAAGACGCGGAACCTGCCGCCGCTGCGTCGGCTGACGCCGCGGCGCCCGAGCTTCCCGCTGTCGAATCACAGGCCGCCGCGGAGCCTAGCGCCGCCGCCGACGTTGCCGACGACGAACTTGCCGCCTTGGCGCCTTCCCCTCGTATTGGGTTCTTTACTTTTCCCTTTGGGCTTCTCTGGATGCTCGCGCTAGCCGGTTCAGTCGCCGCGCTCTATTATGCGGCGAGCTTCTACAAATGGATGATGAAAGAAGACGAAGGCTCTCCGGAAATGATTAAGATCGCCGCGGCGGTTCGTAAAGGCGCCAACGCATATTTGAAGCAACAATACAAGGTCGTTGCGATCTTCTTCGTCGTTATTTGGGCGCTCTTGATGTACCTTGCATGGGGCGTCGGCGTTCAGAACAAGATCGTTCCTTGGGCGTTCCTGACCGGCGGTTTCTTCTCCGGTCTTGCCGGTTGGATCGGCATGAAGACGGCGACGTGGGCGTCCTCCCGTACGGCGGCGGGCGCGCAAAAGTCTTTGAACAAAGGGCTGCAAATCGCGTTCCGTTCCGGCGCGGTCATGGGCTTGACGGTCGTCGGGCTCGGCTTGCTCGATATTGTTTTATGGTTTGGCGTCCTCTATTGGGTCTTCCCCTTCTTCGGCTGGACGATGAGCCTCACGGAAATCACGGTCGTCATGCTCTGCTTCGGCATGGGCGCGTCGTCGCAAGCGCTCTTCGCGCGCGTCGGCGGGGGTATCTTCACCAAAGCGGCTGACGTCGGAGCCGACCTTGTCGGTAAAGTCGAAGCGGGCATTCCGGAAGACGACCGACGCAACCCCGCGACTATCGCGGACAACGTCGGCGACAATGTCGGCGACGTCGCCGGCATGGGCGCGGACCTCTACGAATCCTACTGCGGTTCGATTCTTTCTTCGACCGCGCTTGGCGTCGCCGCGTACGCCGCAATGGGCGAATCGCAGGCGCTGCAATTGAGAGCGCTGTTCCTCCCGATCGTTCTCGCCGCTATCGGCATTGCTCTTTCGATCTACGGTATTTTCCTCGTCAAGACTGAGGAGAGCGCCGATCAGGGAACGCTCCTGAAAGCGCTCGCTAAGGGCGTCAATCGTCCTGCGATTATCATTGCCGTTCTTTCGATCATTACTGCCTTTATTATGCTGAAAGGTCCGGCGCGCTTCGCGGGCTTCTCCGTCGTCGTCGGTTTGTTTGCCGGCTGGCTCATTGGAAAATGGACCGAATACCGCACCTCGTACGAATATAAGCCGACTCGCGCCATTGCGGGGCAAGGTAAGACAGGTCCCGCGACCGTCATCATCGCCGGTATTGCCGAAGGTATGTACAGCGTCTGGGCGCCGGTAGTTATCGTTGCGATCGCCACGCTGCTCGCGTTCGGTTTCGCGACCAAATTCGACTTCACGAACGTTGAAACCTTTGCGCTTGGCCTTTACGGCATCG
The DNA here is from genome assembly GCA_028695965.1 of Thermoguttaceae bacterium. Lineage (GTDB taxonomy): Bacteria > Planctomycetota > Planctomycetia > Pirellulales > Thermoguttaceae > RUG369. Next base: position 57,327 of record JAQVHZ010000001.1, on the reverse strand, counting down.
GCGTCGCCGCCGTCGGTATGCTCTCTACCCTTGGCGTAACGCTCGCGACCGACGCTTACGGTCCGATCGCCGACAACGCCGGCGGGAACGCCCAAATGGCAGGTCTGCCGGAAGAAGTTCGTAAACGCACCGACGCGCTCGATTCGCTCGGCAACACGACCGCCGCGACCGGCAAAGGTTTTGCGATCGCTTCCGCCGCGTTGACCGCGCTCGCGCTCTTGGCCGCGTATGTTGAAGAAGTTCGCGTCGGATTCGACCGCTGGGCCGTCTCCGCAGTCAGCACAATTGAAGAGCAAGAAGGCTCGGAAGCCGGATATTACAAAGTCGCCAATGATTTTGTCGTCTACTATCCCGGCGCCGAAGCTGTTCAGTTGGAAAAAGCGGTTTGCAAGAAAACAGGTTCCGAATGGTACCCGACGTCCTACCTTGTCATGCCCAGCCAATCGAACAATCCTAACAAAGACGCGCCGATTTATCGCGGTTCTGATCGCGTTTGGGGAGATTCGAATAAGGCTTGGCAGGGGCTTGCGACGAACGACGGACCGGCGTTCATAGGTCCTGAAATCGCCGCCGCGTGTCCGTTTATTCCGGAAACTGCCGAAGAAAAGACCGAAATGGTTCCTGTCAAGACGGCAAATATGATGGACTGGATGGAATTCTACACGTGCAACTTGCTCAATCCGAAAGTTGTCGTCGGCGTCTTCCTTGGCGCGATGACCATCTTTGTCTTTGGCGCGTTGACGATGACTGCCGTTGGACGCGCCGCAGCCGTCATGGTTGAAGAAGTTCGCCGCCAATTCCGTGAGATCAAAGGAATTATGGAATACGAGGCGGAACCCGATTACGAAACGCCGGTCGCCATTTCGACAAGAGCGGCTCAGCACGAAATGATCGTGCCGTCGCTGCTCGGGCTTGTCATGCCGATCATCGTCGGTTTGGTTCTTGGCGTAACGGGCGTTATTGGCTTGTTGGTCGGCGCCTTGACGACCGGTTTCTGCGTCGCCGTCTATATGGCCAACGCTGGCGGCGCGTGGGACAACGCGAAGAAATTCGTTGAATCGGATATCGATCCGACCCTCGGCGGCAAGGGCTCCGTCGCCCATAAAGCGACCGTTGTCGGCGACACCGTCGGCGACCCCTTCAAAGACACGACCGGTCCTTCGCTCAACATCATCATCAAGTTGATGAGCATGGTTTCCGTCGTTGTGGCGGGGTTCATCGTCGCGTACGGCGGCTGGTTCTGAGAACTAGCGTCCGATCGAACCTCTAATTGAAGGTCGATAGACAACTAATGACGACGTCCGAATTTCCTATTCGAGTTTTCGAGTAATGAAATTCGGGCGTCTTTATTTGAACCCTTTTGTTGTCGGCGCGTCGAACGAAAAACAGGTTGACGCCGACGGTAAAATTGGTTAAACGAAATAGATTAAGCGCCGAAGAACGTCTTTGGCGCGGCGCGGCGAGTCGGCTCGCCATGAGCAACGAAACTACGAACGGGAGAATTTTCCTTGGGCGCGATACCTTCTGGACCGAAACGACTTATCGACAGCTGCTTTCCCTTCACGACCCAGGGACGGCTCGCCAAATGGTCGTACGAATTAGACCGAGTGAACGCGCTCGAGCCAAAATATCAAAAGATGAACGACGGCGAGCTGCGTAAGGAGAGCTTGTCGCTGCGCTACCGCGCCCGAAGCGGCGAACCTCTGGCGAAGCTCCTGCCGGAAGCCTTCGCGCTCGTGCGAGAAGCGGCCGTTCGAACGATCGGCATGCGGCACTTCGACGTGCAGATCCTCGGCGGCATTGCAATGTTCAACCGTTCGATCGTCGAGATGCAGACTGGCGAAGGAAAGACGCTGACGGCGACCGCGCCCCTTTATCTGCGCGCGCTTGCCGGTAAAGGCGCGCTTTTGGCGACCGTCAACGACTACCTCGCCGCGCGCGACGCCGAGTTGATGGGGCCTATCTATAAGGCGCTCGGCATGAAAGTCGGCGTCATTCAGACCCAGCAACAGACCGATTCGCGGCGCCAGGCGTACCAATGCGATATTACCTACGGCACCGCGAAAGAGTTCGGGTTCGACTTCCTGCGCGACCGGCTCCTGCTGCGCCGCATCCGCGAAGGTCAGACCGACCTGCTCGGCGCAATGCTCCGCGAACAGCGCGAAAAAGACGAACAGCCGACGCAGCGTTCCGAGCCCTACTTCTGCATCGTCGACGAAGCGGACTCGATCCTCATCGACGAAGCGAGCACCCCGTTGATCATCAGCGCGCTGCCGACCGAAGAACAAAAGCAAGAAGTGGAAGCGTACAAGTGGGCCGCCGACTCCATCTACGAATTCATTGAAGACGAAGACTACACCTACGACCACGAAAAGCGCGAAGTCGAATTGACGCGCGAAGGGCGCCAGAAGGCGCGCCGACTGAAGAAGCCGGACGCCATGGTCGCCACGGGGTTGTATCACGTCTACGAATACGTGAAGCGCGCGATTAAAGTCGACCGCGAATTCCACTTAGACCAACAATACGTCGTTCGGGACGGCGAAATCGTCATCGTCGACGAATTTACGGGTCGTCTCGGGGAAGGGCGCAAGTGGCGCGAAGGCATTCACCAAGCGGTCGAAGCGAAAGAGGGCGTCGAAATTACCGTCGCCACGGGGCAAGCCGCCCGCGTTACCGTCCAGGACTTCTTCCTGCGATTCGAACATCTTGCCGGCATGACGGGCACCGCGCGCACCTCGAAACGCGAACTGTCGAAAATCTATAAGTGTCACGTCGTCCCCGTGCCGACGAACAAGCCGCCGCAGCGCGTCAAGACGCCGACTAGAGTCTTTGCGACAGAACGCGCCAAGTGGGACGCGATCGTTCAAGAGATCTCCGAACTTCACTTGCTCGGTCGGCCCGTCCTCGTCGGCACGAGAACGATCGACAAGTCGGAAATCCTCTCGGGGCTCCTGCAAGAGCGCAAGATGGACCACAGCGTCTTAAACGCGAACCGAATCGCCGAAGAAGCGGAAATCGTCGCCGACGCCGGACACTGGGGCAAAGTAACAGTCTCGACGAATATGGCGGGGCGCGGTACCGACATTAAGCTGCCGCCGGAAGTCCTCGAAATCGGCGGGCTCATGGTCATTTGCACGGAAGTCCACGAATCCGCGCGTATCGACCGACAGCTCATCGGGCGCTGCGGACGACAAGGGGACCCCGGCTCGTTCCGGCAATACCTCTGCCTCGAAGACGAGATCCTCGAAAAAGCCTACGGACCCAAAAAAGCCGATAAAATCAAGGCTAAAGGCGAGGCGAACCCGGACGCGGAAATGCCTGAAAAAGAAGCGATGTTCTATCGCGCTCAGAAAAAAGTCGAGAAGAAAAACTATCGCAATAGAAAAACGATGCTCTATTACGAAAAAGAACGTAAAAAGATGCAGCGCGGCATGGGCCAGGATCCCTATCTCGACACGCCGAACTGAACGAGCGCGCCGGAACCTATTTTTTCGGGGGGCTTTTACTCCCTTGCCGCTGTGGTATAATTTCGTCTTCAAATAGTCGGACAAAAACCGTGATTTTAACGCAGAGTCGCGGCTGGAGTCCGAGGATATTATCGCAAGCTCTAGGAGCGCCGCGTCTAGCGCAAGATATCAATCTGCGCGTCAAATGAATAAAAAGGGTTGACCATGGCCGCTACGTGCGTTATCGGATTGCAATGGGGCGACGAAGCCAAAGGCAAAATCGTCGATATTTTGACCGCTCAAAACGAAATAGTCGTCCGCTACCAGGGGGGCGCCAACGCCGGTCATACCGTTGTTTTCGACGGCAAAAAATATAAGTTGTCCTTGATCCCGAGCGGTATCTTCCGACCGGAAGCGCTTTCATGCATCGCCAGCGGCGTCGTTATCGACCCCGCCGCTATTCTTGAGGAAATTGATCGGCTGCGCGATTCCGGCATTGAGGTCGAGAAAAATCTCATGATCAGCGACCGCGCGCACGTCATCTTCCCGTGGCACAAAGAAGAAGACCGAATCACCGACGATTCCGGCGTCCACACTAAAGCGATCGGCACGACCGGACGCGGTATCGGGCCGTGCTATCGCGACAAAGTCGGCCGGTCGACCGCTATCCGTATAGGCGATCTTTACCGCGCCGACTTCGCGGAAAAAATTCGTAAAATCGTCGCCTTGAAGAACAACTCGCTCCTCGGCATGGCGAAAAACGAAGAAGTCCGCGCGACCATCCAACCCCTTGACCCGGAAAAGATTATCGCCGAATATTCCGGATACGCCGAGCGGCTGCGCCCCTTTGTCGGCGACGTCGTCAACTACCTGCTCGACGCCGTCGACGCCGATAAAAAAATCCTTCTCGAAGGCGCGCAAGGCTCCTTGCTCGACGTCGATTACGGCACCTTCCCGTACGTTACGAGCAGCAACAGCTCCGGCGTCGGCGTTACCGCAGGTTCCGGATTGCCCGCGACCTTTATCAAGCGCGTCGTCGGTATTATCAAAGCGTACAATACCCGCGTTGGCGGCGGTCCTTTCCCGACCGAACTCGACAACGAAGTCGGGAACCGCATTCGGGACCGCGGCAACGAATACGGCACTGTAACGAAGCGTCCGCGCCGCTGCGGGTGGTTTGACGCCGTCGCCGCGCGTTATACGACCAGGCTCGGCGGCGTAACGGAGCTTTCCGTCATGCTGCTCGACGTCCTGGGCGGGTTCGACGAAATCAATATCTGCGTCGCGTACGAACTCGACGGCCGCCGCATTGAGTATTTCCCGAGCCATGTCGACGACCTTGCGCGCGTTAAGCCGATTTACGAAAGCTTGCCCGGCTGGCAGGAAGAGATCGACCATATCACGAAATACGACGACCTTCCTGAAAACGCGAAGAAATATCTTGCTCGCCTTTCGGAAATTATTGGCAAGCCGATAACGTTCGTTTCCGTCGGTCCCGGCCGCGAGCAAACGATCGTCCTATAGGGGACGATTGTAAAAAAGGGTTGAATTCGCTTCGTTGACCTAGTATAATAAAGCGCGCGAACGGCAAAACGTCGCGCGCTTTATTTTTTTCACGCCGTATCAAGGATAAGGTAGACGTTCCTATGTTTAGAAAATTCTTTTGCGCCGCGCTCAGCGTCGCGGTAGTCGTTGGCGGTCTTTTGGCGTCGAGCGTTCGCGCCGAAGACGCGCAGATCGACGGAAAATCCTATCGTAAACTCTCCGTTGCGGAATATCGCGACAAGATGAAGGGCGGCTGGATCGGGCAAATCGCTGGCGTCTGCTGGGGCGCCCCGACGGAATTCCGATGGTGCAACCGCATGATTCCGGAAAACGAGCTTCCGGAATGGACGCCCGAGATGATCAACAACGCATTTGGTCAAGACGACTTGTATGTCGAGATGACGTTCCTGCGCTCCATGGAAGAACACGGCCTTGACGTCTCTATTCGTCAGGCGGGGATCGATTTTGCCAACAGCGAATACGCGCTCTGGCACGCGAACCTCTGCGGACGTACGAATCTCCGCGCCGACATTGCGCCTCCGAATTCGAGCCATCCGGCGTTCAACAAATGCGCCGACGATATCGACTATCAAATCGAAGCGGACTTCTCCGGCTTGATTTCTCCCGGCTTGCCGAACAACGCGGTCCTGATGGGCGAAAAATTCGGACGTCTCATGAACTACGGCGACGGCGTCTATGCGGGCCAATTTGTCGGCGCGATGTACTCCGAAGCGTTTTTCGAGACGGACGTCGTGAAAATCATCGAGAAAGCGCTCGAAGCGATTCCCGCCGAAAGTCAATATGCGGAAATGGTCCGCGACGTTCTCCAATGGAAAGAAGAATATCCGGACAATTTCGAAGATTGCTGGCATAAGATTAACGAAAAGTATCAACTGAACCCCGCGTACCGTCAATGGTCCTGCTCCGGCGTCGACAGCGACTTCAATATCGACGCCAAGATCAACGGCGCGTACATCCTGGTCGGGCTCCTCTACGGAAACGGCGACCTTGACGAAACAATCAAGATCTCGATCCGCTGCGGTCAAGATTCCGACTGCAATCCTTCCAACGCGGGCGGCGTCTTGTTCACCACGTTAGGTTTCAGCGCGCTTCCGCCGCGATTCTCAGAAAAACTCGACGAAACGAAAGTCTTCAGTCACACGGCGTATAACTTCCCCGCGCTCCTGGACGTCTGCGAATCCCTCGCGACGCAAGCGATCGAGAAAGAAGGCGGATTCGTTCGTGAAGAGGACGGAGAACGCTATTTCTATATCCCGAGAACTGAAGTCAAGCCCAGCGCGCTGACCTCCTGCGCCGCTCCGACCGACAAGCCGGTCGAAGGTCCCGACGCGACGTTCAGCGAAGAAGAACTCGCCAAGATAAAATTCCGGACCTATACCGCCGAGACCGCGCTCGATAAATTCTTCATGGGCTTCCGCGCCTCGCATATGGGTTCGGATATGGCGCCTGGTTATCGCGAAACGTATCGCGGTAAGGAAAACGTCTTCATGACGCATCCGGAAAGCCGCGACGTCGGCGCGATTCTCTCCAACACAATGAGAGTTCCTCAAAACGCGACGATGGAGTTCTTCGTTTCGCATCACCTGAGCGGCGACCAGATCGGCGATTATGAACTCATCGTCAGAGTCGACGGCGAGGAGAGGGCGCGAACGATCGTCTCGAAAGATTCCGTCAGCGAAGACGGCTGGCAAAAGATCAAGCTGCAGCTTGGCGAAATGGACGAAGACAACGAAAGCGGATATAAAGATTATTTCATTGAAATCGTCAATCAGCCGAACGGTTGGAGCTGGGAAGCGATGTATATTGCAGACTTGAACTTTTACGCCGTCTTGTAACGAGCGGCGACAGCGCTTGACGATAACGACAGTTAATTTTGCGTCTTTATCAACGGGCGCGCCCCTGTTCCGAAACGACGAAATTGACGTTCCCTATCTTGTAAAAACGCGTTGGTAAGAATATTTCTGACGCGTTTTTATTTAAAACTAGATGTTAAAATAGATAAAATAGATAAATTTTTAAAAACTAATACTTTTGCTATTTTGTTAAAAGTCGTTGTTTCTATAACCTTAGGCGAATTTGCTAAACAAGAAAATTGGGGATTTAGCCAAAAATAGAGAAAATGGGCTCCATTTTATGATTGACAAGGATATTGACGTTGATATAATACGGGTAAACAAAAGGGAATCGTAAGATTTTCCTACGGAAACATTCATAAGGCGGCGTATTCATGGTGAATAACGGCGCCGACAACCCCCCTATTAGGAGTATTTTCAATGAAAAAGTTTCTGAGCTTAATGGCGGCGTTGGCGATGGTCGTTTGCGCTTCCACATCGTTTGCTCAAGACGAAGCTGCCGCTCCGGCTCCTTGCGACGCCGCTGCTGTCGCCCCTTGTGACGCTGTCGCTCCTTGCGAACCGGTCGTCAACGCTTGCGAACCGGTCGCTCCTTGCGAAGCTGTCGCCGCTTGCGACCCCGTCTGCGCGCCCGCTTGCTACAAAGTCTGCTGGACCCCCGGCAAACGCGTTTGCGGTATTGTCAAGAGAGTCGCCAACTGGCGTCCTCGCTGCTGCGCTCCTTGCGCTCCCGCTTGCGAAGTAGCTCCTTGCGAACCGGTAGCCCCTTGCGAAGCTGTTGCTCCTTGTGAACCAGTCGCTCCTTGCGAACCCGCTTGCGAAGTTGCTCCTTGCGAACCGGTTGCTCCTTGCGCGCCCGTTTGCGACGCTCCCGCTTGCTTCAAGAGACCCTGCTTCCTCAAGAAAGCCTTCACCGTCAAAGTTTGCAAGCCTGTCAAGGTCGTCAAAAAAGTTCGTTTCGTTCGTTTCTGCAAGCCGGCTTGCGTCGCACCTTGCGCCCCGGTCGCCCCTTGCGCTCCTTGCGAACCTGTCGCCCCTTGCGCTCCCTGCGCTCCCGCTTGCTGAATCAGTTTCCGCTTGACGCGGAATTCCTTCTCATGAACGCTGACGACAGCGTTTGAGAAGCACAGACAATGACGCGCCTAGGTCTTGCGACTTGGGCGCGTCCCTTTTTTCTTGCAGAATTCTCCTAAGAGTTGACGGTCTGGTTATGACGGTCTGATACGAGACAGCGAGAGCGGTCATGGCGCCGTCAAGATTGTCGCGGCGCTATTCTTTTAAGACTTTTCAGAAAGAAGAGATAAACCGACCCCAAAAGAGCGGCTCTCCGATGAAATCAGGGAGCCGCTCTTTGAGGCTTTTGCGCTGACGTCGAGCCGCAAGCTTACGCGTATTTCTTGGCGAAGTCGAGCATGAAGTCGCGCAGAACGACGACGCCTTCGCGTGGCATCGCGTTGTAGATAGACGCACGCTCGCCTTTGACGCTGCGGTGTCCGTTCAAGTTGGTAAGCTTGTGTTCCTTGGCTTCTTCTTGAAATTTTTTGTCGAGGTCTTCGCTCGGCGTACGGAAAGAGACGTTCATGAACGAACGATACTCTCTGTTGCCGTGAACGGTGTAGAACCCGTTAGACGCGTCGATGACGTCGTAGAGCAGCTGCGCTTTTTCGACGTTTCTTTCGTGCATCGCCCTTAATCCGCCTTGTTCTTTCAGCCAATCGGTAATGAGCTTCATGATATAGATGCAGAAGGTCGGGGGCGTGTTCAGCATGGAGTCTTTGTCGGCGATCTGCTTATAGGAAAGGGGCGACGCCAGGTCGTCGCCGCTCATTTCGACGAAATCGTCGCGCATGACGACGAGCGTAACGCCCGCAGGACCGGCGTTCTTCTGCGCGCACGCATACAAGCACGCGTATTTTTTGACGTCGACGGGCCTGCTGAAGATTTCGCTCGACATATCGGCGATAAGCGGAACGCTGACGTTCGGCTCGCGTTGATATTGGATCCCTTCGATCGTTTCGTTGGCGCAGAGGTAGCAGTATGCGGCGTCGTCGGTCAATTTGATTTCGGCGTCGGTCGGCTTACGAACGTATCTTTCGTCTTTGCCGTCCCAAATAATATCGGTTTTACCTTGCGTTTTTGCTTCAGCCGCGGCTTTCTTGCTCCAGCTGCCGGTAACGAGGTAGTTGCCGGACTTGTTCGTGTTGCGGATGATATTCATCGGGAGCATCGCGAATTGAAGGAGCGCGCCGCCTTGCAAGAACATGACTTTGTAGTTTTCCGGAACGCCAAGCAATTCGCAAACGTTCGCTTTCGTTTGCTCGAGGATTTCGCCGAATTGTTTCGAACGATGGCTGATTTCAAGGATAGAAGCGCCGCTGCCAGGAAGACAGAGAAGTTCCTCCTGTGCTTGTTTCAAGACCGAAACGGGGAGAACCGCAGGACCTGCGGAAAAATTATAAACGCGCTCTTCTGGCATTGCAATATCCTTTTAACGAAATGAACGACGAAATATATATGTAGGTTAAGTTGGTAGGCCGCCGAACGTATCGGCGCAAGGCGCGCTTCAATAGCGCGTCATTGACAAACGCGACCATTATACCGCAGCTTTCAGTTTTCGACAGGGGGTAGGCGGTAAAGCCGCGCCTTGGGGCGCTGGCGTTGCGCGTTCCCTTGCAATCGTTCTTTTCGTCTATTTTCTTAAAAAAACTTCTGTTCCCTTGACAAAAACCGCAAATTCTTTTAGATTTTTATACTGAGCCCCCATAGTTTTTGGCTCGTTTGTTTCCGACGCGACGTCGGACTTGGTAGTTCAGTCGAGCGCCGAGCGCTTGACGCGTTGTCCCTATGCACTAAAGGCGGACGCAAAATAATGATCGAATCTCTTTCTGTTAGTCCTATTTCCGCAGCGCGCGAACTTGGCTTGCCTCTCGAACAAGTCAAAGCGACGTTCGCTCTCATCGAAGAAGGCTATCCGGTAGTGTTTATTGCGCGGTATCGAAAAGATCAAACGCAAAACCTTGACGAGGAAGGCGTCCTGAGGGTTGCCGCCGCCTATCAAAAGCAACGCCAATTGACCGACCGTAAATATTCTTACTTGAAAACGATCGAAGCGCAGGGAAAACTGACCCCGGAACTCGAAAAGAAGATCAGGGAAGCGCGGTCGCCAAGAAGGCTCGACGACTTGTACCTCCCGTTCCGATCAAAGCGAGACTCGCTCGCGCAAGCGGCGCGCGACAAAGGGCTCATGCCCCTTGCCGAAGCGATTATGAACGCCGAAGACGCTTCCCAGGATCTGAACGCGCTTGCCGAACCCTACGTCGACGCCGAAAAAGGCGTAGCGAACGTCGAGGAAGCCCTGAAAGGCGCAGCGGATATCATTGCGGAAATTTTTGCGGAAAATTTTGAACTGCGCTGCGAAATTCGAGACGTTGTGCGCCGTACCGGAAAGTTGATAACGAAGAAAATCGAAAAGCTCGCCGTCGAAGAAACGACGGAAGCCGACGCAGCCGCCGAGCCCGAGAAACCTGCTGAAACGCAAGCTGCCGAGCCTGCGGAACCAGTCGAAGCGCCTCCTGCGGAACCAGTCGAAGCGCAAGCCGACGCTCCTGCGGAACCAGTTGAAGCGCAAGCTGCGGAACCAGTCGAAGCGCAAGCGGCTGAATCAACCGAACCAGTTGAAACCCAAGCTGCCGAGACTGCGGAACCTGTTGAAGCGCAAGTTGCCGAGTCTGCGGAACCTGTTGAGGCGCAAGCTACCGAGACTGCGGAACCTGTTGAAGCGCAAGTTGCCGAGTCTGCCGACCCTGCCGAAACGCAAACAACCGACGCGGCAGAACCGGCAGACGCCAAGTCCGTTGAAGCGCCTGCGGTCGCTCCTGTCGCTGCGACAAAAGCAGGGGATAAGAAAGCGGAAGATAAGAAAAAGAAAAAGAGCGCTAAGGAACAGCGTCAAGCTCAGGTTCACAAGCAGTACGCCGATTACTTTGACGCGAAGTTTATCCTGGGCAAAATCCCCGCGAACCGCGTCTTTGCAATGAATCGCGCCGAGGCCTTCAAGATCATCTCTATCAAATTAGACGTCGACGTCGACTCGCTTAAAAAGAAAGCGCGCGAAATTCTTGTCGCCAAAACGCATCCTTTTGCCGAATTCTTGACCGCGCGCGTCGACGACGGCCTGACGAATTTGGCGCTGCCCGCCATTGAAAAAGACGCGCGCCGCGATACGACCGATCGCGCCGAAGAACAAACGGCGAACGCTTATGCGAAGAATCTGCGCAATCTGCTCATGCAGCGTCCTCTGGAAGGACGGCGCGTTCTGGCGATCGATCCGAGCTTCAGAAGCGGAAGCGCTCTTGTCGCGCTCGACGAAAATGGCGCGCTTCTCAGCCATGAGACGGTCTTTTTCCAAGGTTCCGCCGAGCGCCGCGCCTTTGCGTCGACGAAAATGGTTGAAATGATCGAGACGTTTAACCTGAGCGTCATCGCCATCGGCAACGGCATGGGCAGCCGCGACGCGGAAAATTTCGTTTCCCAAATGATCGAAGAACATTTTGCCGACAAGGAGATCGCGTACATACTCGTCAACGAAGCGGGCGCGAGCGCCTACTCGTCGAGCCAGGCTGCCGTCGAAGAGTTCCCGAACGTCGACCCGTTTGTCCGCGAGGCTGTTTCGATCGGGCGACGCCTGCAGAACCCGTTGAACGAGCTTGTCAAAATCGACCCCGAACGGCTTGGAGTCGGCATGGGGCAGCTTGACGCGCGCTCGAAGGCGCTGAAAGAGGCGCTCACGACCGCCGTCTCGTTCTGCGTCAACAAAGTCGGCGTCGAGCTCAACGCCGCGACGCCCGCCGTCTTGCGGTACGTCGAAGGCTTGAACCCGCTGACCGCCAAACGCGTTTATGAATATCGCGTTGAAAAGGACGGGTTCCAAAGCCGCGAACAACTCAAGGAAGTCAGCGGGCTGGGCGAACTTGCCTTCACGCAATGCTCGGGGTTCCTCAAAATTGCCGACGCCGCCAATCCGTTCGACGCGACGTGGATTCATCCGGAAAGCTACGAGCTTGCGGCTAAAATTCTCGAAAAATTCGGACTGAAGCCTGAGGATATTCACGCCGACGATAAGCGCGAAGAAGTCGCCGCAAAGGTTGCAGAAGCCGACGCCGCCGCGCTTGCCGAAGAATTTGGCGCCGGACCGAGCGCCGTCGCCTATCTGCTTGAACAGTTCGTGAAGCCAGGCGCCGATCCTCGTGAAGATCTGCCCGGTCCGATCTTTAAAAAAGGAACGATGAAGCTCGAAGATCTCAAGCCGGGCATGGAGCTTACCGGAACCGTCTTGAGGACCGCCGATTTCGGCGTCTTTGTCGACGTCGGCGTCAGCGAAGCGGGACTCGTTCACATCAGCCGCTTGGGCAAGTCCTACGTCAGCAACGTTCGAGAATGCGTCTCGATCGGCGAAGTCCTGAAAGTATGGGTCGTCGACGTCGATCTCGAGCGCAGAAGAATCTCCCTGACGACTCTCGAGCCGGGAACCGTTCGCGAGCGTCGACCTGACAGGCGGCCGCGACGCGAAAGCGCCGGAGGAGAAGAGCAGCAGCGTCGAGAACGTCGTCCGCGGCGGACCGAAGAGGGCGGAGAAGCGCGCCGAGAACGTCCTCAGCGACGCGGTCGCGACGAACGCGCGGACCGTCAGCCCCGTACCGTTACTGTCGCGCCGAAAGACGTCTCGATTACCCCAATTTCCGAGGATATGAAAGCTGGGAAAGAGCCGATGCGCAGTTTCAGCGATCTTGCCCAGTTCTTCGGAAAAGTTGAGCCGAACGACAAAGAAGAAGAGAAGTAACGAACGGCGAAGGGTCGAGCGGCTTTAGCTCGTTCGACCGCATATTCTTAGACGCTGCGCGGCTATTGCGCCGCGCGGGTTTTGTCGGTTTGAGCGCTGTCAAACCGTTACAGTAATAGCGAATTTATTCGCGTTGAGAGGTTGTTCGTGAAAGTTGCTCAAATCAGGGGAATCGCAGCTTACTTGCCCGAAGGACGGTTGGAGAACAAAGAACTTGCACAGGTTTTTTCCAATTGGAACTGGACGGAAGAAAAGATTGAGCGAAAGATAGGAATTGTATCGCGTCCTATTGCAGGCGAAGGCGAAACGGCGACCGACCTTGGCGTCGCCGCCGCAGAACGCTTGTTTGAGAGCGGTATGGTCGCGCGCGACGAGATCGATTTCATCGTTTTCTGCACGCAGTCGCCCGACTATTTCTTGCCGACGTCCGCGTGCGTTATCCAAAGTCGGCTCGGTTTGAAGACGACTTGCGGCGCGTTTGATTTCAACTTAGGCTGCAGCGGATATGTTTACGGCCTTGGCCTATGCAAAGGTCTCCTCGAATCGGGGCTTGCGCGTAAAGCGCTCTTCATCACCTCCGAGACCTATTCGAAATACATCAACAAAAAGGACCGCGTAACGCGTCCGCTCTTTGGCGACGGCGCGACGGCGACATTGCTCGAGGCCGTCGACTTAGACGTTGCGACAAGCGACGTCCTGAGCGGCGCGCCGGCGATCGGACCCTTTGAATTTGGAACTGACGGAGCCGGCGCCGATATGCTCGTCATCGAAGCGGGCGCAAGCCGAATGCCCGCGACGGCGGAGACTTCTATTGAGCGTTCCGATTCTCGCGGGGGGTATCGTTCTAAAGAGCAACTCTACATGAACGGCTCCGGTATTTTTGCATTTTCCGTCGAGGTCGTTCCGCCTCTTGTGAAACGCTGCCAAGCCATAGCGGCGGAACATAACGTTTCCATCGACGCGTATATTTTCCACCAAGCGAATAAATTCATGCTCGATCGGCTCCGAGAGGAATGCGGGAATCTCGATAAAAAGAAGTTCTATAACAACATCATGACGCGCGGCAACACCGTCTCGAGTAGCATCCCTATTGCAATCATCGACGCGGTCCGCGACGGCATGGTCGCGCCGGGTATGTGCGCGCTGCTTGTCGGGTTCGGGGTTGGACTTTCCTGGGGCGCGGGGTTAGTGCGATTTCCGGAGAATTTCCAAGTCGTTCCGTTGGACGACTGAACGCGCCAAAAAAGCTTTTCCTAGTTACTGAGATTACAGACTTTAAGCTCGAGAAACGCTCGAGCCTGCGATAAAATGCCAGAGAATACAAACAAATCCGCCAAAGCGTGGGGCGGAGTCTTTACCGAGGCGACCGACGCTCGGATGGAACAATTCAGCGAGAGCATCAGCTTCGACAAAAGATTGTACGAACAAGATATTCGCGGCTCGATCGGACACGCGCGTATGCTTGCGGACGTCGGGCTCCTTGAGCCTGAAGAGTTCGAAGCGATCGAACGCGAGCTGAACGTTATCAAAGAGCGGATCGAGAAGGGCGATTTCGAATACTCGTTCGCGCTCGAAGACGTCCATATGCATATCGAAAAGGCGCTGACCGACAAGCTCGGCGACGTCGGACGAAAATTGCACACGGCGCGCAGCAGGAACGACCAAGTCTCCACCGACTTCAGGCTCTGGATTCGCGACGCGATCGACAACCTCGACGTCCTGCTCGCCGAACTGCAGAAGGCGTTTGTCGGTCGATGCGACGGAGATTTTGACGTCGTCGTGCCCGCGTACACGCACACGCAGCGCGCTCAACCGGTTCTCGCTCCGCACATTTGGCTCGCGTATGTCGAGAAGTTCCAACGGGACCGCGAACGCCTCGCCGACTGCCGCAAGCGCGTTAATACGCTGAGCCTCGGCGCCGCCGCCTGCGCTGGAACAAGCCTGCCGATCGATCGCGCGAAGACGGCGGAATATCTAGGATTTGAAGCGATCGCCGCCAACAGCGTCGACGTCTCGAGCGACCGCGATTTCGCGACGGAATTCGCGTACGTTATGGCGCAAATCGCCGTTCATTTGAGCGGCTGGGCCGAAGACTGGATCTGGCAATCGACCGTCGAGTTTGACTTCCTGAAAACTCCGCAGCCTTTCTGCACGGGCTCCTCGATCATGCCCCAGAAGGTCAATCCGGACGCTCTGGAGCTCATTCGCGGCAAGACGGCGCGCGTCGTCGGCAACTTGCAGACGCTCCTTGTCTTGACGAAAGGCTTGCCCCTAGCGTATAACCGCGATTTGCAGGAAGATAAAGAGCCCGTCTTCGATTCGTACGACGCCGTTTCCGCGTCCCTGGCGCTCGCCGCGCCGATCGCAGCGGGAACGGTCCTCAATCGCGAATCGATCGCCGCTCGGCTCGAAAAAGGCTACCTTGACGCGACCAGCTTGATGGAATACCTCATTCGTAAGGGCGTTCCGCAGCGTTCGGCGCACGGGGTCGTCGGACGGCTCGTGCGTCAGGGGATCGATTCCGGCAAAGCGCTCGCAGAATTCCCGCTCGAAACGTTCCAAGAGGCGTGCGAACTCATCGACGAATCTGTTTACGACTATCTCGGAACCGCCAACGCGGTCAAGGCAATGAAGAGCTACGGCTCCACCGCGCCCGACCAAGTGCGATTCCAAATCGATTCGTGGAAAGAACGACTCGGTCTCTAATTTCTTCAATAGATAGCTTTTAAGCGCACGAAACGATTATGTCTAAGAACAAACCCGACGCCGCTGACGAACTGTTCGAACAAGAAGAGATCGAATCGCTCGACGAATTGGAGTCTTTTGAAGCCGCCGAACGATGGGCGCCCCCGACAGAAAAGCCGGGCGAAGTCGCTAAGCGCGTCGTCTCCGACGCCGAAGCGGGCTGGCGGCTCGATTTGTTCCTTGTCTCCAAGTTCCCGCAATACAGCCGCGTCTTGATCCGCAAAGCGATTCAGGCGGAAGACTGCGTCGACGTCGACGGGATCCACGGCAAGCCGTCTTTTCGCCTGAAGCCGGGCTCGGTCGTGTCGTTCCGACTCGTCGAACCGCCAAGAGAGTCCCCGATTCCCGAAGAGATCCCGCTCGACGTCCTCTATGAAGACGACGATTTGGCGGTCGTCAATAAGCCCGCCGACATGGTCGTGCATCCGTCGCGCGGCCATTGGTCCGGGACGCTGGTCGGCGCGCTTGCGCATCGCTTCGCGGGCCAACTGAGCTCGAACCGCGGTCCCGCCAGGCCGGGAATCGTTCATCGGCTCGACCGCGACACGAGCGGCGTCATCATCGTTGCAAAAAACGACGTCGCGCATGCGAACCTTGCCGCCCTTTTTGAAGAACAACGCGTCGAAAAGGAATATCTGGCGATAACGCTCGGATCGATCAATTCCGATCGAGAAGTCGTCGACCAGCCGATCGGTCATCATCCGAAATTCCGCGTCCGTATGGCGGTCGCTCCGGACGACCCCGACGCCAAGTCGGCGCAGACCTTTTTCGAGGTCCTCGAGCGTTTTCGCGGGTTCTCGGTCGTTCGCTGTATGCCGAAAACCGGTCGAACGCACCAAATTCGCGTTCATCTCGGCTACCTTGGCTGTCCGATCCTCTGCGACAAGCTGTACGGCGGTCGTTCGGAAATCACGCGCGATGAAATCGCGGGCATATTCGATCGTTCCCCGTCCGGCAAAGGAGAAGCTGAGTCGGCGCCGCCGATACTCGCTCGTCAAGCGCTCCACGCGCATAAAATCACGTTCGAGCGCCCGACGACTCGCGAAAGGATAACGATTGAAGCGCCGATCCCCAAAGATATGCAGGATACCGTCGACGCAATGCGCGAATTTCGCTCCCTGCAGCGCTAGCGCATACTCAGCCTAAACGTCCCCCAGCAACATAGGAATAACCGATGTCCGACCCAAAGCAAGGGTGGAAAGCCCTATATCCTTTCGAGTCGCATTATATGACGATCGGAGGGTTTAAGTACCACTATCTCGACGAAGGTCCGACCGAGCCCGACGGCGTCGAACGTCCGACCCTTATCTGCTCGCACGGTAATCCGACGTGGTCCTTCTTCTTCCGCTCGGTCGTCAACGAGTTCCGCGACAAATACCGTGTTGTTGTCGTCGACCATATCGGATGCGGGTTGTCCGAAAAGCCTAACGAAAAAGAGTACCCCTACACGATCGAACGACGCGCGAACGATTTGCTCGAACTCATTGAAAAGCTCGAGTTGAAGGACTGCGTCCTTGTTGCGCACGACTGGGGCGGCGCAATCGGTATGTGCGCCGCTACGCAGATCCCGGACGTCTTCTCGAAGCTCGTCCTGATGAACACGGCGGCGTATCTGCACGAACGTTGTCCGCGCCGGATTCGAACCTTCCATATTCCGGTCCTGAACAAGATTCTGGCGCAAGGCTTGAACCTCTTCCCGCGCGCGGCAACGACGATGGCGACCGCGAAAGGGCTCGAGCCGGACGTGAAGACCGGCTTGATTGCGCCTTACGATTCCTGGTCGAATCGCGTCGCCGTCCTTGGGTTTGTCAAAGATATTCCAATTTCGCGGAAGCATTGCAGCCACGAGACCTTTGTCAAGATGATGGAGCGGTTGCCGGTCTTTAAGGACAAGCCGGTCGCGCTCATTTGGGGCGTCAAAGACTGGTGTTTCCCGCCCGAGGTCTTCTTGGAAGAGTTCCTGAAATACTATCCGGACGCGTTCGTTCATAAAATCGAGGACGCCGGACATTATCTCTTGGAAGATTCGTCCGAGGAAACGCTCGGCGCGATGCGCGAATTTTTGGAAAAATAGTCGATTGATAAGAACGCTTGCCGACGCCCCTTGTCAGCGAGCGAGGCGATACAGGATCAACATAGATGACGACGGAAAGTGAACAACCGAACAAACTAACGGCCCAGAATCGGCAGCAGAATCTTGGCGCGCTGCTGCAGGAATTCGGTCAAACGCGTCTTGCGTTAGAGAACGAATTGGCAAAAGTCGTAGTCGGGCAAAAAGACGCGATCCGGCAGATTTTCGCGGCGGTCTTTACGCGCGGCCATTGTCTGCTCGAAGGCGTTCCCGGCTTGGCGAAAACCTTGACCGTCTCGACCCTTGCGAGAATCTTGGGCGTCGTCTATCGACGTATTCAGTTCACGCCGGACTTGACCCCGTCGGACGTTACCGGCACGACCGTCCTCGAAGAAGACGCCCAGGGCAAGCGCTCGTTCCGATTCGTCGAAGGTCCGGTCTTTACGAACATCTTGCTCGCCGACGAAATCAACCGAACGCCGCCAAAGACGCAGTCGGCGCTCCTGCAGGCGATGCAGGAACGCGAAGTTACCGTCGGCAATACGACCTATAAACTTCCCGAACCTTTTTTGGTCGTCGCAACGCAGAACCCGATCGATCAAGAAGGAACCTACCCGCTTCCGGAAGCGCAGCTCGACCGGTTCATGTTCAACGTCAAGATCGACTATCCGACTCTCGAAGAAGAAGAAAAGATCCTCACGGCAACGACCCGCGGAGAATTAGCGACCCCGGCGCAGCTCCTGAATCCAAAGATTCTGCTCGGTATGCAGAAGCTCGTCTCGTCGGTCGCCGTAAGTCAGTACGTCATCCAGTACGCGACCGCGCTCGTGCGCGCGACCCGGCCGACCGATCCGACCGCGCCCGATTTCGTGCGCGAGCTCGTCGACTGGGGCGCCGGACCGCGCGCCGGCCAGTACCTCATTAACGGCGGCAAGGCGTTCGCCGCAATGGACGGGCGTTTTTCCGTCTCGATCGAAGACGTGAAAGCCGCCGCGCTGCCCGTCCTCCGAAAACGCGTCGGCGCCAACTTCCAAGCTCAAGCGGAAGGCATGACTCCCGATAAGATCGTCATGGAATTGCTCGAATTGGTCAAGACGCCGACGATTGAGAAGTATACGAAATAACCATATAGATTGCAAGAAGCAACTGAAAGGGAATAGCGACAGGCGCTTGGTCGTTGTTCCCGTTTTGTTTTTCTTTCGAGTAGAGTATGTGGTAGAGTTGGGGGAGTTGTGAATAATGGCAAGGTCGTTTTTCCTCGACTCGATTAGAAATTGTTTTGCCAAGAAGATACTCTGACAGGGTTCAGCAAATCGTTTTGGGTTATTCTCTGGCATTGTCTCCTATCTTGTCAAGTTTCACAATGAAGTCGATAGTTAGCAACATACTGCGTTGATTCTATCTATCAATCTCATATTGCAACCGAATTAGGTCGTGATATACGCTAAGTTGTTGCCGACGAAAGAAAAGCACGCCTTGAATATTGAGACGTTATTTGATTGACGCTTAGTTTTCCCACGCTGGAAGGTTCAAAAATAATGGGCCTATTGTTTACTAGATTGAATCAGGTTGCAATATAAGTACCAATGGAACGTGCTGATAAGATGAGGCTATGTTTTTGATTTAGCGATTGGATTTCACTCTAATAAACCATCTTGCAGGTAGAATCTTCATTTTGGAAATGAGGTGTTGATAAATTTGTCATTTTTTTATAATTTTGTTTCCATCCTCTTGATTTTTTTCGTTCCATAATTTAATCTTACATTGTGTTGGATTGTCGAGAATTTGCCGACGCGAGAGATATACGTCTAAAAACGTCGTATCTTCGGACGACTGATTCTTATGCTTATAACTAAAGTAATGCAAATTCCCGTATTGGAGCAAAAGATGTTTTTGATTGTTAACGGCAAAAAAATAGAGAAGACTCCAGAGGAGATCGTGGAACTTGTAAAAAAGAGACAAGTTTCTCCCGATACCGAAGTTGAATATAATGGGAAAATTCATAAACTTGCCCAGTTCGAAAGTCTTAGAAAGTTTTTCGAAATTAACGACATTCCAGAGAAAGAAACAGTTGAATCGTCCAAGTCTGCGTGCAGTAGTGAAAACATTCGTGACAAGAATGAACTGATTGAGAAGAAATTAGCCGACGATAGCGAAAAAGAAGGTGGTTCTGCGACGCCTACAGAACTCGTCGTTCCACCTGTTGAACTCGATATACCACCTATTGCACCTGGTGTTCCTCCCGTTGAACTCGTTACACCGCCTGTCGACAATCCGCCAGTTACTTCTGATGTCGATACAAACGATTTTTATCAATCTGTAAGTGATAAATTGATTTTGCAACCTGAATCAATCCAGCAAGCAGTAGACTCCAATATTTTCGAACCTTTCAGTTTGAGACTGCAAAGTTTTGTTCAAAAATGCAATTCAAAAATAAAAGAATGCTATTTGTATGTTGGTAAATACATAGCAATTGTAACTAACCAAATCGGTCGCAATATGAGTGATAAAGAAAAAAATGCAAGACAAAGAATTCTTGTTGCCGTTGGCATTTTCTTTGCCGTCGTCATTGTTGCCGGACTGGTTATTGCTTTTGTGGGAGGGGACTCGGCAGAGAATGTTCCGGTCGCTGTCGATATCCATGCGCCTTCACAAGGAAAAAAATTCACCTTCTTTAACAAAAAAGAAGGGCTATATAAAAGCCTAATTACATCTATGGTGTCAGGCGCTACTAAGGCTGAGGAGTGCAGTAGTTTAGTAAGAAGGGTCTGGTACAACTCTATTAATAGAGAGTATGATTATGAGACCAATAAATACACATTTAGAGGAGGGATATTTTGTGACTTCGAAATTGCTCTTTCAAACCTTTACGACGACGAACTCTTTAGAAAAGAAATTTTGGAAATTGAGGAAAACCAGCAGATTGTCGCTAGAGATATGAAAGCACTTCAAAAATATGCTAAAAAAGACCCTGTTACATATGAATTATTTCTGAAACAGTATCAAGCGTATCTGAAGGTAACCAGACTTGCAGTAAAACCATCAGGGTCCTTGCTGGAATATGGAACGAATTGTAGCGACGCAAGTTCAGAATTTCTGGATAATTTGGCGATGTTAAATTTGCATATCAATTAATGCTTACCCTTACTCTTGCCAGAATTTTACAAGCCTAGCCTTGGTGAAAAGAAAAGCCGCATTCAAACGAACGCGGCTTTTCTTTTAGAACAAATTACACGATGTGCAGAATCATTTCTCGACCCGAACGACGCGGAATCCGACGTCGCGCGTCTTGAAGAATTCTGGGAACGCGCGGACGGTTTCGGGAGTCGCATAACGCGCGGGCGTTATCCAGGAGCCGCCGGCGGCGATCTTCTTGGTCGTTACGCTTTCGCTCGTCGTTTCGCCGGTCTCGATATTCACAACCGCGCGCGTGTCGACGCGCTCGCCGCTCGTCCATTCGGCGACGTTGCCGAGGACGTCGTAAAGTCCAAACGCGTTCGGCTTATACGACCCGACCGGCGCGGAGACGCGGCTGTGGTCGTTCACGTCCGAATCGACGACGCGCCACGCCGGCAGCGTGTCGACCCGACCGGTCCAGCCGAAAGGCGAGATATCGGCGCGCGTCGAATCGGCGAGATTCTCGTTCGCGGCGTAGTCCGCTTGGAGCGCGTCCTCGTCGGCGAACGCGCGCCATTCGGCGTAGGTTGGAAGCCGATACTCGTCGCCGGTCTTTTCCGAGAGCCACTTGCAAAACTCTTCCGCTTCTGTGTAAGTAACGCGCGCGACAGGCTGATTCTTACGCGACAAGAGCCAGCCTCGCTCGCCGGGGCTGAACTGGATGAAGTCGCCATATTCGATCCCGGCGTCGAAAGTCGGGTCGAAGATCTTGTACTGCTCGTTCGTGATCTCAAATTTTCCGACGCTGATATTGGCGCCCGCTAACGTAACAAGCTCGAGCGCGACGTCCTCCGTGAGCGCGACGGAACACGATTCTCCTTCGACCTTCTCAAACGCGGCGTCCGCTTCTTCTTTCATGACTGACGAGAACCTGACGCGCAGCGGCGACGTCGGTTTTGGATTGGCATCCGCGGGCTCGTTCGGGTCGTCGTCGAGCTGTTCGGAGCTCGGCGCGTACAATTTGCGCAGTTCTTCTCGGCGCGAGAACTGGCTCTTGACGAGCGCCGGATTGTCGCGGATCATCTCGCCCCAACTGCCGTTGTACGGGCAATTTAAGTCGATCCAAACGACAAGCTTATCCCAAGATTCCGGATCGAGTTCGACGCCGTAGTGCCCGCGCTGAAGGATTTGCACGAGCAGTTCGGAATCCGCGTGGAAGTCGTATGCCGGATGCGCGGGCATCTGACTTTCTTTCGTCATTGCGCGGACGTAACGGCGGAGCTGATAGTACGAATTGGAAATCGGCGACTTGGTCGCGATATAGTTGCCGTTCACGAGCGCGCACTGCGGCTCGCCTTTGCGGAAGTCGGGCAAAAGAGAATGCTCGAACGTATGATTGGCGAGCGTGGTCGCCTCCAAAACGCTTTCAGAGACCTGGCCGCTCTCGATAAGTTCCGCGACGACCGCCGAGTCCGGCTGATGGCATTCGACGCAATAGCGGTCGAGGATCGGCTGAATTTCGCTCTCGAATCCGAATCCGCGCGTCGGGCCGTAGAACGGCGTTATCTCCATCGGATCGATTTGCGAGGCGAGCGAGCGAGGATTCGTCGTGCCGGTCCAGTTCTGCGGCTCGTGGCAGCCGATGCAGGAAAGCGATTCGCCCGGCATCGCGGTTATCCAGCTCTGCATCACCTGGATCGCGTTCCCGTCCTTGTCGAGCGGCTGAAGCGCGATCGGAACGTACGCGGGGATCTTGAACGAAGCGGAACCGTCTTCGAGGACCGGAACCGTGCCGATGATTCTTCTAGGGTCCCACGGTCCGTCGAGCCCGACGCTGTACGGTTCGGCGCCCATGCCTTGATACGCGAACTGGTAGCTGAAGACGCGCAGCTCTTTCACTTCGCCGCGCGGAACGCCTGCGAGCCCTTCGCCTTCGTAGACGTCCGCAATGAAGACGTCGGCGGTCGGCGAGTCGAGGTTGACGCGGTCGGCGATGAGCGGCTGACGTTCCGTCTCGCGCAGCGGAATCGGTTCAAAGGACGCGGCCTCCGGATCGCTCAGGATCGGAACGACATTGTCGTAAATATCGACGAGGCAGATTTCCCAAGGCGACTGCGCCGAACGCTTGCACGAGACGAGGAAGAGCGTTTCGGAGATCGGGAACGGGTGCAGGAATTTCGGCCAGTTCTGCGCGATCGGCAAGTCGCACGCGATCGGCTCGACGTCTTTGCCGCAGCCGGGGATGCGCTGAACGGCGCCTGACGCTTCTTTCCTTCCTCGCGCGGGGTCGAAGATAACGAGGTCGCCCATTCTGTTGAGTTCGTGGTGTCCGGTAACGACTCCGACGAACTGAGTGGAATCGCCGGGCAGCGGACGCGCGTAGAAGACGGAGTTCGGCCAGTAGGAGCCGGAGCCGTAGAGTTCCGACTGGTTCGTGCCGTCCGGGTTCATATGGAACATGATGCGCGAGAAGCAGTGCGGCAGGTCGACATATTCCCAACGCAGGTACATGACGCGCCCGTTGTTCATGACGGTCGGGTTCCAGTCGTGGTCCTGTTCGATGGTGAGTTGACGAATCGAGCCGTCGAGTTCCTTAATGTAGAGGTTGCAGACGTGCCCGCTTCCGTTGATGCATGGAACGCCCGTCATGCTCGCGGTCGAGCAGAAGATAATGCGGTCGTCGGGAAGGTAACAGCCGTCGTAGTTGTCGACGTCGGGGTCGTTGATGAGGGGCGAGATTTCCGGCGCGTCTTGCGCGGCGTCGCCGTTCTCGTCGAGCGCAAGTTCCCACAGGCGCCAGCGATTCGAGTTCAGGTCCGGAGAGGAGAACATGACCTTCGAGCCGTCGTAATAGAGCTCAAGATCGCCGACAAATTCGCTGTTTTCCGGCTTATAGACGAGCGTCGACTCGCCGGTGCGAAGATCGAAGCGCCGCAGTTCGTCGTTGTAGCCGGTTTTCGGAAGGACGGAGTTGCTGTTGTAGTTTTCCGGAAGGCCCAATAGGTGCGGATTGCGGCGCACGTACAGGAACGAATCGAAATCGAGCTCCGGGGACGCGAGCAGAACCTCTTTTTGAAGCGCGGCGAAGTCCGCGTGAATAGCGGCGATTTGGTCGTCGAGCGCTTCGTCCGGCGCTTCTTCAACAGCGAGCGAACGTTTGCGAAGTTCGGCGAGCCGGTCGGCAAATTCCTCGCCGCGCGGAAATTCTTCTTCGTCAAAGTTTTCCGCATAGGCGTCGAGCGCGCGTTGGACGGCCTCGAAGTCGGGCGCGACATAACGCGGCGCGGCGCAGTCGGCGGGGGCGACCGGCTGACCCGCTTGAACAATCATATTGGCGACGAGGCGTTGGAAATTCGCTTTGTATCCATCCGGCGCGGAATCGTATATTGGATTGACGCGCCAGCCAAACGCAAACGCCTTGGCGTTCGGTTGTCCGTCGGCGGAACCCAGCCCGACGACGAACGGGTTCAAATGACCTTCCGGCGGCGACGTCGCAAGCGCTGCGACGTCGGGACCGTCGATCGAGAACGAATCGAACGCGGGGAAGCCTGCGTTCGTTATCCATACGATTCCTCGGTCGAAGTCGACGCCGTCGAAAACCGCCGCGGCGGGATTCAGCGGGATCACGCCCGACTGCGCGCGGTCTTCGCCGAAGGTGAGCGGAGCCGTCTTGAGCTGCGAGCCGAACCCGAGCTTCTCAAAGAGCGCGACGGACCCGCCGAGCAAGACGGCGCTGCGGTCGGCGCCCGACTGCAGATATTGCGTCAATTCCTCGACGACTTGTTCGCTGAAAAGCGCCGTGTCTTGCGTAATAACGTCCCCTTGGTAGACGACGAGAACGTCGAAGCCGCTCAAGTCGACGGGGGAGCCCGCGCGGTCGACGATCCCTTCGGTCGACGTCGCCAGGAGCGCGAGCGCGTAAGAATCGGGGTCAGCCTTATTGAAATCCACGACAATATCCGTGAGAATTTCCGCGAGGATATCCGATTCCACGCGCATGGGAATAACAGCGGGCTCGTCCAAGAGCAGCCCGACTTGGCGCGGTTCCGCAGCGCGCGCTAAGGAAGCAAAAGGCGCCAGAACCGTCGCTAGCAGTAGTAACGTCAAGGGTAGGAAACTATTACGCAGCATGGTAAACATCCGTCGCGTTAGTGGGTAATTGGTTCGTTCAAACGATTCAAACGATTTCTATTAAGGATAACCGAACGGCTCTCGGAAATCAAGCGCGGCTTATTCGAGCCAGTCGAGTGTTTCCGGAAGGGGCGAACCGAGGTTGAGACAGCCCTCTTTCGTAACGACGACAATATCCTCGACCCGCATACCGCCAAATTCTTTACTGTAAAGCCCCGGCTCGACCGAGACGACGTCCCCAGGGATGAGTTCCGGACCGTTGAAGTCCAAAAGGGGCGGCTCGTGAATCGAGAGTCCGAGACCGTGGCCCGTCCCGTGCGTGAGGCGCGTTTCGGTATCCGCTTCCGGATTGCCCGGCGCCGCATAGCCAAATCCATGTTCTTCAAGCGCTTTAATCGTCGCGCGGTGAACGTCTTCGCCGGTAACCCCGGCGCGAATCGTCGAGGTCGCCGCCGCTTTAGCCGCGCAGACGGCTTCGAACATCTTCTTGTAGATCGGATTGATCTCGCCGTGGACGACGGTGCGCGTGCAGTCGCCGTTGTAGAGGGACGCGTTGTTCATTGGGAAGACGTCGATAATAATCGGCTCGCCCGTATAGAGCGGTCCGGAACCGTACGCATGGCAGTCGCCGCCGTCTTTTTTGCCGGCGACGATCGAGGGGACGTTCGTGTAGCCCGCGTCGAGGAGCGTCCGGTCGATGAACGCGCGCATATTTTCCGACGTGAGTGTCACGCCGTCCGTTGCGACAAGGCGTCCTTCGTCGTCGGGCGTCGCGGTCGCTATCCTTACGCAAGCCTTGCGAACGGCTTCTTCGGTCGCGTGTTGAGCTTCATCGATGAACGCGAGTTCCCCTTCGGTTTTAGAACGTCGTTCGAAGACGCCCCGATCAACTTCGCATTCGCAGTCGATCCCCGCGCGTTTCAGCTCGTGTACGTAAATCAACGGCAGAGACCGGTCGGAAACGACCGTAGTAACGCTGGCGCGTCGAAACGCTTCCGCGACGCTTTGCGCCGTCGCGACTTCCCGGTCGCCGGAGAGTCCCTCTTCAGGCGCGAAATTTGCGGGGCAGGCGACCAAGTCGGCGTTGGCGTGAGCGCGCGCTCGCGCTGTTTCAATATCGCGCAGAATAAGGAGCGTCGTTTTGCCGGGCGTCGTCTTTCTCTTAGGGTTTTCGCTCAGCTTGGCTTCTGGAAAATCGACAATTTCGTCGAACTCGAGGACTGCCGCAGGGTCGCCGACGAGAAAATGCATCTTCCAGTAGAGCGTCATATTGATATTGGGAACGCCGGCGGTAAGGTACGCTTTTTTCATAGAATATTATTCCTGGTCTATTGACCTGTTTTATTGATAATGCTGCAGGGCGCCGCGCGTCTCATTGGTCGAGCGCGTCCGGATGTTCCGCGGCGAGGTGTTCAAGACACGCGCGAGCAAGCGCTTCGCCGATCGGCTGCATATTTTCGAGGATCCACTTGGAGTCGGTTTCATTGTCGTGAAACGCAATTTCGACCAAGCACGCGGGCATATTCGAGTCGCTCGTTTCCCACATCGGCTTGCCGTTGTACATCTTGTACGATTCTTTGATCCCGCGATCCGGTCCCGGGTAGATCTCCATCAGCGCTTCGTGAACTCTCTTGGCGAACCGTTCGCTTTCTCCGCCTTTCTTATGGAAGAACGCGTTAGAGCCGCGCGCCTTCCCATTGAACGCGTTCGAGTGAATTGCGAAATACAAGTCGACGTTGAGCTCGTTAGCGCGGCGCGTATAGTCGCGAATCGACTCTTCGGGATTATTGCGATAGACTTTAACGCCCTGGTTCTTCAGAATCGGTTCGACAATGTCGGCGACCTCGTTCATGCGTTCTTTTTCGCTCCCGTAGTCGCCGAACCCGATGTTGCCAGTCTGATTCGAGGGGCTCAGCCATAAGGAGACCGCGTCTTGCTTGAATTTCGGAAGGGGCGCCTTGGCGTCTTTTTCGTCTTGTGCGTTAACGACCGCAACAAACGCAAAAGAAAGGATCAGCGCGGCGGAAGCAAGGAGTTTGGAAATTCTCATCTTAATTCCTTAGTCGACAATTAATTAGCTGGAGTATTAGAGGACCTTCTCGCCTTTTTGAGGAGCGCGTCCGGATGTTCTGCAGCGAGATGTTCAAGAACCGCAGTCGCAAGAACTTCGCCGATCTCCTTCGTGTTGTCGATAATCCACTTGGAATCGGTTTCGTTGTCGTGGAACGCGATTTCGACCAAGCACGCGGGCATATTCGAGGCGCTCGTTTCCCACATCGGTTTGCCGCTATAAAACTTATAGCCTTCTTTGACGCCCCGGTTTGGACCGTCGTAAACGCTCATGACGCCGTCAAGGACACGCTGGGCGAACCGTTCGCCTTCGCCGCCCTTTTTATGGCAAAACGTCTCGCATCCGCGCGCTTTGCCGTTAGCGGCGTTCGAGTGAATCGCAAAATAGAGGTCGACGTTGAGTTCGTTAGCGCGGCGCGTGTAATCGCGAATCGATTCTTCCGGATCGTTGCGATAGACCGTAACGCCCTGCTTCTTCAGAATCGGCTCGATAACGTCCGCGACTTCGTTCATGCGTTCTTTTTCGCTTCGATAGTCGCCGAACCCGATGTTGTTGATCTGGTTCGAAGGGCTCAGCCAAATGGAGACGGAATTCTTTTTGAATCGAGGAAGTGGCTCCTTTGCGTCTGCAGCGCGCGCGCTGACGCACACGGCAAAGACAACCGCGATAAGAGCGAAGGTAAGCGAATATTTTTTCATTGGTCTTCCTGGGTTATAGTTATGAATCAGCCGTCAAGTCGAGCGCCGAACTATGGCGCTGCAGAAAATTATACTAGTCGGCAAAGGCAATTGCAAGAGTTTTTTAGTTAGCGCATAAAAGAAAACGCCCAACCGCGTCCATTGGCGCAAAGTTGGACGTTCTGCGTCGCGCGGCGCGATAGCGGCGACAGCGCGTCTGCTGCGGGCGTTGATAGCACGAGAACGCGCCCTATCGAGAGCGCGCCTGCGCGAAATCTTTATTTCCTTCCATGGTAACCCTGACTTGTGTTACTCGGTAAAAATGGAGCAAGAATTTTTGCAAAAGCGGAGACGCTCGTCGATTGGAAAGTCGCTTTGCCTGGTCCTGTTACTACCGTGTCAAAAAGACCTTCGCCGCCAAAAAGCGTGTTTTTGAGCCCTTTGACGAAAACAACGTCTCGATCGAACAAGTCGACTCCATCCAAGCGATCGCGCCTGTGACGCACGTAACTTGTTCGCCGGGATCGAGATCGTACTCATAGGCGGAGCCCGCGATTTCAAGAAAGACGACGCCTGGTCCGGAAACTTTTTGCATAATGAAGCCTTCGCCGCCGAAGAACCCGGCTCCGAGCCTCTTTTGGAAGAAAATATCGAGCGTAACGCCAGGCGTCGCCACGAGGAACGCGCCGCGTTGGCACACGAACGATTCGCCCTGTGCAAGCTCTTTGGCGATAATCTTGCCCGGCATTTTCGTGGCAAAGGCGATTTCAGAAGGTTCCTCCGCTTCATAGGCGCTCAGGAAGAAGGTCTCGCCGCTCAACGCGCGTCCAAGACCCCGTAAGAATTTGCCGGCCTGCGTCTGCGTCGTAATGGACCCTTTCATCCAGACGCGTCCGCCGACCGGACTGTATACCGCGCGACCTGCTTCCAGATAGCAAACGACGTAGGGCGTCGAGCCGCCGCCGATCTTATAACTGAGAAAAGGCGTCTGAACGATCGCCTCGTTCGACGTCGGCGAGGAGCCCGCGTTTCCGAATTTAATCCCGTCGACGGCTCCGCATTTCGTCTCGTTGCCGTCGACCCAGAGCCGCGTCTCCGGGCCGATCGCGCCTTGCGCCGCATATTGAAAAAGTTCGTCTTTCGTAAGAGTCTTTCGGACGCCGTTGATTTCAATTTCCAGGGTCATAGCGCATCTCCTCGCTGTTGTTAGAAAGTTTCACAAAGGTTGTTCCCTCAAGCTTGAACGATTCAAGGAAACAGACGTCGATTTACAGAAATCGTCTTCGCAGAAATTATATTTGTCGTTGAAATTGTTTGCAAGCGCTTAGGTCGGAAGAGAAAAGAAAAACGCCCAACCGCGCCTTGTGGCGCAAAGTTGGACGTTCTAAGTCGCGCAGTCCGCAGACGACCGCCGGAAATAGAGAGCGCCGGAGCGATTCCTTTCGTTCGCGCTCTTTTGCGTGACGCTTATTTCATTACATAACGGTTACTAACGACTCGGCAAAAGGGGTGCGAGAACTTGTGCGAAAGCGGAGACGCTCATCGATTGGAACGTCGCTTTGCCCGGTCCGGTTATCACGGTGTCGAAAAAACCTTCGCCGCCGAAGAACATATTTTTGAGCCCCTTGACGACGACAATATCGACCGAGCAGCTCGATTCCATCCAAGCGAGCGCGCCCGTGTCGCACGTAACTTGCTCGCCCGGCTGAAGTTCGTATTCGTGAGCGGCGCCGGCGATTTCGAGAAAGACGACGCCCGGACCGGAAACCTTTTGCATGACGAAGCCTTCGCCGCCGAAGAGCCCTGCCGCGATCTTCTTTTGGAAGAAAATTTCGAGCGTAACGCCAGGCGTCGCCGCGAGAAACGCGCCGCGTTGGCAGACGAGCGACTCGCCATGCGCAAGCTCTTTAGCGACGATCATGCCGGGCATTTTCGCAGCAAACGCGATTTCAGAAGGCCCGTTTGCTCGATAGACGCTCGTGAAGAAGCTTTCGCCGCCGATCGCGCGTCCGAGGCCCTTGAAGAATCCGCCGGCCTTCGTCTCCGTCGCAATAGGCCCTTTCATCCAGACGCGTCCGCCAGCTGAGCTGAATATGGACCGGCCGGCGTCGAGATAGCAAATGAGGTAAGGCGTCGAGCCGCCGCTGATCTTATAATCGAGGAAACGCGTTTGAACGACGGTCGGCTTGTCCGGCGGGAGCACGGAGGTCGTTTGTCCGAACGTAATTCCCTTGACGGCTCCGCATTTCGCTTCTTTGCCGTCAACCCAGAGCGGCGTTTCCGGACTGATCGCGCCTTGCGCCGCATATTGAAAAAGTTCTTCTTTTGTAACATTCTTGCGGACGCCGTTGATTTCAATTTCCAGGGTCATAATTCATGTCCTCGCCAGTGTTGAAGAGATTTGTAAAGGGTGTTGCTTTAAGTCCGACCGATTCAGGGAAGCAGACTCTGCCTCACAGAAATTATACACATCGTGCAATTTGCCCGCAAGCGTTAATGAAAAGAGAATAAAAACGCCCAACTGCGCCTTTAGGCGAAAGTTGGGCGTTCTGGATAACGCGGCGCGTAGACGACTGCCGTGAGGATCGACGTCGCCGGGCGATTCTTTTCATCGGGCTCTTTTGCGAGGCGTTTATTTCTTTACATGGAGGTTGTTAACTTCTCGGTAATACGGGTGAGCGCGCGCGCGATTGAGGAGACGTTTGCCGCCTGGAACGTCGCTTTACCCGGTCCGGTTATTACGGTGTTAAATAAACCTTCGTGCCCAAAGATAATATTTTTGACCCCCTTGACGACAACGACGTCGATCGAACAGGTCGATTCCATCCAAGCGAGCGCGCCCGTGTCGCACGTAACTTGCTCGCCCGGCTGAAGTTCGTACTCGTAAGAGGCGCCGATGATTTCGAGAAAGACGACGCCCGGTCCGGAAACTTTTTGCATGACGAAGCCTTCGCCGCCAAATAGCCAGGCTCCGACCTTCTTTTGAAAGAAAATATCGAGCGTAACGCCGGTCGTCGCGGCGAGAAACGCGCCGCGTTGGCACACGAGCGATTCGCTTTGCGCGAGCTCTTTGGCGACGATCATGCCGGGCATTTTCGTTACAAACGCGATTTCGGAGGGCCCGTTCGCGCGATAGACGCTCGTAAAGAAGCTTTCGCCGCCAATCGTTCGGCTGACCCCCTTGAAGAATCCGCCGGCCTCCGTCTGCGTCGCAATCGGCCCTTTCATCCAGACGCGTCCGCCAGCTGAGCTGAATATGGACTGACCGGCGTCGAGATAGCAAATGAGATAGGGCGTCGAGCCGCCGCCGATCTTATAACTAAGGTAAGGCGTTTGAACGATAGGCGCGTCCAACGTCAACGAGGAGCCCGCGTTTCCGAATTTGATCCCGTCTACGGCTCCGCATATTGTTTCTTTTCCGTCGACCCAGAGTCGCGTTTCCGGACCGATCGCGCCTTGCAGGGCGTATTGAAAAAGTTCGTCTTGGGCGACAGTCTTGCGGTCGCCGTTGACTTCAATTTCTAGGGTCATAATACTTGTCCTTGCCGTTGTTGAAAGGGTCGGTAAAGGCGGTTGCCTTAAGACCGACCGATTCAAGGAAGCGGACTCTGATTCACAGAAATTATTTTCATCGTTCATTTTATTCACAACCTGAATTCTTGGATAATTATACCATACACACCCCGTCCCCGTCACGCTATTGTTTTCTATGCTACTTTGCCGAGCTCGTCCTCGCTGATATTCAACGCTTCTAAAATCTCTTTCTGTTTCTTCGTTAAGGGCGTCAATGAGCGCTTGCCGCCTTTCGTTTCAATAACCTTTATCTTTTCAAGTTCGATAATGAGCTTCGAGATACTCGGTCGAATTTTATCCGGAAGAGATTTTAGCAGGTTGAGAAGATAACTTCTTAGTATGAGGGCGATGAATCCAATAAAGAGTTTTCCCTCAGTGGTCTTGCGGTTGTGTGTTTTGAGTTCTAGATAGTCAATTTCGTTTTTAAGTTGGTAAAATTGTTCTACGATTAAATCTTTTTGTCGGTATCGACGGAGCGCCTCGCTCGGACTCAAGTCGGGACCGGTGCTCAGCAAGACGTAATAACCGCAGGTTTTCAGATAATCGTCGATCGCTTTGGAGTCTCGTTCATAGGTAAAACTTTGCTCGTTTGTGACGTCAATTTTGAAGTACTGCCGATACCTTTCACTGTTGAGCTGAGAACGCTTTAACGCCTGTAATTCCGTTTCAGTTCGCAAGAGGCTCTCATAAAATAGTTTCGTGTCATAGGCGGCTTTCTCTATATCGTAATAGAGGTAGATATTGACAGATTGATCCAGAACCGTGTCGACGATACGGCGACCATAAACGTGTTCTTCCCGCAGATAGTGAGCGTCTTGCTTTACAGACGGGCCATAGTCAGATAGTATTCGTTGGGCGTCTTTCAAGTACAACGGCAACGAACTCAGCACGCGAAAGCGCTTGCTTTCCTGCCCAGTAGTCTGCAGATTGTCCCGTGTAATAAAACCTTGGTCTGTAATAAGATAAATTGGAAAGTCAGAATCGAGAAAGGGAAAGTCCTGCAAAAGAAAGGTAAAATACGTTTTATCAGTGATACTTCCATTGTAGGCTCGGTAAAACAAAGGGAGTTGCGTTACTGCGCCATAACATAACCCCACGTTCAATTGCGGCAAAGGCTCTCCCTCGCGATCATATCCCCATTCTAAAAAGTCTATTTGCCGACCGTATGAAGAAACGGACGCGACGTCGTAGTACCAATATTCCCGCTGCGTCTGTTGCTTTGCCCATCTTTCAAAGAAATCCAGCCTCTGTTCGTAACTAATATTTTCGAAAAGACGACCGATCTTTGAGCTGTACAGACAAGGAGCAGACTGTGTCCAAGCGTTTCCTTCTATCCAGTCTTGTGCGTACACCACCACGTTTCCCCGAGCCAAAACGTAATAAGCCAGCGCTAAAAGCTCTTGTGTCGATTCGAAAATAGGACTCATGATCTTATCTAGTTTTAAGTCCCTGACAATTCGATTTAGAACAAAAGTAAGTCCTAAGGTTTTAACGCTGCGCACATGATCAACGGACTCGCCTAGATAAACTTCATAGTAATTTCGGTTCGGAATTAATTTTCCGCTGCCTTCGTCCAGCTTGCCGATGGCAGTTTCGTCGAAAGTTGCCTTTCCCCGTTCATTACGACGAAAATTCGTTCGGTAATAGATATAAGTTGTTCCGTTTTTTTGTTTTTTACGAGAGATTCGCTTACTCGGAAGGTCGACGAAAACCTGTTTATCCATAACAACACCTCCTCATGTATGGTATAAATATGCCATACATGAGGAGACTGTCAATAGGTCCTGTCAAAAATTTTTAAAACATTAACGTATTAAAAATAAACAGATACACGCAAGATCCAACGGAAAATCTTAGTGAGTGGTATAATTTTTGAAGAAGTAGGTTGAAAAAGAATAAAAACGCCCAACTGCGCCTTTTGGCGAAAGTTGGGCGTTTTGGATAACGCGGCATATTGACGACGCGCCGACCGATCGAGAAACGTCTAGTACGAGATATCGTCCTCTTCGTCGCCGTTGTTGCCGGACCAGTCGTCGGCGTTGAAGAAGTTGAACCGGTCGTCCTCGTCGTCGTCGTAATAAGAGCTCGCGTAATCGTCGTATTCAGCATTGAGCCGCCGATTCAGCGCCTCGAAGAAGGACTTCATCGCGACGGTGGAGAGCAAGATGAAGTTGTTTTTGATATAGTCTTTGGAGACTTCTTCATCGATAAAGATAGTGTTTTCTGCGATAAAATCGCCGTCTTTATCGATATAGACCTTGGGCGCGGTTTTTTCCCGGTTCCACTTGTTGCAGAACTCCAGCGAGTCGGCGCGCGGATTCTCGACGCCGAAGCCGGGGACCGCCGCCCACGCCTGGATCTTCGTTTCGCGGACTTCAAAGGAGAGACCGAGCGTGTCCTCGAAGTCGTCGTCCATCGGAAGAGGCATTCGGAACGTATTTTCGCCGCATTTCTTATGCGTCAATCCGAGCTCGTCCAACAGATCTCGAAATTCCTTAACGGTAATATTCTTTACCATACGTTCAGCCCTTATACGTTTTGAACGAACGCTCGGCGCTTTTGCTTAGCGTCATGCGGCGCGCTCGTCGTCCACGTATGCCTTGAGTTCCTTGAAAAAGCGCGCGATCGTCGCTATGCCCAATTTGATGAAATTATTCTTGATGCATTCTGCGGAGACGTCTTCGTCGTGCAGCAGGATAAGTTCCGCGACGAAATCGCCGTCGCCGTCGAGGTACGCTTTCGGAGTGATGTTCTCGCGATTCCAACGATTGCAAAAATCTAATTTCTTCGCGCGCGGCAAGTCGGAGCCGTAGCCCGCGACCGAGGAGGCGGCTTGCAGCTTCTTCTTATCGACGAGGAAGACAATTCTGATTTCATGGTCAAAATCTTCGTCGGGAGGAAAAGGAACGACTAAGACGCGTTCGTCGACTTTCCTATGGAGCAGTTCGAGATCGTCGAGAAGGTCGCGAAAATCGCTTTGCGAAAGATTCTTCATGAGTTCCTCCCAGCGTTATCAGAGCCGGAAGCGTTCCGACGCTTCCGGCGTGTTCCGCTTAGGGACGCGGAGCCGAGCCCCTAAGCGTTAAGAGCGTCGACGTCAGTCTTCAATGATGAGCCGAATACCGACGT
This sequence comes from Thermoguttaceae bacterium, assembly GCA_028695965.1. Classification (GTDB taxonomy): domain Bacteria; phylum Planctomycetota; class Planctomycetia; order Pirellulales; family Thermoguttaceae; genus RUG369. The sequence continues at coordinate 23,109 of JAQVHZ010000001.1, read as the reverse complement.
TGTGGACTTTCTGCCAAGGCAGGTACGCTTGACGGAACGCGCTTCCGGCGATCTTCGGACGGTCGTGCCACGACCCTCCGCGCGCGACTTTGCGTTCGGCGGCGTCGAGGTCGTTGCGTCCGTCGGCGTCGTTGTACGGATACGCCTTATAGTCGGAGCGCGTCCATTCGGCGACGTTGCCGATCATGTCGTAGAGCCCCCACGCGTTCGGGAGATTTTGTCCGACATAGTCGACAATGAACCATCGGTCAAAGAACCGGTCGTCGCGCAGCGGGAAGACGCTGTTTTCGGGGTAGTTATGCCGAACGTGGATCGTCGCTCCGTTTTCCCATTGCGTGTAGAGTCGTCGACGGTCGGCGTCCGCGAGGTTCGCGAACTTCGAGAAGTCGACGTCCCATGTTCCGTAATAGAACTGGTCGGCGCTTCCAGAACGCGCCGCCCATTCCCATTGCGACTCGGTCGGGAGCGCGGCGTTCACGCCCTTTTCGGCGTTGAGCCATTCGACGAACTGCTGCGCTTCGTTCCAACTGACGCGCGCGACGGGCTGCTGCGGATGGTTCGCAATATACCCGGGCACGATGTGGTCTTTGCCGTGTTCCTCGATGTAGCGCGTGTCATGTTCGGGATCGTAGACGTTGTACTGCTCGTTTGTGATTTCCGTCTTGCTCATCCAGAACGGTTTGGCGATTTCGATCTCCGCGCGCGGATACTCGTCGTTGCAGCCCGTCAGACTGCCCATGACAAATTTGCCCGCCGGGATGCGGACGAATTCGATCGCGACGTCGTCGGACAACTGAACGGTCTTCGTAGGAGCGCCGCCGGCGAGCGCTTGCTTTTGCATCTCGGTCGCCGTCGCTTCGTCGAACGCCCAAACGTTTCCGAGTTCGTCGGTCGGCTCTTCAAGTTTTTCCGGCTTGATGAATTCGGGCGCTTCCTTCTGACGCATTTGTTCGAGGAGCATAACGTATTCGTTTTCAATGTCAACGGCTGCGGAATCGGCGTAGAGCTCGGAGAGTTCCAGACGTCGTCGCGCCTCAGGTTCGTTGCTCCAGGCGCCGCGCCACGGCGCGTTGAAGTCGATCCAGTTGACGAGCAGGCGGTACGCTTCGTCGTCAAGCTGGACGTTATGGTGCCCCTTTTCGAACATCTGGATGAGTTCGCTCGTCGACGCGTGGTATTCATACGGATACAGAACGTCCATATCGGTTTCGGGGCCGGGACGGCGCACGAACGGATGAATATTATGGTACGCTTGCTGCGCGTCGGCAAAGGACGGTCGATCCGGCTTCGTACCGTCGTGACAGCCGATGCAGAATTTCTTAACGACGCGGTGGTAAAGATCGAGTTCGAACGTAATCGAGCGCGGCGGGCCGAGATACTCTTGGATTTCGCTCGGCTCGCGGCGCGACGCCATTGTCAGCACCGATTGAGTCGCGTCAAGCTGCGATTCGTGGCAGCCGTTGCAGCTGACGTTTTCGCCCGGCATACCGACGAACCAGCTGCGGAAGAGCTGGACCGCGGCGCCGTTTTTGTCGACCGGCAGGAGCGCGACCGGCGTGTTTGCGGGAATTTTAAAGAAGGCGGAGCCGTCTTCTTCGACAGGGACATATCCGAGAATGCGCTTAATATCCCAGCTGCTTTGGACTCCGACCGATTCGTGTCCGCCGGTGTTCAAGTAGGCGAAGTGATACGCAAAGATCTTCAGGCCGACAATCTCGCCTTTCGGAACATTTTTCGTTCCTAAGCCATGGTAGACGTCGGTGATGAATACGGTCGCTTCTTTGCTTCCTTCGTCGACGCGGTTCGGAAGAAGCGGGGGCAGATCCCGTTCGACGAGCGGGGTCGGGAAGAAGTAGCCTTGACCTTTGATTTCGGAGATAAGGGTCATGTTGTCGAACGTGTCGACGAGATAGAGTCCATAAGTACCGGGCTGTTCGTCAAGTTCGCAGTTGACGAGAATGTAGTTCTCGCAGAGCGGGTAAGGGAAGACGAAGTTGTAGCGCAGACCCGTCGATTGCATATCGAGCACGTTGCCGACGACGTCGAGACCGTGGCCGGGAATTTCAGCGACGAAGCCGGTTACTTCTGTCGGGAAGACTTCCGGATGGCAGTCGTATTGGGTGTTTTCCGGACCCCATTCGAGCTCGGTCGGATGGAATCGGAACGGATATTTACGCGCGATCGTCGGGTCGATGATGAGGAGACGGCCCGTGTCGCCGCGGCCGTGGTGACCGCCGCCAATACCGACAATTTGAGACGAATCAGGGAATTCGCGCGCGTGCTTGAACGCCGTCGGGAAGAGCGAGCCGGAGCCGTAGAGTTCCGCCTGGTTGGTGCCGTCGGGATTCATATGGAACAAGATGCGGCTGTAATAGTGCATAATGTCCGAGTATTCCCAACGCAGATACATAATGCGCCCGTTGCTCAACGGGGTAGGATGCCAGTCGGAGTCCTGCTCGAACGTCAGCTGGCGCACTTTCTTCGTTTCCGGGTCAATCGTATAAATGTTTGCCATCGGGTCGGAGCCGTTGATACAGGGCAGGCCCTGCTTGCCCGCGTTCGAGCACGCGATTACTTGACCTTCGGGCGTATAGCATGAGTCGAAGAAGTCGACGTCGGGCTGGTCGGTCGGGGAAAGGGTCTTGAGATCCGTCCCGTCGACGTTGATTTCAAAAATGGCCCAGCGTCTGTTGTCGTCTGAAACGCTGGTAAACATGATTCGTTCGCCGTCCCAGTTAAGTTCCGGCTCTAAAATCGGACTTCCATTTTCGGGCTTATAAATCGGCGTGAACGTCGGGTTTTCCGAACGAAGGTCCGAAAGAACGCCGAGTTCCGTGTTCCAGCCGGTCTTCGAAACCTTGTCGATCGTCATGAAGTTGTCGCCGACCGCGGGCAGGCGCGACGAACGGACGACGACAAGCTCTAAGTCGTCGAGTTCCGGAAGCGCAAGGAGCGCTTTGCGGCGGAATTGCGCGAACTTCTCTTGCCAGGCGTCGTCTTTGGGCTCTTCGGCTTCAAGCGCGTCGAGCTCCTCGAGATACGCTTCGCCGTCGGCGTAATCGTCGCCGAACTGCAAGATCATATCGTTAATAGCGCGGCGAACCGACTCGATCGTATTTACGGGACGATCGTTGTCGTTGCCGGGAAACTGCCGGGCCTGCGTCGTGCTCGCAAAAGAAACGAGCAGAACGGCAAGCGCTGCGGCGCACAGGAGGCGTTTCATAAAATATTCCTTATGTAGGCGTGAAAATACGGGGGTACTACGAAAGGTTCTGTCAAAAACGTACTTTTGTCTGCGGATTTCGACGTTTACATTCTAGCATATTGGCAGGTAAAATAAAAGCAAAAAACAACTCGCAAGGATTTTTTTTGCTTTTTTGCGGCGTCGAAATAAGTCTAAGCGTTAAGGACTTCCTTAAAGCAAAGGAGAAAACAACGGACAATTATTTTCCCCTTTTGCCCCGAACGCTTTGTAAATACGTCTTTTCATCTTTAAAACTCTTGACATTAACAAATATTGTAAGAGTTTCGACGTTCATGACAAGGACAAAACGCACAGTTTTAAGCGCCGACATAAGACTGTAACAACAAAAAGGAGGAAAACAACATGAAGAGCGCTTTCCTCCTTTTGTTCCATTTTCGGAGAAGACGCCGAATTATTCGCATTTCACTTCGAATTTACCGTCGGACCGATTTTTCTCATATTTGGCCGCGAGCAGCCGAGTCCCTAAGCGCTAAGAGGGTCGACGTCAGTCTTCAATAATGAGCCGAATACCGACGTTGTGGACTTTCTGCCAAGGCAGGTACGCTTGGCGGAACGCGCTTCCGGCGATTTTCGGACGATCATGCCACGACCCTCCGCGCGCGACTTTGCGCTCGGTTGCGTCGAGGTCGTTGCGTCCGTCGGCGTCGTTGTACGGATACGCCTTATAGTCGGAGCGCGTCCATTCGGCGACGTTGCCGATCATGTCGTAGAGCCCCCACGCGTTCGGGAGATTTTGTCCGACATAGTCGACAATGAACCATCGGTCAAAGAACCGGTCGTCGCGCAGCGGGAAGACGCTGTTTTCGGGGTAGTTATGCCGAACGTGGATCGTCGCTCCGTTTTCCCATTGCGTGTAGAGTCGTCGACGGTCGGCGTCCGCGAGGTTCGCGAACTTCGAGAAGTCGACGTCCCATGTTCCGTAATAGAACTGGTCGGCGCTTCCAGAACGCGCCGCCCATTCCCATTGCGACTCGGTCGGGAGCGCGGCGTTCACGCCCTTTTCGGCGTTGAGCCATTCGACGAACTGCTGCGCTTCGTTCCAACTGACGCGCGCGACGGGCTGCTGCGGATGGTTCGCAATATACCCGGGCACGATGTGGTCTTTGCCGTGTTCCTCGATGTAGCGCGTGTCATGTTCGGGATCGTAGACGTTGTACTGCTCGTTTGTGATTTCCGTCTTGCTCATCCAGAACGGTTTGGCGATTTCGATCTCCGCGCGCGGATACTCGTCGTTGCAGCCCGTCAGACTGCCCATGACAAATTTGCCCGCCGGGATGCGGACGAATTCGATCGCGACGTCGTCGGACAACTGAACGGTCTTCGTAGGAGCGCCGCCGGCGAGCGCTTGCTTTTGCATCTCGGTCGCCGTCGCTTCGTCGAACGCCCAAACGTTTCCGAGTTCGTCGGTCGGCTCTTCAAGTTTTTCCGGCTTGATGAATTCGGGCGCTTCCTTCTGACGCATTTGTTCGAGGAGCATAACGTATTCGTTTTCAATGTCAACGGCTGCGGAATCGGCGTAGAGCTCGGAGAGTTCCAGACGTCGTCGCGCCTCAGGTTCGTTGCTCCAGGCGCCGCGCCACGGCGCGTTGAAGTCGATCCAGTTGACGAGCAGGCGGTACGCTTCGTCGTCAAGCTGGACGTTATGGTGCCCCTTTTCGAACATCTGGATGAGTTCGCTCGTCGACGCGTGGTATTCATACGGATACAGAACGTCCATATCGGTTTCGGGGCCGGGACGGCGCACGAACGGATGAATATTATGGTACGCTTGCTGCGCGTCGGCAAAGGACGGTCGATCCGGCTTCGTACCGTCGTGACAGCCGATGCAGAATTTCTTAACGACGCGGTGGTAAAGATCGAGTTCGAACGTAATCGAGCGCGGCGGGCCGAGATACTCTTGGATTTCGCTCGGCTCGCGGCGCGACGCCATTGTCAGCACCGATTGAGTCGCGTCAAGCTGCGATTCGTGGCAGCCGTTGCAGCTGACGTTTTCGCCCGGCATACCGACGAACCAGCTGCGGAAGAGCTGGACCGCGGCGCCGTTTTTGTCGACCGGCAGGAGCGCGACCGGCGTGTTTGCGGGAATTTTAAAGAAGGCGGAGCCGTCTTCTTCGACAGGGACATATCCGAGAATGCGCTTAATATCCCAGCTGCTTTGGACTCCGACCGATTCGTGTCCGCCGGTGTTCAAGTAGGCGAAGTGATACGCAAAGATCTTCAGGCCGACAATCTCGCCTTTCGGAACATTTTTCGTTCCTAAGCCATGGTAGACGTCGGTGATGAATACGGTCGCTTCTTTGCTTCCTTCGTCGACGCGGTTCGGAAGAAGCGGGGGCAGATCCCGTTCGACGAGCGGGGTCGGGAAGAAGTAGCCTTGACCTTTGATTTCGGAGATAAGGGTCATGTTGTCGAACGTGTCGACGAGATAGAGTCCATAAGTACCGGGCTGTTCGTCAAGTTCGCAGTTGACGAGAATGTAGTTCTCGCAGAGCGGGTAAGGGAAGACGAAGTTGTAGCGCAGACCCGTCGATTGCATATCGAGCACGTTGCCGACGACGTCGAGACCGTGGCCGGGAATTTCAGCGACGAAGCCGGTTACTTCTGTCGGGAAGACTTCCGGATGGCAGTCGTATTGGGTGTTTTCCGGACCCCATTCGAGCTCGGTCGGATGGAATCGGAACGGATATTTACGCGCGATCGTCGGGTCGATGATGAGGAGACGGCCCGTGTCGCCGCGGCCGTGGTGACCGCCGCCAATACCGACAATTTGAGACGAATCAGGGAATTCGCGCGCGTGCTTGAACGCCGTCGGGAAGAGCGAGCCGGAGCCGTAGAGTTCCGCCTGGTTGGTGCCGTCGGGATTCATATGGAACAAGATGCGGCTGTAATAGTGCATAATGTCCGAGTATTCCCAACGCAGATACATAATGCGCCCGTTGCTCAACGGGGTAGGATGCCAGTCGGAGTCCTGCTCGAACGTCAGCTGGCGCACTTTCTTCGTTTCCGGGTCAATCGTATAAATGTTTGCCATCGGGTCGGAGCCGTTGATACAGGGCAGGCCCTGCTTGCCCGCGTTCGAGCACGCGATTACTTGACCTTCGGGCGTATAGCATGAGTCGAAGAAGTCGACGTCGGGCTGGTCGGTCGGGGAAAGGGTCTTGAGATCCGTCCCGTCGACGTTGATTTCAAAAATGGCCCAGCGTCTGTTGTCGTCTGAAACGCTGGTAAACATGATTCGTTCGCCGTCCCAGTTAAGTTCCGGCTCTAAAATCGGACTTCCATTTTCGGGCTTATAAATCGGCGTGAACGTCGGGTTTTCCGAACGAAGGTCCGAAAGAACGCCGAGTTCCGTGTTCCAGCCGGTCTTCGAAACCTTGTCGATCGTCATGAAGTTGTCGCCGACCGCGGGCAGGCGCGACGAACGGACGACGACAAGCTCTAAGTCGTCGAGTTCCGGAAGCGCAAGGAGCGCTTTGCGGCGGAATTGCGCGAACTTCTCTTGCCAGGCGTCGTCTTTGGGCTCTTCGGCTTCAAGCGCGTCGAGCTCCTCGAGATACGCTTCGCCGTCGGCGTAATCGTCGCCGAACTGCAAGATCATATCGTTAATAGCGCGGCGAACCGACTCGATCGTATTTACGGGACGATCGTTGTCGTTGCCGGGAAACTGCCGGGCCTGCGTCGTGCTCGCAAAAGAAACGAGCAGAACGGCAAGCGCTGCGGCGCACAGGAGGCGTTTCATAAAATATTCCTTATGTAGGCGTGAAAATACGGGGCGCTACTCATTCTTGGGAACAAGGGTAAGACGAAAACCGACGTCGGCGTTCCAGTAAACGGCGACATAGTAGAATCGGTTAGCTGATCGGCAGTCCTTGGCGCTGTTGTACCAGCCGCCGTCGCGCATCAAGCGCGTCGTGCCGTAAATGGGACAAGGATCGGTTACAGCGTTGGACGGATAGTAGTCGAACCAATCCACGCACCATTCCCATACGTTGCCGTGCATATCGCACAGCCCCCAGGGATTCGCCGCGTAACTGCCGACGGGCGCCGTCTTCTCTAAAAACTCGCCTTTAACGTCCGTTCCATAAGGGCGCTTGCCGTCGCAATTTGCGTTGTCGCCGCTAAGAGAACCGCCCCAAAAGAAAGGCGACGTCGTGCCAGCGCGGCAGGCGTATTCCCACTGCGCCTCAGTAGGAAGAGAAAAACGAGTTCCAGCAGGAGCGCTTCCAAGGTCGTTGAGCCTAGCAATGAACTCTTGACAGTCGTTCCAAGAGACGCATTCAACAGGGAGATCAGCCCCTTAAACTCGCTGGGATTTCTCCCCGTGATCGATTCCCACATCTCCTGCGTTACCTCCGTTTCAAGCATCCAAAAACCGTGCGATAACGTTACTTCATGAAGGGCTTCGTTGTTGTGTCGACCTCGCTCTGTTTCAGGACTACCCATCATAAAACTACCGGCTGGACACCAATGGAAACGGTAAGGAATACCGTTGATATTGAGCGTTCGCAATTCCCCTACTTTTTCACCGGCGAAAGAAGCCGCCCATTCTTCGGCAGGAGTTTCGGCTCCCTGCAGCGTTTCCTCGGCAACGAAGCCCTTGCTTTTGCTCTGAGCGTAAACGCCGCTTACAAAAGTCAATACGCCTGAAATCGCAAGCGCTGCGAAAAATGCCGACGTCTTTGTTCGTCCTCTCATGACTGAACGTCTCTCCTAAGTTATCAACAGGCTGCCAAAGAGGTAAAGTTACGAAAAACTGTTGCCCAGGGCGCAGGTTCTGCTAAACGGCAATTCGAAACCAGCGTTCTCCTAATAGCCTCAATTGTTTCTTAATGGAGCTTTCCCCACTTTTGAAAATCAGGAAAGTCTTCAGGAAAACAACAGACACAAAGGGGCTCCTTTGGCGTTGTGCTAAAACAAAAACCGCCCGCAGGAGTCCCTCGACGTACGAAACGTTTGTTCCGCGCGATTTCGTTGTAACTCATATTTTATTCTTTGCAAAAGACGCCGAATTATTCGTATTTCACTTCGAATTTCGTGTCTTTCTTAGAGATTTCGACTTTGAGTTTGTCGGAGCCGGTGAACCCGTATTTTGCGACCATATCGGCAAATTCTTCCGGGACAGGGTCCACGGCCGGGTCGCCGTTCCAATAGACGACGACGGCGCAAGGGCCCTGTTTGACGCCCTTTTGGCTAGCGGTATGGACCGCTTCGAACGAACCGTCGGAGCCTATTTTTCCCATGCTCGGCCGCGAGCCGTCGTCCGGCTCGAATTGGATGTGGAACCGCTCGTCAAGCGGTTTGCCTTGGTAGGTTACGGTACCGGAGATTGGAACGAGCGCGTAGGGCGCTTTTGGTTTACAGCCGCTGATTGCGACAAGCGCGCCGGCGCCGACCGACGCGAGAAACATACGTCTGTTCATAATCTTTATGTCTATTCCTGGTGATGTTGAGTGTTAAGAAAACGTCGGCTGAGTGTCGTTTTAGGCGTATTCAACCGACGCATAGAGTTCGCAACAGCGTTCCAACGGACTAGAACAACGCCGGACCGCCGCCCGCCTTGCTGCCGCCCTGACCGGCTGGGAACATGGCGCTGGCGCGCGTGTAGGTCGCGTAGTAGACGTTCGTGTCGCACGTTTCAGAAACGAAATGAACGGAACCGTCCGCCATGAGACCGTTAAGCCCGCCAGGATGGAAGCTGCGCGCGGTGCGCGAATCTTCGTGATAGCTCAAGCAGTTCGGCGGAATGTTCATGACGCCGGAGTGCGTGAACATTGCGTAACCGTCCGACCAGTGACCGACGGCGATGAACGGGTTCGCGGAGAAACCTGTTTGAACGGCGGTCGGCAGTGCGACGCTCGACAATTCAACGCACATGAACGTGTGAGACGTGCCGTCGACGATCGACGCGAGGTCGCAACGGCTATTACACCAGAAGAGCCCAAAAAAAGGACCGCGGTTACCATTTGGATCGCCAACGGTGATACCGATATTTTCGGTCGTGGTACGTTCTGGCAATTCTGAGCCGCCGTTAACGGCGTAGTCTTTTTGGGATCCTTCGGGCGCGGTTCCCTTGGGAACCGACGGACAACGGAAGCCGGAAGGCGCGTTGGAACCCGCTTCGCTGTTTACGGAGTCCCCGCACGTCGGATTAGAAGTACTGTGACCGTAGGCGTTCGCATGAACGCAATAGTTTGTGTACGCGCGCCTTGTGAAGTCGATCGACTCGTAGAGCGCCGCGCCTTCCATTTGCGGAAGGATGAACGCGGGCCAGCCCATCATGCCGTGATAGACGCCCCCCGCCTCGCAGCCCAACCCCGTGCCAGTGAGCGGGTTCGCGCTGTTGCGCTCGTTGAAAAACGTGTTGCCCGGCGGGAAGACGCCGTTCGTGTCGTGATAGTTATGCATTGCCAACCCGAGTTGTTTCATGTTGTTCGTGCATTGCATACGCCGCGCCGCTTCACGCGCCGCCTGAACTGCCGGAAGCAAAAGACCGATCAAAATACCGATGATTGCAATAACAACCAGAAGTTCGACGAGCGTAAAGCCCTTTCTTTGTTGTCGGTTCATAAAAACCTCCCTACTAATTAAAACGAAGGGTGCGGAAAGAATTCGAGCGGCGCTTAAACAAATTACTTGTTCCGTCTCGACCCTCGCTTTTACGGCAGAATACAGACCGATTTCAGTCGCGGCTAATCAAAGGAGGTTTTCGGAGAGCGGCGTAATCGCATTGCGATACGATGTGGTTGAAAGCGCCTTTCGAAGGGGAAGATTCGAAAGTAACTGTCGGATCTCCATAGGGTTGAAAAAACGCTGCAGATTGACGTCCACAATCGAGCGTGTTCCTCTTGAATTGTATCGAAGATATTTTGCAAAAGCAATAGTTTTTAAGAAAAAAAGGGGATTTTATCCAATAATCTGTTAAAACGTGGTAAAATGTAGTAAAATCATCAGTACCGTTATTTCTTATGAATAGGTAATATTAGCGGCCGTGTCAGGAGGGGAAACGAGAGGATTCGCGCCGAAAAGTTTGATTGAACCGGTAGAGTTGACAGGTGAGAATAAACGGAATATTGCGAATAAGAGAGTTCCTTTTCGGAAAAAAGTAGCCGAAAAAGGTAAATTTTTCAAGAAAAAACTTGCCAAATCGTGTTTGTTTGGTTAATCTTATAGAACAGCTGGGTAAAAGCGTTTGTTTTGGCGCGTTCTCGGCGACGACTTTGGAAGGCGCTCCTGTGCGCGTTCGTCTTGACCCTAGATTGTCAAGAAAACGGTTACGGAGCGGGGTATTGGCGGCCGCGCGGATCGACGCGCCTTCGGCGACGCTGCGGATGAGAGTGTAGTTTCCGCACGACGCGGTAGAACCTGATAGAGGACAAAAAATGAAAGTTGATAAAATCTCTCTGCGACGATCGTTCAAAACGCTGTTGTGCGCGCTCATTGTGCTAGGGTTCTTCACATGCTTTGCGTCCCAAGGTATGTGCCAGAGGAACAACAATAATAACAACAATAATAACACGAACAACAGAAACAACAGAAACAACACTAACAACACCAATAATAACAATAACAACAACGACGGCAATTACGACAACGACTACTATCGTTGGGGCTATCGCAGCGCGGTTGGGGGCGTCGCCATCGACGCCGATCGTATTCTCCGTAGCGCGACGCAGCAAGAGCTCGCCGCAAGCAACGCCGAACTCATGGCGCAAATGGAAGCGATTCCTGCCGACCTCGACAAGCCGAGCGCCGAACGCAAGATCTCGCTCGGCCGCTTGAACGATCTCCTCGTTGCCTGCCGTGAAAATAACGAACAAATTCCCGACGCGGCGCGTTACCTTGGCGGATTGACTTCGATCGATTACGTCGTTGCCGATCCAAGCCAAAAAGACGTCTATCTCGTCGGACAAGCCGAACCGTGGACCCTTAGCGACTCCGGCGTCGTTGTCGGCGCCAAGTCGGGCAAGCCGGTCATTCATCTTGAAGACCTGCTCGTCGCTCTCCGCGCTCTTTCGGAAAATAACAAAGACCTGATTTCCTGCTCGATCGATCCTTCCGCCGAAGCGATCGCGCGTCTCGCCGCACGTGCCGACGTTACCAATCCTGACGTCAACCGAGAAGCGATGGGCGCCATGAACGTTACCTTGACGGGCGTGCCCGCCGACAGCCGAATGGCGAACGTCTTGGTCGCCGCCGATTATCGCATGAAGCGCTTGAGCCTCGGGTTCGACGAAGCCGCCATCAAGAATTTCGCCAGCTACTTCAGCATGGTGAAACGGGGCGCTTCCTCGTACGGTCAACGTTTCTGGATGGAACCGAAATACGACGCCCTCTATCGCGACGCCGATTCGCTCGTTTGGAAAGTCTCCGCGTCTTCTGTCGACGTCTTGACGGAACGCGAATACTTTTCCGCCAACGGCGCTCGTAAGGCGACCGGTCAAAACGATCCTGCGGCGACAAAATTTGCCAACAACATGAAGAAACGCTACGCCGAGCTTGCCAAAGCCGAGCCGATTTTCGCCGACGCTAAGAACTGCATGGACGTCGCGCTCGTCGCCGCGTTGATTCACAGCCAAAATCTCCAAGCGAAAGCCGGGCGCCAATTCGACGAACTCCTCGGCGCAGAAACGCCCGAATACGACGTTCCTGCGACCGTCGCCAGCGATTCGATCGTCCGCGCTTCTGCGAAGAGCATTGCCTCCGTTACCGGCGGAGTCCTGATTAATCCTTGGGAAACGATTGCGAACAACCAAATCGACGCGAACCTGAACGGTTACGCTGTTGATTTCGCCGGCGCGAATTTTTACGCCGACTGAATCCCCTGAAGACAAGGAAAACGAACGACGAGCCGAATGGCGCTCGTCTTTCCTTGAGTTTTTTCAGAGGGAGGTTGTCGACGGTTAGCGTTGCAAGACGCTAGTATTAAAAACGCGCGTTGCCTCTAACGCGCGTTTTTGTTTCTTGCGCTCTATTTGAAAAGGATTTGAAAAATGTCTGAAAAGAAATATGATATTGGATTAGTAGGTCTGGCCGTCATGGGTCAGAATCTCGTCTTGAACATGGTAGACAATGGCTTTGAGGTCGCTGTTTTTAATAGAACGACGAGCAAAGTCGACGAGTTTCTTGCCACCGAAGAGGCGAAAGCTAAAGGCGACAAGTTGGTCGGCGCTCATTCGCTCGAAGAGCTTGTCTCCAAGCTGAAGTCGCCCCGTAAGATCATGTTGATGATCAAGTCGAAAGACCCCGTCCACGCGTCGGAACTTGCGCTCTATCCAGAAGAAGCCGCGGTCGACGCGGTCATTGACCAGCTGATTCCTTATCTCGACGACGGCGACGTCATCATCGACGGCGGCAACACCCATTTCCTGGACACCGAACGCCGCACTAAGTTCTTGGAACAAATCGGCGTCCATTTCGTCGGCGCGGGAGTCTCCGGCGGCGAAGAAGGCGCGCGGCGCGGACCGAGCTTGATGATCGGCGGCGATCCGGAAGCGTGGCCCATTATTAAGGATATCTTCCAGTCGATTTCCGCAAAAGTCGGTCAGAACAACGACGCGCCTTGCTGCGACTGGGTCGGCGACCGCGGCGCCGGACACTATGTCAAGATGGTCCACAACGGCGTCGAATACGGCGACATGCAGCTCATCTGCGACGCCTATTGGATCCTGAAACACGTCCTTGGACTCTCGAACAAAGAACTCTACGACGTCTTTGCCGATTGGAACAAGACGGAGCTCGACAGCTACTTGATCGAAATCACGCGCGATATCTTTACCGTCGACGATCCCGAGACGGGCGAGCCGTTGGTCGACAAGATCCTCGACGTCGCCGGCGCCAAGGGGACCGGCAAATGGATGAGTCAACACGCGCTCGATCTTGGCGCTCCGAGCACGCTCGTTACGATGGCGGTCTATGCGCGCGCCATCTCCGCTATGAAAGAGATGCGGCTCAAGGCGAGCGAAAGAGTCGCCGCCCCGGCGACCCCGACGTTCCAAGGCAACCGCGACGAATTCATCGCGCAAGTGAAGCAGGCGCTCTACGCCTCCAAGATCTGCAGCTATGCGCAAGGATTCATCCAACTGCAAGCGGCGGCAAAAGAATACGACTGGAACCTCGATTACGGCCAAATCGCGCTCCTGTGGCGCGGCGGCTGCATCATCCGCGCGGTGTTCCTCGAGCGCATTAAAGAAGCGTTCGACGAAGATCCTAACCCGGAAAATCTCCTGCTCGCGCCCTATTTCAGCGAAGTGATCAACTGCGCGCAAGCGGCGTGGCGCAACGTCGTCAAGACCGCCGTCGAATTTGGCATTCCGGCGCCCGGATTCTCAGCCGCGCTTACCTTCTTCGATTCCTATCGTTCCGCAACGCTCCCTGCGAACCTGATTCAGGCGCAGCGCGACTATTTCGGCGCGCATACGTACTACCGCGCCGACAAGCCCGGCGAAGGTCCGTTCCACACCGACTGGATCAACGAAAAGAAGTTGCCGGAAGAGTGATTCGCTCTCGGTCCTTCCAGCTTATTGAATCAATAACAAACGCCGTTCTTCTTTTGAGGAACGGCGTTTGTTATTAGGCGCTGAATTTCAGCGGGCGATTAGGCGCGCAGGAACTTTTCGCGGCGCCACAGATTCCAGAGAATAATCAAAATGAGCGCGACGCATAGCAAATGAACGACGAACTGGTTCCATTCGTTGAAGTAATCTCCGAACCCGGCCTCTTCGAGACCGATGCGAAGCCAGGCGATAGCCTTCTCGAAATTGAGCAGGTAAGAGAGCGCGTACGCCGCAAGCGCGTTAGTTCCGAGGACGACAAGAAAAGTCTTCAAGCCGGGCGTCTTCCAGACGTCGAAGACCGCGTAGAAGAGCGCCAGAAGCAATAAGCAGATTCCCGATGCATACAAGCCCGTCGACGACGTCCATAGACGCCGGACGAGCGGGCAATAGAAAAAGAATTTCTCCGGAAGCAGGCTCCAAAGCAGACCGAGCAGGAAGAAGGCTAGTCCAAAACTAACGAGTCTCAAACACGCTTGACGCTGCGCCAATTTCCGAGCGCCGACGTCGTTGCCGCTCGTCTCTTCTATCTCTTCCCGGGTTGTATAGAGCAGGTCGCCCGCGAGTACGCCGCAAAGCGCCGTTGCGATAATGGTCAGCGAACTGAGCAGCTTATACCCTAGCGTTACGTTCATCTCTTCCGAATAACCGCCCCCTTTGATTTTCATGCCCGCCCAATAGAGGACGAGCAGACCGACAAAAAGCCCCCATTGGGCATTCTTCGGAAGAAAGAGATACGCCAAACAGCCGAATAGGTACGCGACCGCAATTATTTGGAGCGCGTTTTGGGATTTCGACGGATCAAGCCATGAGAGCGCTATCCCTAAGACCCATAACACAACGACCCGGCGAAAGATGCGAATCCAAAGCCGACTCATGCGCCACTCTTCGCTTTTCATGCGCTTCGACAGCGAAAACGGAATCGCCGCGCCCGCGATAAAGACGAAGAGCGGCGTCACAAAGTCGCAGAGCGTAAACCCTTCCCAAGGCGCGTACTGAAATAGGTCGATCAACTTGGTCCAGAACGCCGCGCTCCCTTCCGAATTGGCTTCGACGAGGAGCTTCATAGGACCGCGCGCGAATTGACCGACAATCCCAACCGTGAGAAAAAGGAGAACGGCAAAGCCGCGAAGCGCGTCAAGAGAGACGAGGCGTTCTTCCGGGGACGAAACGTCGGGCAGAGAAAAAGTCTTCATGGGAAACCCTTTCGAGAGGAGCAGCCTCGGGGAACGACCCTCCGGATAAATGAGAAGCCGTCAAACGGCACGAAAAAGCGTCGAAGCAGAGTCCGTGTCGCTCGACTATTGGGCGAGCCAAGAACAAGCCGGAACCAGCGCCTGCCAGTTCCGGCTTGTCGTACAATCACGCCTTTTGCGCCAGTTCCCTTCCGACATAGAACGCTTTTAGGTTCAAGTCGATAAACGCGGGCTTAACGCATTTCTTAATCGCGTTTTGCCACGCGTCGTCGTCAAGGTCGAGCTTCGTCGAGAGCGAGCCGAGCAAGACGCCGTTCGCAGCGCGCGCGTTCCCAAGTTCCGCGGCTTTTTCCGCCGCGTTGATATACGCCAAACGCGGGAAGATCTTGCGCAGCCCGGCTTCGTCCAAATCCGGATACGTCGCCGCCCCGGACGAGACCGTTACCGGAACGATGACCTGATCGGAAACGACCGCCAAGCCGTCTGGCGCCAGGTAGTCGATATACCGAAGCGCTTCGCTCTTTTCGAGCGACGCTAGAACGGACGCCGTCCCTTTCGGAATCAACGGGCTGTAGACCTTTTCGCCGTAACGAATCTGCGTAAGCACGGACCCGCCGCGCTGCGCCATGCCGTGAATTTCGTTCGTCTTCACGTCGTAACCGGAATCGAGCGCCGCCGTTGCGATGATCGCGCTCGACAACAGAATACCCTGACCCCCTACGCCGACTAAAACGACGTTTGTAGTTTCTTTAGCGCTCATGCGAGCCCTCCTTTCGCCGAATTTATGTCGCAGCTTTCGAAAGCGCCGAACTTGCAGATCTGCATGCACACGTCGCACGCGGCGCACAACGTTTCGTTGACCGTAACGGTCTTATCGCCCTTCAATTCGATCGCAGGACAGCCGAACTTCAAGCAGGCGCCGCACTTCTTGCATTTCTCCTGATTGACTCGAACGCGATGGTCCGGCTTCTTGCGGAACGCGAGCGGGCAGGGCTCTTTCACAACGACGAGCCACGGCTCGTCCGACTCGATCGCCGTCTTGAGCGTCGCGGTCGTATGGTCAAGTTGGTTCGGACTAATTGTAACGACGTTTTTCATGCCGAGCGCTTTGGCGATATCTTCGATCTTCGCTTCGTACGTCGCTTCGCCCATGATCGTCTTGCCGGTGCCGGGGTTCTCTTGATGCCCCGTCATCGCCGTGATACGATTGTCCAAAACGATTAAGGTCGACTTGCCCTTATTGTAGACGATATCGGACAACCCGGTCATGCCGCTGTGGAAGAAGGTCGAGTCGCCTAAGACGCCGACCACCGGACGATCGTTCTTCGCGCAGTCGATTCCATGCGCGACCGTGAAGCCGCCCCCCATGCACAGAACCGTATCCATGCAGTTGAGCGGTGGAGCGACCGCCAGCGAGTAACAGCCGATGTCGCCCGCAACGACCACGTCGAACTTTTTCAGCGCGTAGAACAAGCCGCGGTGAGGACAGCCCGGACAAAGGACCGGCGGACGATTCGGAAGCGTCGGCAGCTCCGGACGTTCCGCTTTCGGCGTCTCGGTCGGCGCGGTGAAGTATTTCGCAGTCGCGGGGTTCTCGCTAAGTTGTTTGCGCGCCTTCTTCAAGACGTCGACGTCGAGCGCTCCGTAGTTCGGCACGAGTTTCTCGTCTCCGATTTTCTTGCCGATCGTTGCGATTCCGAGCGCCTTCATGTGGTGTTCGACGAAATTGTCGAGCTCTTCAACAACGACGACTTGTTCGACGGCGTCCGCGAACGCGAGCATAAGTTCGTCTGGGAAAGGATAGCACCACCCGAGCTTTAAGACGTTCGCTTCCGGGAAGACTTCTTTCACATATTGGTACGCGGAGCTCGACGTTACAATGCCGACGCCGCGATCTCCAGACTCGTTCCATTCGATTCGGTTCAGCGAAGAGACCGACGCCGCCTTCTGGAGCCGCTCGATCCGTTCGTCCAGACGAACGCGCATCTGACGCGCATAAGCCGGAATCGGGACCAGGCGCTGAGGATCTCGTTGGAACGAATGAGGACGATTGAGCGCCATCAGCGTCCCCGGCTCGACGACGCAGCGAGAGTGGCTGACCATCGTCGTCGCGCGTAAAATGACCGGCGTCCCAAATTGTTCAGAGATCTCGAACCCAACTTTGACGAAGTCTTTAGCTTCCTGAGAATCGGACGGTTCCAAAACCGGAACCTTCGCAAAATGCGCGAAAAGACGCGTGTCCTGTTCGTTTTGAGAGGAGTTCATCCCCGGATCGTCGGCGACGACCGCGATGAAGCCGCCCGCGACGCCTGTGTACGAAAGCGTCATCAACGGGTCGGCGGCGACGTTCAAGCCGACGTGTTTCATCGTAACAATAGCGCGCGCTCCAGTCGTCGACGCGCCGACCGCCGCTTCAAAAGCGACCTTCTCGTTCGGGGACCATTCGCAATAGATTTTGTCCGCGTAATGCTTGCTGATATTCTCTAAGATCTCCGTCGAAGGAGTACCAGGATAACCGGTCGCCGCGGAGCAGTCTGCTTCATAGGCGCCGAGCGCGATCGCTTCGTTTCCTGACAGTAGTTTCTTTGTCATTATTCAACTCTCTCTTATAGGAACGGCGCGCTAGGAAGGGCTGCGCAATGCGCCCAACGCGTCGCAATACGTTGTCTTCAGTATAATATATCGTCATAATATTGACAAGCGGATTAGCGGGCAAAGAACCGCAATCCGACAAGATAATATTGCGCGTTTTATCCCTGAAAACGTCGCATGAAAGGTCTGTAAATTCCAAAGACGCCGATTATGACGAAAGCGCCAAACATCGACGTCCGGTTGTATCAATAAAACAAAATAGTAAAACGAAGAAAACCTTTTTTTTAAGAGAAAGGTCATAAAAAACTTGACATAAACAGAATCTATGGTTAATATCGATAATAGAAAAATTATGCGCTAGGCAAATATTGCTTTTTTCACAAAATTCCTGATAATTTGGGAGCTTTGAGTAAAACAGCTAAGGCAATTGGCCCGTTGGGTCGATACTAACGCATAACGACGCGTTAAAATGGCGCGTCTGGAGGAGCTATGAGCCCTCAAAGAGGCAAAGAAACTATTTTTTGGCGTTTTTGACCCCCAACGGCGTCTAAAAATGTCGACACCGGAGCGAGACGCTCCCAGCGCGCCGCCCCATGCGGCCGCGCGAGATGGCGAAGAGGCAAATAAAATGAACGTTTGGAACAAAGTTTTACTCATCTTGACAGGGCTATTATGCGCTGTCTACGCCGTGTTAGCGGCAAACGTCTACAACAACAACAAAGAGTGGAACCTCAAAAACGAGGGTCTGGAAAAGCAAATTGCCGAACAGATCGACGCGAATGTGAAGTTGTACAACGAAATCTACGGCGGCGCCGCCGACGTCGACGTCCAATCCTGGAAAGACTGCGGATTAGACGGCCAGCTTAAACACGTGCGCTCTTTGGCGTTTGGCGACGTTTTCGTCAACTGCGAAGCCGCGGAAACGAAAATTGACGCCGCCGCAATGAAGGCGACCGTCATGTTCGGCGTCGACCCGCAATACAATATGTCGTCCTTCCGCACCGGCGCGATCGTCTACCTCTTCGACTCCGGCGCGGCGTTCAAAAAAGCCGACGCCGCCGACGCCGACGCAGAACCGGTCGCCGCTGTTGAAGAAGCGCCCGCCGACGGGACCGCGGTCGCCGCAAGCGCCCCGTGCGTCTTCTTGGGCGAATTCAAAATTGTCGGCGCCGCCGCCTCGCAAGTCAACCTCGAATCGGTCGGGACCTTCACGCAAGCGGAGCTCGACCTCGTCAACGCCGCGAGATTAGCCGGACGTTCGTTCACCGCGTGCGTCGATCGTTTGCCGGTCGATTCGCCCGCCGATATCGCCGATTTCGTTGCGGAACAACCGAACTTGATTGCCGCGTACGACCCTGCCGTCGTCGCTGACATGACCAAGAAAACCGCAGACGCCGCTCAAATCGCTCAATGCCTGGGCGCCGACGACGCCGCGTCCGCCCAAGCGTTCGAGGACCTCTTTGCGAACAACGCCGACGTCCGCGTTCCGGTCGACTATCAAGCGCGCATCGAGCGTCAATGGATTACCCGCGACGCTCAAAACGTGACGATCAGCCGCAACGCCGTCGCGCTCGCCGAGATGGATAACGTCATTGCCGACCAACTCGTTCTGATCGGCGACAAGCCGAGCGTCGGGCTGGAAAGCGGATACGAAGCGCTCCTTGCCGCAACCGCTAATTTCGAAGGGTTCGACGCCGTCTATAGCGCTACCAAAGCGCGCAAACGCGTCGACTCCTATTTCGAAAAGCTCGATTCCACGCGCGCCAGCCTGGCGAAGATGAACGACGACTGCACGCTCGTCGAGACCTTGCTCGCCGAAGCGAACGACAACAACGTCGAATGCCAGCGCCTGATCGACGAACTCATCGTGGAAAATGCGAAACTTGCGTCTGATATCGCCTGCGTTATGTTTGCGCTCTCCGATAAAATCGAAAGTATGTCAAGCACCGCCTCGATCGACAATACCACGACGTACCAGCTCTAAAACTTAGCCCCGTAAAATTGCGTTTTTCGAAACGCACTTTTCGCCGAACGCCGTTCCTCACTTTGCCTCGGGAACGGCGTTTCTGCGTTTCTTGACGTCCTCATAACCTCGCGCCTGACCTCTAACTAAAGCGTTCGACTCCGCGCGGCGAGAACCAATTCCCGCCTTTCTTGGAAAAATGTGTAATTATTGTGTGTAAAAGTTAGAAAAATGTGTAATTTGTATTGAAAAAGCTAGAAAAATGTGTAAAAATAGGTTATAAAAGCTGGAAAAATGTGGCGCCTTGTTTCCTAACCCTTGAAAAGAAAGGCGATTACCTTGAAACGCAACGCTCTTCAGATTTTGATCGATTGGAAAGCTCGAGAAGACCGCAAGCCGATGGTCTTGAAAGGCGCTCGGCAAGTCGGCAAGACCTGGCTCATGAAGGAGTTTGGAAAGAACTGCTACGACGGCTGCGCCTACTTCAACTTTGACGAAGAAGACGAACTGAAATCGATCTTTGAAACGAATAAAAATCCCCGTCGCATCGTCGAGCTTCTTTCCTTGATTGCAGGCGAAAAGATCCTGCCGGAGAAGACGCTCGTCATCTTCGACGAGATCCAGGAATGCCCAGAGGCGTTGAACGCGCTTAAATACTTCAAGGAGAAAGCAAACGAATACCACGTCGTCGCCGCCGGGAGCCTGCTTGGAACCCTTCTGGCAAGTCCTAAATCCTATCCGGTCGGCATGGTCAATCTGCTCGACGTCTTTCCGCTCGGCTTCGACGAATTTCTTGAGGCCGTCGATCCAGCGCTCTTCGCGTATTATGAGACGATTGAAAAGGGAAGTCAAATTGAGGAAATCTTCCATACCCGCTTGCTCGACGTCTACAACAACTACCTCGTCATCGGCGGCATGCCCGAATGCGTCGCGTCGTGGACGAGGCACAAGGACCCTGCGCGAATCGCTCAGATACAGCGAGAACTCATTGAAATCTACGAGAACGATTTCTCCAAGCATAACGGAAAAGTCAACAGCGGACGCATCCTCATGGTCTTCCGCAGCATTGTCGCTCAGCTTGCCAAGCCGAACGAAAAGTTCATGTACGGCGCGGTCAAAGAAGGGGCGAGGGCGCGCGACTTTGAAGAAGCGATCGAATGGCTCGTCTCCGCCGGTATGCTCAACCGGGTTTACAACGTCTCCAAGTTGGATCATCCTCTTGCGGCGTTCGATAAGCTAGACCAATTCAAGCTCTTTCTCTTCGACACGGGCCTTCTGAAACACATGGCCGGCGTCGATAACAGCGCCATCCTCTTGAAGTCCGACTATCAGTTCAAGGGCCCGTTGACGGAAAACTACCTTTTGCAGCAGCTTCGCGGTCAGTTTGACGTCGAGCCGCGATACTTCTCCGGCAAGAACAACGAGCTGGATTTCGTCCTGCAGCACGGGGTAGAGATTATCCCCGTCGAAGCCAAAGGGGGCGAAGAAAAGTCGGCGGCGTCCTTTAAGAAATATGTCGCCGAACGTCAGCCCAAACACGCGCTCCGTTTCTCCAAGCGCGGTTATCGGAAAGACGGACATATCACGAATTTACCTCTGTATCTTGCAAGGAAAACAAGAGAATTGCTTTGATGCCGCCAACGCCGACCCTTCACGCTAGATTTTTTTTGAAGTTCTGTTCGTTTAACGGGCCTTTTGCTTGATTTTTCCTTCGCGGTCTGATATACTTTGTGTAAATGGATTTACACAAGCGTGTCAGCGCTTTCATTAGCCAGGCGAGGGTGAGAAAATGTCGTACTACCAAACAGAAGTAGCGAAAAAAGCATTTGCTCATTGGCTGCAGAATCGCGGCGTCAAATTTGACCATTACAACGCCTACTTCCCCCTCCTCAGCGAGACGTCGCTGCGGGCGGAAAGCGAAGGGCTGCTCGACGAGAATCTCTTTACCGCCGATCTCGAAACGCTCCGCAAAATCAGGGCCTCTTTTTTACCCGACGCCGACGCCCAAGCGTCCGCAGAAGCGCTGGACGCCTTGATCGAGTTCCGACAAGAAGTCTCGATCGCCCAACAAGCCGCATATGCAGGCGCCGCGCTCAAAACCGCGCAAGACGACGCCAAGCCCGACCCGAGCTCGAAGCCCGTCCCCCACAAGCCGAAGCCGGGCGAAAGACGCGTCAAGTTCAGCTCGATCAGCCGCAAACGCCTCGCGCATTCCAAGCCGACCCGTTGCTTTTACAAAGGGAATCAACTTTACTATTCGAAGAACGACTGGAGCGATCTCTATATCGTGCTCATCAAGCGATTCTTCGAAGAATACGAGCCGGTCTTTGCCAAATCCCTCGTCAACCGCCCCTTCCCGGGCCACGCGCGAGTCTACCTAGGCGACTCTAGGTTTAAAGGCGAAATGATCGCCCCGGAACGAATCGCCGACGACCTCTACATCGACACAAATTCCGACACGCACAAAAAACTGAAAGATTTGCGATACATCCTGAGGAAGTGCGGCGTCAAGTTCAGTCAGGTCGCTATCTACTACCGTCCCAAAAGCAGACGAGCGTCGGAAGTAAGACCGCCCGTCGAGCAAGCCACGCTCTTCGACGTTCTGGACGATAGCCCCGTTCCCAAATCAGCCGACGTCGGCAAATCGACCGCCGAGCGCCGCGAACCCGCCGATAATGCGCCCGAGTTTTCCTGGGGACTCTTCGAGATCCTTCTGATTGTCGAAGCCCTCGACGATTTCAAAGAAGGCGGCAAACACCGCGCCGAAGTCGCCAAAACTGTCGCCGACAAGATAAACGCCCGCGCCGACGCCAACAGGCAAGCCGCCCGCGCAGCCGAGGAGGTTCTGGACCAGCTCGACTCTCTGGCTTTTAGGACGTCCAACGGTTCGATGGGCAAAGAAGGAAAGTTGGTCCCTGTTTTCCTCGACGTCTTGGAGCTCCGCAACAATCATCAAGACGTCTTTCAAGCGCTCCTGCGCGCCTTAACTGACTAGCGGCTAAAGACGGAATAGAAAAGGATTAGAATCAATTTACTGTCGTCAGTTCGACGCCAGAAGGAGCAATGGAGTCTATCGTTAAGATGCGAAGTTTAGATACCAAAAAATTCAGACAGGAATTTTCAAAAGAGGAACAAAACGAGATCCAAGATCAATTGGATCAATTTGAGCGGTGGTTAAGGGGGTTCTTTAAAGATTCGACGGTCAACAAATATGTTCAAAATGTGGATAGAAATGCGCTGGTAACAAGAGAATACGGTATATACTACGGGCATTTGATGTTAGTAACAAACCCCAATCAGTTGGAGGCAATTTTTGAGCAGTTACAGACGGTTCCAGAATACCAAGAATTAAGCAAAGGATGTCATCACGATAATACAGCTTCTTTCAAGCAACTTATTCAGTTCCGAAGAAACCGTTAAGGGAAGTTCTCAAAACTTCCAGCATTTTTCCCAAAATTGGTCGCCAAAGTCTATACCAATATCATTTTTATGATATAACATATTGAAATAATTTAAGTTACCAACAATCAGAGGTTCAAAAAT
>JAQVHZ010000109.1 GCA_028695965.1 Thermoguttaceae bacterium | reverse complement strand
CCGAAGAATCAAGGAGTTCAGAAGAATTGCAACTCGTTATGAAAAGTTGGACATAACCTTTATAACGTGTTTGGTCTTAGCTTTCATTTTTATTATGTTACAAAACTAGTGTCAACACGCCCTAGAAATGGAACCCCTTATCTCAGAAGTGGACAACGATGATGTTTTAACAATATCTTCTCAGGAAGATAGCCGAGGGAAATTGGGCGATGTAAGAGATATCTTGATTTCTCGAAAAGACATTCAATGGCAAATAGGACTGAGTCTAAAACATAACCACTTTGCTGTTAAGCATTCACGGCTGTCGTCTCAAAATGACTTTGGTAAAAGTTGGTTAGGCGTCGAATGTTCAAAAAAATATTGGGAAGAAATTAAACCCGTCTTTGATTTTTTAGAAGTAGCAAAAAAACAGGAGCTGAACTGGCGACAAATAGAATCGAAAGAAGAAAAGGTATATGTTCCAATATTGCAGGCTTTTATTAATGAATTTCGGCGTCTTTGTACGAAGGACGCAAATGTGCCACAGAGATTCGTCGAATACTTGTTAGGCAAATTTGATTTCTACAAAACTGTCGCAATTGATTGTAAACGAGTAACTCATATAGACCCATATAATTTGCATGGGACACTAAATAGATCAGGTGTAAAAACAAAACCGAAGCATATAATTAAGCAAATCAAATTACCGACAAGGATTATTAGTTTAGATTTTAAGCCAAATAGCAAAACAACGGTTGAATTATGTTTAAATGCAGGCTGGCAGTTTACAATGCGTCTTCATAACGCAAGTTCAAAGGTTGAACCAAGCCTAAAATTTGATATTCAATGTGTAGGAAAACCAGCAGCGCTGATTACAATTGAATGTTTTTGGAAACCGTTGACTTAACAACAACAGATGCTTTTGGAATGAATAAATCATTAGTGTTTCGAATTAACAGTATCCCTGTTGAACACGTCGGCAGATTGATAGTTTGAATGAAGGCAAAATATTCTCCTACATACTATGGTAATGGAAGTATAGCGTATAAATGGCGTGCTTTTAGGTGTGTATTGGAGACTGATTTTGTTTAAGCAATTGAAAACTTACGTATTATCCAAAACGGTTTTTATGTAATGACAAAGAGAGACCTTTATTGAATAATTGATCTTAGAAATCAAAAAAATGTTCACCACAAACGAAATTCGCGAAATGTATTTAAAGTTCTTCGAAACGAAGGGCTGCGTTCGTCGTCCTAGCGACGTTTTGGTTCCCCACTGGGATCCGTCCGTTCTGTTCACGCCTGCGGGCATGAACCAATTCAAAGACCACTTCCTTGGTCGCTGCAAGCTCGAATTCACGCGCGCGACCACCTGCCAAAAATGCTTGCGCACGGGCGACGTCGACAATGTCGGCCGCACGGCGTTCCACCATACGTTCTTTGAAATGCTCGGCAATTTCAGCTTTGGGGACTATTTCAAGCGCGAAGCGATTCACTGGGCTTGGGAATTCCTGACGAGCAAAGAATGGCTCGCGATCGACCCGGCTATGCTTTCTGCAACCGTCTACAAAGACGACCACGAAGCCGCGAAGATTTGGCTCGAAGAAATCAAGCTGCCTGCCGAAAAACTTCAATATCTCGACGAAGACGAAAACTTCTGGCCCGCCTCCGCGCCGAGCCAAGGACCAGACGGAGTATGCGGCCCGTGTTCCGAAATCTATCATAAGACCCCGCAGGGCGAAGTCGAAATTTGGAACCTCGTCTTTACGCAATTCAACCGCGTCGGCAACCCGCCGGACAACCTTCGCCCGCTCCCGAGCAAAAATATCGACACCGGCATGGGGCTCGAGCGCGTTACGTCCGTCTTGCAAGGCGTAGAAACGAACTTCCATATCGATTCGCTGCGCCCGCTCGTCGAGGCCGCCGCAGAAATCTGCTCGCAAAAATATGACGCCGTCGACCTTAAGAACGAAAACGGCCGCCGCCTGCGCCGCATTGCGGATCACATTCGCGCCTGTGCGTTTGCCATTCACGAAAACGTCTATCCGGGTCCGAAAGAAGAGAAATACGTCATTCGCCGCCTGCTGCGCCGCGCCGTCCTTGACGGCGTGCAAATGGGCATGAAGAAGCCGTTCCTCTTCCAACTTGTTCCGGTCGTCGCCGACCTCATGAAAGAACCTTATCCGGAACTTCAAGGGACGGTTGAACGCGTTCAAAGCGTCATTTCTGCTGAAGAAGATCGGTTCATGAGCAGCATCGACGACGGTCTGCGCCGCTTGAACAGCGTCTTTAAGTCGATGGAGGCGGAAAAACGCGCGACCGTGTCTGGCGCCGACGCCTTTGAAATGTACCAAACGTACGGGTTCCCGCCGGAACTTTTCGAAACGCTTGCCGGCGAACGCAATTACGGGTTCGATTGGGACGGTTTCGCGAAGGAAATGGAACATCATGGCGAGCTTTCCGGCATGGCCGAAAAGAACTTGCTCTTCAAGCGCGATCCGCTCGAAGGCATCAAGAAGACAACCAGTCCTCCGGAATTCCTCGGATATCAAACGACCGAGGTTGAAGACGCGATAGTCCTAGCGATTCTTGACGGTGAAAAACTTGTCGAAAGCGCCAGAGCGAACGAGTCCAAGAAGTTGCGCGTCGTCCTGGACAAGACCCCGTTCTATGGCGAGAAAGGCGGGCAAGTTGGCGATTCCGGCGTCCTTGACGCAGGCGCCGCGGAATTCGTCGTCGAGAGCGCTCAGTACGACGGAGAATTTATCGTTCATGTCGGAACGCTCAAGGAAGGCTTGCTTGAAGTTGGCGCAACCGTACGCGCAGAAGTCGACGAGAAGCGCCGTGCCGCAATCTGCCGCGCGCACACCGCGACGCACCTGTTGCATTCCGCGCTCCGTGATCGGCTTGGCGAGCACGCGAACCAACAAGGCTCGAAAGTCGACGCCGACGTCCTGCGGTTCGACTTCACGCACTACAAAGGGCTTGATCGTGAAACGCTCGTCAAAATTGAAAAGGACGTGAACGCGATGATTCTCGAGGCGCACCCAGTCGCTTGCGACGATATGCCCAAAGAAGAAGCGAGCAGAATTGGCGCGATGATGCTCTTTGGCGAAAAGTACCCGGATATTGTCCGCGTCGTCAAGATGGGAGGCTCGCTGGAATTCTGCGGCGGCACGCATTTGAAGAACACCTCGCAAGTCGGCTTCTGTAAGATTGTCGCCGAAGAAAGCATCAGCGCGGGCACCCGTCGCATCACGGCCTACACTGGCTTCGAAGCGCTCAAGAAAGTTCAAGAAGCCGATGAAATCGCCGCGACTTTGGCCGCCGAACTTCGCGTTCCTGCCGGAGAGATTGTAACGCGCGTCGAAAAGGCGATCGCAGAGACGAAGAAGCTGCGCAAAGAGCTCGAGGCGGCGACGAAGAAAGAGACCGTTTCGGTTGACGAACTTATCGCTAAAGCCGAAGACGTCGCAGGAACGAAGTTTGTCGCTTTTGTGTACAACGACGCCGACGCGAACGCGCTGCGCGAAGTGATCGATCAGATACGCCGTAAGACGGAAAACGCCGCGATCTTTTTTGCAAATATCGACACGAAAGCGGACAAGGTCGCGTTGATGACCGCCGCCACGCGCAACCTCGTCGAGAAGAAATTCAGCGCCGTCGAATGGGTGAAAGCGGTCGCGCCGCTCGTTCAAGGGGGCGGCGGCGGACGACCTGATATGGCGCAAGCCGGCGGCAAGGATCCTGCCGGAGTACCCGCCGCAATAGAAGCCGCGAAGAAGTACCTTGCTGAGAAGCTCGGTTGACAACGCCGTTTGAATTCAGCATAGAGATAGCCGCTAGATCTCAGAAAATCGAGGTCTAGCGGCTTTTTACGCGTGTGTTTTGCCAATAGTCAAGGTCAGGACAACTCCAGCGGCGCTTTTCGAAATTCTTTCAGCAGCATCTTGTACAAATCGTCGCGGCGATGATTGAAGCGGAATTCGCATTCTTTCAGGTGCAAATAGAAGGTCTGTTTAGAGACTCCGCGAAACTTAGAGAGTCTCATTTTGACATAGCCCCAAAAGTTTTCGACGGCGTCAATGCGGTTACGCGCGTCGGTTAATTGGGTCCTGCGGCGTCGGACTCTATAGAGCTTTTTACGGCTGTAGTCGACCAAGCCGTCGTAGGGGATAAAGCCTTCCGGAAAAAGGGACGGCTCGGGGTTTCTAAGAAAAGCAAGAAAGGAATTAATATCGTTGGCGGAGCAATTGGCAAGCGCTTGAGCATAGACCTTTTCGCCCCTTTTAACCAAGCCGAACACGTCGTTCTTTTCGACTCCGCCTTTGGCGCGGACCTCCGGAATTCCAAAGCATATTTCGTCGACCCTTACGATTCCTTTTTGAAAAATGCTTTCTTCTTCACAGAACAGGGCGACGCGTTTTCGAATTGCCATGAGCGTTCGGTTAATCGACTGCCGACTGATATGCGTCAACAACGCTATTTTCGTCGCCTCGACGTCTAGCGAAAAATATTTCAATATCTCGCGAGTTTGACGTTCTGAAAGGCGCGAATTCTTGATGTATTTGTTGAGCATTGTTCGGTATAAGTCAGTTGGCTTTTTGCTGTTAAACGACCTTTGCGGCGTCTGGCGCGTTTGGTCCAAAACGGTTGTGGATCACGGTTCCGGTCTTGCTTTTTGGAATCCAGGTCTGTCGGCTTCCGGCTGATTATCAGCGTCTGCCTTGCCTTTTAGGATCGCGTTATAGATCTTTTGCCAGTCCGGATCGCTTTTCGAATTGAAGACGAGAATCGGCGCGTCTTTTTCCGCATTTTCGTTGATCGAGAGCCCGCGCCCGCCTTCGTCTTTGGGCAAGTGCGCGGTCAAGATGGGGCTGT
The DNA here is from genome assembly GCA_028695965.1 of Thermoguttaceae bacterium. Classification (GTDB taxonomy): domain Bacteria; phylum Planctomycetota; class Planctomycetia; order Pirellulales; family Thermoguttaceae; genus RUG369. The sequence continues at coordinate 5,355 of JAQVHZ010000109.1, read as the reverse complement.
TCTCAGGACGCGTGAAATTAATCCATGCGAATCGGCCGATCCAGTCGGTGTTGAGAGAGTCGTAGACGCCTTCTAAATCGCGATTGCCGCCAAGCAGATTCTTATGGCATTCTGCGCATTTTGCGTTGTAGACGGGCAGGAGTTCTTGTTCGAACCAGTCTGCGCGACCGGGTCCGTCGAGTGGCGCCCATCGGTCGCGCCGACCCGCCGATTTCGGACGGGTATGCGCGTAAGTACCCTGATAGATTGCGTTGGAATCGAGCCAAAAATAGACGCGCCGCAACGACTTAGCGTCGATTTCCTGCTCGCAGTGTTCTTCGGTAAAATAGTCGGGCAGGCGGCTCGCCAATGTTCCAGCCGTGTACGGAACGTTGACGACCGACGTCGTCCACAAGAGCCAATAGAATTGCACGAGCGGCTTGCCGAGCGCCTCTTGCGCCTCGGGCATTTCGCCAGTGAGCATATCCGCTTGACGATAGGAGCGGCTCTTGAGTAGAAGCGCTTCGTAACTTGAACTGAAATAGCGCGTTGCGTCGCCGCTGAGGTCGTATCCCCCGGCGGGGTCGGCTCCTTCGTGGCACGAGACGCAGTATTGGTCAAGAACCGGCTGCATTAGGCTCGGATAATCGACGACGCCCGCGTCGAGCGTAAGGTTGCCGCCGTTCTCCTGACGGTATTGGTAGGCGTCGTAGATAAAGTCGGGCAAGACCGGCGTGTCGGGCGCGCGCAGCGCGGCGGTCGGGCGTCGGCTGACGTCTTGCGCAGTCGCTGGAATAGAATCTCGGTCTTCATGACATCCGATGCACCCGATCGATTCGCCGGGCATGAACTGCACGGCGCTCGTCATGCGCTGAATTTCCCGGCCCTCGGCGTCGAGCGCTTGGAAATAGATTTCACGCAGCGCCGGCACGTAGAAATTCGCGCTGCCGTCCTCGTCGACGGGAATCTCGCCCCAACAACGCTTAGCGTAATAGGTTCCCACGCCCATCGACGGCGATTGATCGAACGAACGGTCGTAGAGTTCCGCCGACTTGCGAATCTGCTCCATAATTCGAATCGACTTGACGTCGCCGCGTTGGACGAGCGGCTCGAGTCCCTGGTAGACGTCCGCCAAGACGACTTGTCCGACGGGGTCTCCTTCGAGCAAGTTCATGCGTTCGGGAATTCCCCATTCTGCGACGTCGATCATTTGGCCGTCGACCTCATAGGCGCCGGATTGTGGATTCGCTTTAAACATTTCGACAAGCTTGTCATATTCGTCGCGCGGCTCGACGCCGTCGGTCCGCCGCAACCCGGCAGAGAGTTCGCGCTCTTTCAGTTGCGGACGAAGTTCTTTCTTCAAATTTGGCTTAAGGATACGGGTCGACAGGACGGGCGGCCTTGGCGTTTCTACGGCCGCGATCGGACAGAAGCAGTCGAGTTCCGGCTCCTCGCATAGGAGCCGTTTCTCCCCGTCGCAATCTAGCAGCCAAATTCGGTACCGCGCGTCAGAACCAGAAGAGTTTGGACCAAGTACGCCGCCGGAACTGCCATAGGCGCATAGAACGCGTTCTTCGTCGAGCGGAAAGGGGTCGCGATACGCATAGGGGCGCGATATGTCGTAGATATTCGAAAACTCGTTAGTCCAGTAGGTAAAGCCCTCGTCTTTGCCCGCCTCGACGCCTTGAGAACGGTCAATGACGCCAATAGCGCCGTGTGGGTAACCGTGGTGCGGCGTAAAGGTCGCGACAACCTTCGAAGCCGGAGCGCCGGGGATCGGGCGCGCTTGAAGCGCCGACCCGAAATCGCGGATCGTGTTGCCGTAGTAGAACTGATAGAGGGTTCCTTCTGGGTTCTGCGTCCAGAGGGATTGACGGTAAGTTAGGTCGCGGTCAATATATTCCCAACGCGTAAAGAGGACTCGGCCGTCGGGGAGAACTTGCGGGTTGAAGTCGGAGAGCGTGTTCATACTGACGCAAGTAATATTGGCTCCGTCGGCGTCCATGAGAAAGAGGTTAGACGCAGGGCCCGGCTGACAGACGGTGCGTCCGAAACGGCGCGTGGAGACAAAGACGATTCTGCCGTCGGGAAGTTCTGCGGGAGAGACGTCGAAGAAAGGTCCGTTGGTGAGTTGGGTCAAATTGGAACCGTCAATTCCTATCTTCCAGATATTCCAATACTTGGACCCTTTAGGACGGTAAGAGAAATAGATCGTCTGCGCGTCGTACGACAGGTTCATGTCGTAGATGGAGCCGTCAGGATCTTCGAAGATCGTCTCAATTGGTTTTTTGGGGTCGGCAGGGTCGACGTATCGAATTGCGCATCCGTTCTTTTTTGGCGTCGATTGCCATAGGTCGTTGCCGACCGAATTTGGCTGATTGAAAAGAGAACGAGCGACATAGACGAAGGGCGGAAGGTCGTCTAATGCGAGCGTTTCTGGATACTCTCCAACAAATTGTTCGACCGGCTTGAACTCAACCGATTCTGCAGGAACGTCGATGAATCCGTCGGCAGTTCTGTCGAGCCGAACTTTGAGATTGCGATACTCGACGTCGTTCTGCCAGAGTCGCAGCGCAAACGTGCCCGCTTGAAGAGGGTCGTCGGCGCGCGGGGTCGCTTCGTGGTACCCGCCGGTTCTTGCGCCGTCGATGTAGAATTCGAAACCTGTTTCATCAAATTCGATTACTAGCGTAAAGAATTTGTCGACTGGTATTTGATAAGGAACCTGCGTTATGGGCGTATAATTCTGGCGATGCGCTCCGATGTTGATAATTTCGTCGGCGGGATTGAACCCAATTTCGTATCCGTTGAACGCGTCCGCGCCAATTCCTGAACCGGTAATTTTGAAACAGACGCCAGAGAACCCTGTGGATTTGGCAGGGAAACGCAGATCGACTTGAATGGCCCCGCGCTGCGCTTTTTGCCAATTTGGGTCGGCGTACGTCAAGCGCGAACCGGCGTCCCCTTTGGCAAAGACCGTTCCGGCGTCGAGACTCCACGAACCGCCAAAAGCGTCGAATCCGACAACCGGCTGCACTGGGGGCGACGGAACGAACGGAAGCGCTTGGATCTTTTCGAGCGTGGTTGGCTCGGACGCGCGCAGAAAGCCGGCAAGGGTAAACAACGCGATCAGTAACAAAGCGGGAACGTATCTTCGTTGCATAGGAATATCCATAAACGGACGGGTAAGAGGAACAAAGCGGGGTAGGCATATCAACCGCGCACGTTGATTATAATTGCAGGAAGTCCGTTTGGCAAGAAAAAAATTATACGAAAGGAAAGACGCCTCAAATAAAAAAGCGAAACGATCTGTCAATGAGACCGCTTCGCTTCTGTTTTAGGGTCCAGCAGGCGTCAGGCGACGCCTGCGGAGCCGTTGGAATTAGTTGGTAGTCGTCGTTTCGCCGCCGGCGATGGTGCCCATTGCGCCCCAGACCCCGAAGGGGCTCTTGCCATTAGGGTCGGTCGAGAGATAGGTCGTGCTTCCAAGGTTTGGACCGCAGTCGATCGTTTCGGAAATGAAGCGCACAGAGCCGTCGACAAAGGCGCCGTTGACGCCTCCGGAGTGATAGCTCGAAGCGCTCAGGTAACCATACTGGCTGTAGCCCGGGTTGCTGAGTCCGTCGGCTGTGATGCAAGACGGCGAGTTCGGTGGCAGGACGGTGGTGAAGATCAGGACGCCGGGACGTCCGTCGGTGTGGAGCGAGCCGCGACCGTTGTAGTTTGATCGGTTGCCGGTGTAGACGCTCCTGTCATTGGCGCTGACCATGGCTAAGCAGGAGTTCGGAGAACCGGCGTCATAGATGACAGTTCCGCCCTTGACGCGCATCGAGTTGCTCCTTTCGGAGACGCAGGCTTCGCTGATGGCGATCGTGTTGGAGGTTCCGTCGGTCATGGCGGATATGGGACGGCATTGGACGCCTCGTCCCCAGCCAAACGCGCGCGGCATGGAGTTCGGTCTGGCGCCAAGACCGCCCTTAAAGAATCCGCGTTGGTTGATTGCGTTTTCTTGAAGATTAACGGAAGTGTCGCCGCGAGAACCGCAGTAGCTTCCGGGCTGGCCGCGATTGAGCCAGCTCTGTTGGTTCGCTTGAGCGTCGGACGGGCAACCCATCATCGGAATCAGTACTTTAAATTCGTCCCAGGCACACTCCCAGACGGCGGCAAAGCCGTCAATTCCTCGGGAAGTAACGGAGTTGTACAGCGCGTTTTGCTCCATGAACGGATAGAGCGCGACATAGAACGAGACGGCGCCCCAAGGAGACGGGTGGTCTTCATGCCCGTCGCCCGTGCAGTTCGGAGGGAAGACCCCGTTCGTGTCGTGGTAGTTTTGCAGCGCCAGACCAATCTGTTTCAGATTGTTCGTGCATTGCATACGTCGAGCCGCTTCTCGCGCCGCTTGAACGGCCGGAAGGAGAAGCCCAATCAAGATACCGATGATCGCGATAACGACCAACAGTTCGACCAAGGTAAAGCCATGGCGGGCTTTTTTAGAATTACTCATAAGAATAACCTTTGCTTAAACATATATTAAAGTAACAAATACGCGCCGACGCATACGCATCGGCAGGAGACGAGCTGCAATAAGTTTGCGGCGCGTTGTCAGACGATAATAGAAAGAATTCAATTGTTGTTATTTATATTCTGCGACGTCGACGACAAATTCGCCTTCGCCCGAGACGGTAACGCTGCAAGGGCTGTTGTCGAAAGATTCCAGAATTTTCGGTACTTCGCGCTCGAGTTCTTCATTTTTCTTTTCCCATTCGTCGAAGTACGCTTGGCGGGTTCCCATGTCCATCTGGTTAAGTTCTTCTTCTGTCTTCCAGTGGTCGACAGTCGGGGATTTGACGCAGAGAACTTTGTACTCGCCGGTCGGAACGCCTTTCTTAGTGAAATTCTTAAAGGTCGTCTGCATGACGGCGACGCCGGAGGAATTGGTCGTTCCGGCAACAGATCCTGTTGCGGTCGGGCTGTTCATAATGACTTGGACGTCGGCAATTCCTTTGGAACCGTCGACTACTTTAACCGTAAAGGGCACCGTATCCGGCATGCCGTCAGGGGCGGATTCTTTACAACCGACTAACGTTACACACGCCAACGCAAAGAGAAACGCATAGCGTAAAGTTAATAATCTGTTCATGTTTACTCCTTTGTTGTCGATACGCTGCGCGTAATTTGCGCCGGTGATCTCACAACGTACTTACTTAAACCCCTTCTGTGTCAAAAGGAAACGCTTATTTTTGTTTTTTCTCATATTGCAACCATCAAGCAATTTTATTTAATTGATATTGCGTAAAACACGGCTCCTCGTTAGAATCCGGAGTGATTTTAACCTAAAAAAATTACCTCCAAAAAACAACGAGGGAGCCGGTATGT
>JAQVHZ010000108.1 GCA_028695965.1 Thermoguttaceae bacterium | reverse complement strand
GGCAAGGTTACTTTTGCAACCATTCAAGACGGAACAAGCAATACAATGGCGTTTAGTGAAACCGTCTGCACCAGGAGCGGTACCGAAGAAAGTAATGTCAAAGCCGGCGTTGCTTATTTGACTTCTGTCCAAACACAAGCTCCAGCTGCATGTCTAGCTCTTCGTGGGGACGGAAACAACCTGAAACCCACAAGCAAAGGCAATGGCTATCCTGTTAAGGGTCTCCGCTGGATGGATGCTCGTATCCCAATCTCCTGCTTTAATGCTGTGCTTCCTCCGAACTGTCCAAGTTGCTCTAGCACGATCGATAGCAACAACAACCCGGATCGTACTCGTTACGCTATCGTCACTGCCTCTAGCAATCACAGCGGCGGCGCCAATGTCGCTATGTGTGACGGTTCTGTTCGCTTCGTCTCTGAAACGATCGAATGTGGAACGCTTTCTACATTGGGCGTCCCAAATACGGCCGAATATACAAATGCCGGCAAATCCTATCGTGGCGTTTGGGGCGCTATGGCCACTCCGCAAGGTGGTGAAACGGTCTCTCTGTGAGCATTGTCTACTGGCAAAAATGTGGGGCAAGTCCCTGCAAACGACGACTTGATATAATTCAATCAAACAACGGTCTCCGGACTTAACAATTTTCCGATGACCGTTGCTATATAATGGTATGTAAAATGTTGAATAAAAAACTTTCACTTGTTCTCATCCTAGTAGCGCTCCTTACATTTGTTCCAGCCTGCGGCGGTAAAAAAATTAAGACTGAGGGCGTTACGGGAACGGTTACCTTAGACGGACAACCACTTCCTTATGCAACTGTCTATTTTATCCCGGCGGAGGGCAACGGACACGAAGCTAGTGGCGTCACCAACGAAAATGGCGAGTATAAACTCCAGACTCTCCTTGGTAAAGCCGATGCAGGGACCACGCCCGGGAAGTATCTTGTTAAATTCGATTGTTACGAAGACTATGAAACTGGTAGAACCTCCAAGGACGAAGACGGCAACGACATTCCTGAAATCGAATCCCGTAGCATAATTCCGAGCAGGTACAACGACCCTAAAACTTCCGGCTTTGAAGCCGAGGTCGCTTCTGGTTCGAATAGATTTGATTTCGATCTCCGTTCTAAGTGATTCTTCTCGCTTATTCAGTCGTCTTAATCGAGTAGGGGAGATTTTCTCTCCCCTCTCACACCACAGTACATACTGTTCGGCATACGGCGGTTCAACTTAACTTCAAAGCGTGTGTCTTGCGTGTTTTCTCCTTTCCGTTCCTCTTATGAAATCGTCGTAGGCAACGCAGTATCTACTCAGGTATATTTCGCCCTTCTTGCCGTCAGACATTCCATAGGACATACTTTTGATTACACGGCTAAGTTGTTCAGCCCTTCGATATTGGTCATACCTACTATGGCTTCTACTGACTTCTCACAGTTAGTTGTTACTACACGGTTAAAGCTGTCTGTGAGACCTCACGGGATAAGCCCTCGAATCTTTCCCCGTTTACCCTCCTGATTTACAAGCCAAGGTTACGGTTGCCTTTTGGATTTTAACGTCTTCAGCCGTCATGTCCGCTTGACTTGCCTTAATATCAGGTTTCTGTTCGTAGGGTCACGGTTTCGCTATTGCTTCTTCTCCCCCACGCCTCACGACGTGAAGCTTGCAAGTCGCTATCGGATTCGTCGGCAACTACGCTCCTTGGGACTTTCACCCAAGATTCGGGGCATACCCGTCATACTAAAAACGGCAACGTTCTAAGGAACGTTGCCGTTTTCTTTTGTCTGTTCAAACGACTATTTATCTCACAACCAATTTAGGACGTTCAATAACTACCGTCGAGTTTGGCGCTACAGACTTCGTAATCCAGACGCTCGAACCGATTACTGAATCGTGTCCAACGACAACGTCGCCGCCAAGAATGGTTGCATTCGCATAGACGACGACGTTATCTTCGAGCGTAGGGTGACGTTTCTTGTCGCGCACAAGTTCCCCGCGTTCGTCTTTTGGAAAGCTTAAAGCGCCGAGAGTTACGCCTTGATATAGCTTAACCCAATCGCCAATTTCGCAAGTCTCGCCAATAACGACGCCCGTGCCGTGATCGATAAAGAAATATTCGCCGATCTTTGCGCCAGGGTGAATATCGACGCCCGTGCGGGAGTGCGCAATCTCAGTCATAATACGCGGAATGAGAGGAACGCCAAGTTCCCAAAGAGTACGAGCAATACGGTAGACGACGATCGCGTCGAATCCCGGATAACAAAAAATGACCTCGTCTGTCGACTTGCAAGCTGGATCCCCCTTAATTGCAGCTTCGGCGTCTTTTGCAAGTATGGCTCGAATAGACGGAATACGTTTGAAAAGTTCAATAGCGAGCTCTTCGCCGACCTTTTCATATTCCAGCCGTTTTTCCGGTTCGCAGTATTTGACGCCTCCACACCCGCAAAGCGCGCGCGCAATTTGGACGCTAAGCGAATCAAAAATCCTATCAATCAAGTTTCCGACGTAGTAAAGAAGGTTCGAGGTATTGAGAGGGTCGGCACGGCGATAACCTGGAAAAAGTATCTCGTTTAAATCGTAAAGGATTTCAACAATAGCCTCTTTATTCGGAAGCGGGCAGCGATCAAGACGATTCACCGTGGTTGTGTCTGCATAAGACTCAAATACAAGCCATGTTAGTTCTGGCAACAACGAATGGACGTCGTTGTTAACAACCGGTATTTTTTGCATTGTTAATTCCCTTTTCCCAATAGTCGAAAACGCATGAACGTCTGGTCAATCCGCAGCGAGATTTCCACTGCGCCGCTCTTTCGTTTTATCGGCGTTTCCACCTTAAAACCTGCGTCTCTTCGGAAATATTGTTATCGTTAATTTCATTAGAAAAACAAATCAAGTTGTTTAGGCATAATGAAAAACCTATTGCGTCAATAATGAGTTTTCGTTAGAATAGCCCGACGTTTGCCTGCGTATTTTTTTCGTTCACAACACGTTAACCTTTTTAGTTCTATTTTACTATTTTATACTGCCCCCGTTTTACTTCAACAATTAGAAAGTTCCTGATGTCAGACGACCTTTCCAACGTCAACGAAAACGACGATCTCTCACTCTCCAGTGAAGACGACCTCTCCGTCGGCAACGAAAGTCAAGACACTAACGCCGCTTCGGGATTCAAACTACAAGCCGATGGGCAATACGGTCTGAAATACATTCCAGAGATTGAACAAACGGGCATCTATTCGTTTCTGCTAGACGGAAGCTCCTACGAATCGTCAAACTCAAACGCTAAACGACGTTCGGCAAAAGGTTCGCTGGCGATATCTTCGTCCGCCTCCTCTAAAAACGACATATATGGCATTGTAGAGCCGACGCCCCTTCAGGAACGAGCTTCTGACGTTACGACGTTAGGAAAAGAACGCTCAGAATCAACAACGTCTCAAAATAAATCAATAAACACCAGGGGAAACGGCGACTTCTCACTGGAACAGCTCTATGAACGCAAGCGCATTGAGCGTATGGAACATGGTGAAGAAGAATACGTTTCTGCAAAACGAACTGAACTGCCTGAACGACCGTTTTGGGATAATGTACTCAAGCCGTTTGCGTCTATTGGAACTAATATTAGGCTCGGTTTCGTTGCCGCCGTTACGTTTATTCCGTGTTTTTTAGTAACCTACTTCTTTATGCGCACCTTGTCGGCCGACGTCCAGACGATGCTCCACAATCAGCAGGGCTTAAGCGCGCTGACTGCTTTTCTGCGATGCATTTGGGAAGATAAGGTTATATTCCTAATGTTTTGTTTCCTCTGGGGAGTCTTTTCCACTCCTTACTCATTCCACATTTTTACTGAGACGGCAAGCGGCGCGGATAAATTTGAAGACTGGCCCGAGTATAGCTTCCTTGGCGGACTCGGACAATTCCTCTGGGTTGCTCTCCTCACGATAATAGCGGGCATACCGGGGGTGATTCTCTTCTCCCTTTTAGGTTTGCCTTCCACCGTCGGTTTTACCTTTTCAGCCGCTTTTTTGACTCCAATTTTTTTCCTTTCATATATGCAGGCAGACGCGCTTTTTACGCTGATAACTAAGAACGTAGTGCAAAGTCTAAAAAACGTCTATAAAAGTTGGGGTTATTTCTTCGGAATCACCTATGCGTTCATTTTTGGAACGATTGCGCTTGGGCTTTTTACCATATGGCTCGCCGTACACAACTACGTAGCTCCTAACATTGGAGAAAAACCAATCCTGCTAAAAGCTGTTTTCCCAGCGCTCATTTTCTCTGTAGCGCTAAGTTACATACCAGCGCTTTATGCGCGTTTTTTGGGTCGGCTCGCTTGGATCATCGAAGACGACATAACAAAACGTCTTCAAGAGGAAGAGGAAGGAGAAGACTCGACGATTGACGATTGAAATCGTTATCAAGACAGACCGACAATCACAAACGCCGCCTACTTGAGGAACACGTCTCGATATAGGCGGTTTTTTTATTGGAACTCAGCATTAATGAACGCTTGATAAAAATCGCTGCGCTGTAAGGAGACTCAGGAATTGACTAGCGACTAGAAGAGTCAATGCCGCCATACAACCCTTTGAATTTCGAGGGATACATTCGAAATTATCTCCTCGGTCTCTCAAATAACCCAATCTTTTTTTCTAATGTCTTCACAAATATATTTTTTATTGTTCTTTTTTATTGACGGCGCTATTTTCAACAGTTATCCTAGACAATATACACAAGGATTGAACGATTCTCTCCCAAAATCAAAAAATATATTTGGAATCACAGTTATGTTACGTTATGTACTGAAACAAATCGCAAAGGTTCTTTTCGCTCCGTTTGCATTCTTAACATTTTCTGTTGTGAGCGCGCAGGAGCTTGCGACCAATCCCAATATTTGGGCTGACGTCCCAGATATGTCGCTATTGCGCGTCGACGACTGCTATTATATGAGTTCGACAACAATGCATATGGTTCCGGGCGTCCCAATTATGCGTTCGAAGAATCTCGTCGATTGGGAAATCGTGGGCTACGCAAACAACGTTCTCGAAGACGTTGACGATCTTGCCTTACGCAATGGCAAAAGCGCGTATGGCGCTGGCACATGGGCGAGTTCTTTGCGGTATAAAGACGGAGTTTTCTACCTTGCTGTATTTGCCGGCACAACCGGAAAGACATACATTTATTCAACTCGCGACGTTACCGGTAAATGGACCGTTAAATCGTTCAGACCCATGTGTCATGACTGTTCCCTCTTCTTTGACGACGACGGGAAAGCCTACCTTCTCTATGGAGCTGGCAATCTGCGCTTGACCGAACTTAACGAAGATTTATCCGGATTTAAAGAAGGCGGTTTCAACGACGTCGTTATTCGTAATGCGGGCGCTGTTGCGGGGGGAACGGTTGGTCTTTCTGCCGAAGGTTCGCAAATGTTCAAACGCAATGGAAAATATTACGTGTGCAATATCACTTGGCCTCGAGGAGATATGCGCACGGAGATTATTTTCCGCGCTGATAATATCACGGGGCCTTACGAGGGACGCGTTATCTTTAAAGATCGGGGAATCGCGCAAGGAACTCTCGTGGAAAAAGAAGACGGAGACTGGATCGCTTACCTCTTTAGAGACAGCGGAGCTGTCGGACGCATTCCGTACCTTATCCCCGTCAAATGGGAGGACGACTGGCCAGTCCTAGGCGTCGAAGGAAAAGCGCCAGAGATATTGCCTATCGTAAAGGAAGGCGAGCCGCTCGGCAACATCGTCGAGTCGGACGAATTCGACAGAGACGTTTCTCTGCTCGAAAAGTTAGAGGCTGCCTCAAAAGAAGAAAGCGCGTGTCTAAGAGAGGCGTTTCCGCTCGCGTGGCAATGGAATCACGCGCCCGACTGCCGATATTGGTCGCTGCACGAACGACCTGGTTGGCTGCGGCTTACTGCCGGTCGCGTCGATGCTGCGCTCCCACAAGCGCGCAATACAATAACGCAGCGAACGTTTGGTCCAACGTCCTCTGCTTCAACGGCGCTTGATTTCAGTAAACTTAACGACGGCGATTATGCAGGTCTGACGTCGTTTCAGCGCAAATATGGATTTGTCGGCGTTACTAAGTGCAATGGAAAATTCTACATAGTTCAGGCTGAAGCGGAAACGAAAAGAAATATCAACGAAGACGCGCTAAAAGAAAACGTCTTGATTCCGCTTACAGATGACGTCTCGACCGTCTATCTCAGGGTCGATTGTGATTTTACGAACCAAAAAGACGACGCCTATTTCTACTGGAGTTCCGACGGCGTCGAATGGAATAGAATTGGTCCGAAGCTCCATATGATCTACACCCTTCCGCACTTTATGGGCTATCGCTTCGGACTCTTTTACTACGCCACGAGCCAACCTGGCGGAGCTGCCGATTTCGATTATTATAGAATTTCTGCGTCGATCGACGCTCAATAACGCAAGGAGAAGAAGATGCCAACAATTCTTTCACGCCGCGCCACATTGGCGTTCTGTTTAAGTCTCGTTGTCCTGAGCGCCCTTCCCGCTCTAGCGGCCGACGACGTCGTCAAAGCTAAGCGAGAAATTGAACCGTTCAACCTCTCGCAGGTTAGATTGCTGCCTAGCCCGTTTAAAAGCGCGCAAGATAAAAACTCAGAATATCTGTTAAGCGTTGAGCCTGATCGGTTAATTGCGAGATTCCGCGAAAATGTTGGACTCGAACCACGAGCGAAAAACTACGGCGGCTGGGAAGCGCAATCGATTGCAGGGCACTCTCTTGGACATTATCTGTCTGCCATTGCCAAATCTTACGCTTCTACCGGCGACGAACGATTCAAAGAGCGCGCCGAATATGTCGCTTCAGAACTAGCAGAATGCCAAGAAGCGGCGGGGGCTGGCATACTCGCAGGAGATCCCAATTATTTTAAAGTCTTTGAAGAAGTAGCTCGTGGAGACATACGCACCCAAGGCTTCGACTTGAACGGGTTATGGGTCCCGTGGTACGCGCTCCATAAGATCTTTGAGGGTCTCCTCGACGCCTACCATTATTGCGACAGCGAACAGGCGCTCGACGTGGCAAAAAGACTCGGCGATTGGACTATTGACGTTACGAAAAACCTTACTTTTGAACAGATGCAAAAAATGCTCCTGTGCGAATATGGAGGAATGAACGACGCGCTCTATTCCCTCTATGCTGCGACAGGCGACGAGAAGTATCTAAAAGAAGGCGACCGTTTTTACGACAATGTAATTTTGAAGCCGCTGAGCGAAGGACGAGACGAACTTCAACATCGACACGCGAACACGCAAATTCCCAAATTAGCAGGATTAGCGCGGCGCTTTGAAATAGCGGGCAACGGCGACGTCAACGCTTTCCCAACTGCAGAATTCTTCTGGAATCGCGTTACTGAATTTCATACTTATGCGATTGGCGGCAATTCTAACGGGGAGCATTTCGGACCGCCCGGCGTCCTCAGTACGCGTTTCAGCGACTCTTCTTGCGAAACGTGCAATACCTACAATATGCTCAAGCTGACCCAACGACTCTATATGCAGTCTGGCGAAATCAAGTATCTCAACTATTTCGAACGCGCGCTTTATAATCACATACTCTCTTCCATCGATAAGAGCGACGACCTCGAAAGACTCTATACCTACTTCATTCCGCTTACGCCGGGTGGTTTTCGCACCTACTCGACTCGCGAAACGCATTGGACTTGCTGTCATGGCACGGGCATGGAAAATCATACCCAATACAACGGCGAGATCTATTACCACATGACCTCAGAAGACGGAACCGACGTCTTACTTATCAACCTTCTCATTCCGTCAACCCTCGACTGGACAGAAAAAGGCGTCGTCGTTAGCGTCGATGCAAGCGGCGCGTTATCTATCGACGCCAAGGACGACATGGATCTAGACGTTAAGGTCCGTGTGCCCAACAATTGTTACGTCGACCAAAACGCCGTAAATGTCGAAGACGGATACTACAACCTCGGAACAGAATGGACAAAAGGTCAAACTATTAAACAACTTCCCATCTGCGCAGAATGGACGCTCGAACCAACTCCCGACAACCCAAACGTAGCCGCTTTCTTCAGAGGACCGATATTGTATGCTGGCGACGTTGGACCAATCGACGCGCCAATCGCGACTCAACTTGACGTCGAGTCCAATGTCGCCGCCCAAAGCGCGAGCGTCATTCCTGTTGTCATTTCCGATTCTCGCGATCCAAGCGAACTTGTCGACGACGCGGCAAAAGATAAAAAACGTTCGTTTTTTGAAACTCCCGAGCAAGCGATTCTAACCAGCACAAAACCTAACGACGTCGCTCTTGTGCCGTTCTACGCTGCAAAAGAACGTTATTGCGTCTATTTTAACTTCTTTACCGAAGCAACATGGGCGGAAAAAGAAAAAGAATTCGTCGCCGAAAGAGAGCGACGAGCCAGACTTGAAAAAGCTACGCTGCAATTCTTTCAACCGGGTGAAATGCAGCCGGAACGAGACCACAATTTTAAAGGCGAAAAATCCCTAAATGGCGTGCATATGGGGAGAAAATGGAGAGACGCCAGAGACGGCGGCTTCTTCGAATTCGATATGAAAGTCGATCCAGAAAAAGCTTGCGCGCTTGTTATTACCTACTGGGGAGACGATTCCGGTTATCGTTTCTTTGACATTCTTATCGACGGACAAAAAATCGCAGAAAAACGTCTTGATCGAGATAAGCCCGGCAAATTCTTCGAAGAATGCTACTCTATTCCGAATCCGGACGGCAAATCAACTGTTCGCGTTCGATTCCAGGGGAAACCCGGAGCGATGGCGGGCGGTATCTTTGGCGCTAGAACGATTTTCGAAGAAGCCCGTGATGATTTTTAAAAAAATAATTAACTAACAGAAACGTTTGCCTTATAATGATAAAGACTTCAAAGGACGCGCATACCGGAAACGTCGACAGCGTGAAACCACAAAGACTGCGCGTCCGTCACACTCGAGAATGGGAATCTATCTATGAAAAAAAATCACAAATTTCTAGCGTTGGCGTTAATGCTTTTGGCGTTGGCAAACCTGTTTGCCGCGCCCGTAGGCGCGCAAGACGCCGTCGTTGCCAAAATCGACGCCTCTCAACAGGGCGAACCTATCTCTCCGCTAATCTACGGACAGTTTATCGAACACCTCGGACGCTGCATCTATGGCGGCGTCTGGGCTGAAATGCTCCAAGATCGAAAATTCCATGACGCGCCCGCTATGTATCCGTGGGAACTCCTAGGCGACGCGCAATTCGAGCACGCCAAAGACGGCGCGTTTGTCGGCAGAGCTTCGCCAAAATGGATCAGCGCTAACGACTGGGCGTTCGGAGTCGAACAAGATGGACTATCCTTCGTTGACGGCAAAAAATATCTCGGTTACGTCTGGGCTAAAACTGCCGACAGCCAGCGCATTTCAGTTCGATTCCTCTTTGACAACGGCAAACGTTTCATCGAAATTCCACTTGGCGACCCCGTTGAAAAAGCAGAGGACGGATATTGCAAATACACGTTCGATTTCGTCGCTGACGGTTTGATCGACCCGATTGAAAAAGGCGCGTTCGCCGTCCTGTTTCAAGGCAAAGGCGAAGCGAGACTTGGAACCGCGTCCCTTATGCCCGCCGATAACATCAACGGTATGCGCGCTGATACCATGGCTCTTTTGAAAGAACTCAACTCGCCAATTTATCGATGGCCCGGAGGCAACTTCGTCAGCGGATACAACTGGAAAGACGGTATCGGCGACCGTGATCGTCGTCCGCCTCGCAAGAATCCCGCTTGGCAAGGAATCGAACATAACGATTTCGGTTTCGACGAGTTCATGTTCTTCTGCCAGTATCTAGGAACTGAGCCTGACGTCGCCGTCAATACTGGCGCCGGCAACGTTGAATCTGCCCTTGAAGAGCTTGAATACGCCAACGGAGCCGCCGATTCTGCCTATGGCAAAATCCGCGCCGCTAACGGACATACAGAACCATATAATGTGAAATACTGGTGTCTCGGCAACGAAATGTATGGCAATTGGCAAATCGGTCATATGTCAACCGACAAATATGCGCTTAAGCATAATGAATTCGCTGACGCTTTCCGCAATTTTGATCCTGACCTGATCCTTATTGCCGTTGGAGCGGTCGGCGCATGGGACGAGCTCATCATGCGTGAATGCGCCGATCACATGGACTTGATTAGCGAACATTTCTACGTCCAAACGCGCGACGATATTGTTGAGCACATCCAACAAGTCCCCAACGACATTTGCCGTATCGCCAACGCGCATCGCAGATACCGACAAGAATTTCCTGAACTCCAAGGCAAAGATATTCGTATCGCCATAGACGAATGGAATTATTGCTACG